>NZ_CP024866.1:5245230-5305868 GCF_004136015.1 Pseudomonas sp. ACM7 | reverse complement strand
CGACTATTGGCTCACCTCTGAAAAGTGCCATCCCGACTACCAGCCAAAGGACTACGTCCGAAGGCAAGCGCCGACGTCGGATCGTGGCTTTATCCGCCAGAGCGGCCGCCGCGGTAATCCAATCATGAGGAATATGATCGGTGAACACCTCAAGGCGAGAGAGCGGTTGCTCAGCAAAATCCAAAACCGCGCTTAAATCCTGAGCAACAGACATAAAAAATCCGGAATCCTTATCAGATTCCGGATTTTCCTGCTGCCTGAGGATTAGTCAACAATCCTTAAGTGAACAGCATTGCGCTTGATAGCGGGGCTTTTTTGTATGTGCAGATCGGTCAAGGCTTCAGCGGACGTTCCTGGTCGCGGTCTGACAGTTCTTTACCGTCGTCGGGGTGCTTCCAGTCCGGCGTCGAACGCCTCTGCCGCTCGATTTCCTCTTCCGTGGGTTCGTCATCCACATCTTCATCCGGGTCTGGACGCTTTGGATCATTAGCCATGCTCACCTCTCTTCCTGTAGGGGGCCCCTTTAAGCGTAGAACAGTTTCGACGGGAACGACTTAGAGCCACCAACGCAGCAAAAAGAAGAACCCCATGCTCAACAACATGCTGAGCAAGGTATTGCGGGTGTAAAGCACCAGCCCCACCGCCACCAGCGAACTGATCAGGTACGGGTTGTCCCACTGCAGATTCAGCTGCTTGTCCGGCATGAACACGATCGGCCCACAGATCGCCGTCAACATGCCCGGCACCGCAAACCCCAGGAACTGCCGCGCATTACTGCTCAAGCGCACGGGCAGCCGCGGCTCCAGAAACACATAGCGGTTGAGGAACACCAATAGCCCCATGCCAAAAATAACCGCCCAGACCATCATGTGCGTCCACCGTAGAATTTGTTGCAGATAAAGCCTGCGGTCATGCCCGCCAACCCCGACAGTACTAGCGCCGAGCCCCATTGCCAGTAGCTGAACAGCACCGAGCAGAACAGCGACACCGCCACACACACCACGGTCGGCACGTTCCGCACCACGGGGGTGATCAGGGCGATAAAAGTCGCCGCGATGGAGAAGTCCAGTCCCAGATGTTCCAGCCCCGGAATGCTGCTGCCCAGTACGATACCGGCCAGGGTGAAGAGGTTCCAGGCGATGTAAAACGTCAGGCCGACACCCAACGCGTACCAGCGGTTGAACTGTTGTTTGTCATGCGCACTGGTCAGGGCGAACAGCTCATCGGTGAGCAAAAAGCCCAACCCCACACGCCAGCGACCCGGCAACGGCGAAATCACCGAACGCAGGCTCATCCCGTAAAGCAAATGCTGGGAGGTCAGCAGCAGCGTCGTCAGCAAAATCGAAAAGATCCCGGCACCGCCCTTGAGCATGCCGATCGCCACCAGTTGCGCCGCCCCGGCAAACACGATGCTCGACAACCCCTGGCCTTGCAGGGGCGTGAGATTGGCCTCGATGGCCATGGAGCCGGCCAGCAGTCCCCAGGGCGCGGTGGCCAGGGACAACGGCATGATCGCCGCAGCGCCGCGAAGAAAGGCACTGCGCGGCATGAGTGAATTGGACATAACGCTCTACAACCAGGGAAAGACTTCAGACTGTGCCAGCAGTCATGGCCGAAGGCTTGAACAATCTTGCGCACTTGGTCCGCGGCCAGGCACAACGGCAGAATGCGTGCGGAGCTCGCTGATTTTCGCGATTGACAAAAATCGCGCCGGCTTTTAAAACTGAGCGCCTCATTCAGGGTGTAAGCAAGTATGTCCGCAACCTTCAACCTCAACACTGTCGTCATTGGCTTGAATGCCAAGGCGCAAGGTTGCGTTGCGCACGCCCTCAAATCGAAGAAACAGTCGCTCATGTGACCGGGGCGCGCTGTCCCGTCAGATGAGCTGACAGGACATTGAGCGCGACGGACACCCTCCCTTGCTTACTGCCTTCTACGCTTCTGACGGTGACGAAATCGGTCAACCTTCAGGAGTAAGTGCATGTCATCGTTTCAAGGTATCTGGGTCCCTCTCGTTACACCGTTTCGCAACGGTGCGATCGATTTCGTCGGCTTGCGCCGGTTGGTCAATCATCTGCTGGAAAAAGGTGTCGATGGCGTTGTGGTCTGCGGCACCACGGCGGAAGCGGCGGCACTGAGCAAACACGAGCAACTGGCGGTGCTCGATGCGGTGCTGGCGCAGGTGCCGGCGGAACGGGTGGTCATGGGCCTGGCCGGCAACAATATGACCGAGCTGCTGCAATTTCAGAGCGAAATCCTGAAACGTCCACTGGCCGGTTTGCTGGTACCGCCGCCGTATTACATCCGCCCTTCCCAGGCGGGCCTCGAAGCGTTTTTCAAAGCCGTCGCCGATGCCTCCAGCGTTCCGCTCATTCTTTACGACATCCCTTACCGCACCGGCGTGGCGTTCGAGCAGGCAACCCTGCTCAACATCGTCGCCCATGAGCGAATCGTCGCGATCAAGGATTGCGGCGGCAATCAGTCCAACACCCTGGCACTGCTAGGCAGTGGCAAGGTCGACGTGCTGTGCGGCGAAGATAACCAGATCTTCAGCGCCTTGTGCCTGGGCGCCAAAGGCGCCATTGCCGCTTCGGCGCATGTTCATCCGGAGCTGTTCGTGGCGTTATATCAACAGATCCGCGACAACCGGTTAGCGACTGGTCGAGCGACATTCTTCCAACTGTTGCCGCTGATTCACAGCCTGTTCATCGAGCCCAATCCCGCCCCGGTGAAAACCGCCCTGTCCCTTGAAGGCTTGATCGACGACGAACTGCGCGCGCCGATGCAACGCAGCAGCGTAGCCATGGCGGTGCGTCTGAAGGAAGTACTGGCGGCGTTGAACAGCAACAATCGATAGAGCGCCAGCAACCAGCCCGAGTACCATGGAGCCATTCGCATAACGCGTCATGGAGTCGACATGCTTTACCGAATCGCCGCCGACGGGCTGGTCCTGTTTCATCTGTTGTTCATTCTGTTCGTGCTGTTCGGCGGGCTGCTGGTGCTCAAATGGCGCCCCCTGATCTGGTGGCACCTGCCCGCGGCGGTGTGGGGTGTGTCGGTGGAAGTCTTCCACCTGACCTGCCCGCTGACGCAGTGGGAAAACCTCATGCGCGACGCGGCCGGGCAAACCGGTTATAGCGGCGGTTTCATCGAACACTACGTGTGGCCGGTCATTTACCCGGCGGGCCTGACACCGGCGATTCAGCTGGGACTGGGCAGCGTGGTGCTGGCGATCAACGTGGTGGTCTACCTTCGGTTGATCAGGCTGTGGCAGCGCCCAACGGGCGCGTAGGAGCTGCCGCAGACTGCGATCTTTTGATCTTGTTCGTTCAAGGACTCTGCCCATGTTGTCGATTGAAGATCTCACGCTGCTCGAAGCCATCCGGGAAACCGGAAGCCTGTCCCGGGCCGCGGCCCACTTGGGCAAGGCGCCCTCGACGGTGTCCTACGCCGCGCGACAACTGGAGGAACGCTTTGACGCCTTGCTGTTCGACCGTCGTCGCTACCGCTTGCAACTGACCCCGGCGGGTGAGTTGCTGGTGAACGAGGCGGCGCGACTGATGCAAGACGTCTCGCGGCTGACCCAGCGGGTGCAGCAAGTGGCCAATGGCTGGGAGAGCCGGCTATGGATCGTCACCGATGAGTTGCTCGAATTCGAAGCGTTGATCCCGGTGATTCACGAGTTCGATGCGCTGGAATCCGGCGTGCCGTTGCGCATCACTCAGGAAGTCCTCAAAGGTGTTTGGGAAGCCCTGCGTGAAGGCCGCGCGGACCTGATCATCGGCGCCACCAACGAGCCACTGGCGATCCCCTCCTTGCGCTGGATGCAACTGGGGGAAATGGAATGGGTGTTCGCGGTGTCACCCAGGCACCCGCTGGCCAGGGCCCAGGAGCCGATTTCACGCGCCATGGTTGCGCAGCATCGGGCGATTGTCGTGGCCGATTCGTCCAGGGTTACCGAGGGCAGCACTTACGGCGTCTCCGGCGGCCAACCGGTGCTCGCTGTGCCGACCATGCGCGCCAAGATCCTCGCCCAGTGCGACGGGTTGGGCGTGGGTTGGTTACCGAAGCATCGGGTCGGCTCGTTGCTGAAAAACGGCACGCTGGTTGAAAAACAGATGGCCGACCCGCGTGAGCCGAATATCTTGTATGCCGGCTGGCGTGGCGATCACGACGGCCGCGCCTTGGGCTGGTGGCTGGAAAAACTCAAGCAATCGTACCTGTCAACCAAACTGGTTCAGGGCAGTGACCGGTTTGTTTGAATTCAGTTGGCAATGACGCTCATGTTCCGGCCGCTGGCCTTGGCCACGTAAAGCGCCTTGTCGGCGGCCCCCACCAGGTCGCTGGGCTGGGCTTGTGACGCCGGATCGTAAGCGGCGACCCCCAGGCTGACCGTCACCGTGCCTTCAGCCCCTTCACTGTGTCGGATGCCGGCCTGCTGAACCGCGCGGCGGATTTTTTCCGCCACCAGAAACGCCCCCACGTAGTCGGTGCCGGGTAGTACCACCGCAAATTCTTCGCCACCATAGCGGGCAGACAGGTCACCGGGGCGCTTGATGTTGTCCCGGATGATCGTGCTGATGTTGCGCAAACACTCATCGCCGGCCACATGGCCGTAAAGATCATTGAAGCTCTTGAAGTGATCGACATCGATCATCAGCAGCGCGAGGTGGGTCTGGTTGCGCCTGGCGCGGCCCATTTCGGCGAGGATGAACAGATCGAACTGACGCCGGTTGGACAGTCCGGTCAGCGCGTCCTCCAGCGCCAGCAACTCAAGACTGCGGTTGACCTCGATCAGTTTTTCCTGCGTATCCAGCAATACGCCCTGCACATGGTTCTGCTGCCTCATGAGGCGAATGAGGCGATAACCGAGGACGCCCAGAAACCCCAGGAATAACGAGACGATCCCGGCACTCAGCAGTACCTCCTCACGCCAGGCGGCCAGGACTTCATCTTTGTTCAGCGCCGCAAAGATGATCAGCGGATAACCGTCGACCCTGCGAAATCCGACCACACGCTCGACGCCATCCACATAGGACGGGACCATTGCCGTGCCTGAATTGCCCTTGGGCAACAGTTGCGTAAACAACGGTCCCTTGGCGACGCTGATGCCGATTTCAGCTTCTTTGAACGGCCGGCGGACGACGATGGTGGCGTCGTCGGCGATCAGGTTGATCACGCCGTTATGACCCATGTCGATGCTGTCGTAGAGCCCGAGGAAATGGCTGAGATAAATCGTTGCCAACGCCACGCCGGCAAAACGGCCATCCGGATGATTGACGCGGCGGGACACCGTCATGATCCATTCACCGCTCGAACGACTCTTGATCGAGGGGCCGATGTGGGGACCGCGGTCGGGATGATTGCGATGGAAGATAAAATACTCACGATCGGCGTTGTTGGCATCCGGCACGACGGCGCCATTGGAATTGGCAATCCAGCGCCCTTCTTCATCATAGATAAACAAGCCATGGAGCTGGCTCAACTCACTGCGCTGGGCCTTGAGTAAACGCTCCAGCCGGGGCATCCGGGCCTGGTCGATGCCGTCGTTTTCGAGGCGATCCACCAGGGTCAACAGCAGCGTATCGGCTTGCTTGATCGACGCCTGTGCTTGCGAGGCCAGGGTCTGCGCAAGGTTGGACATCGCCACTTCCTTGTCATGCAGATGGTACTGGCGCGAGTTCCAGGCTTCCCAAATCACGATAGCCGTCATGGACAGGCACACCGCGACCAGCAGAATCACCGCAGAGCGAACCTTGAGAGTTGCCCCGGCTTGCTCGGCGACCCAAGGCACGCCATGGCGCGATTGTTCAATTCGATTGTTGACGGACGGATGACCCATGACGCTCCCTGAATGCTGATCACACGGCGAATCTTCCCGTTCGCCCTTTTTATGACCCATGACGGGTATAAGCCGCCTGGTGGCAGGCGACTATGCCTCATCAAACACCGGATAGGTGATTTGCGCGAGAACTATTCTCACCACCGGCTCGCCAGGAATACTGTTCTTCCACGTCCTCAGCCAATACTGCGGATTTCGCCTACACCACAGTTTTTACTACGAGGCCTGCTTCACGGCCTCTATCCAGGCAGGATTCAATTGCGTCTGATCAGTCTCGATGCCCAGCGCTTCCATCCGCGCCTTGTGCTGATCCATCTCGCGGGTCAACTGGCTGTGATCACTGGAGTTGCCGTCCAACTCGTGCATCTGGCTCAACCCCAGATGGTAGAAACGCAGCAGCTTCATGGCCGTCGGATCCTCCTTCTCCACCGCCGCCGTCACCTGATGCATGACGTTAGTGATGCTCATCAGGCTGCGCTTGAGCTGCCAGCCGTAAACCGCCGGGGCCATCCATGGCTGGGTCCAGAACGTGCCGCGCATCAGCGCTGCCATCAGCAGCACCGACACAAACACGCCGCCGACGTTAAATCGCAGATTGTCGCCACCGGGTTCGCCGAACAACACCACCGCCGTGGTGGACAACACCATCGCCAGGGCCAGGAAAATCAAGGCTATGATTATCGTGCTGCGTCGCGTCTGGCTTCGATAGCGCTCGGGGTTCTGCGGCTGGATTTCGAACATCGCGACGGGGTTCCTTGAGGGCATGGGTAAAAAGGCTGCGGGGCATTATCGCCTCTGCAGGGGATTTAGCTATGCTGAGGCTCCTTTTCATCTTTTCATCGTCAAACGGGGAAATGGCGATACAGCGCAGTTCGTGCCATCTTCTTTCATGGATACATACTATTCGGATGCCATTTGACTGTATGAATGGCATCGTTTTAAGGATCATTGAATGACCCAACGACAAGTAATCAACGCCTCGGTCAGCCCAAAAGGCAGCCTGGAAACCCTTTCTCAACGTGAAGTACAGCAACTGAGCGAAGCCGGATCCGGCAGCACCTACACCTTATTCCGCCAGTGCGCCCTGGCCATCCTCAATACCGGCGCCCATGTCGATAACGCAAAAACCATCCTCGAGGCCTACAAGGACTTCGAAATCCGCATTCACCAGCAGGACCGTGGCGTACGCCTGGAACTGCTGAACGCCCCGGCCGACGCCTTCGTTGATGGCGAAATGATCGCCAGCACCCGGGAAATGCTCTTCAGCGCCCTGCGCGACATCGTCTACACCGAAAACGAACTCGACGCCCAGCGCATCGACCTGAGCACCTCCCAGGGCATCAGCGACTACGTGTTCCACCTGCTGCGCAACGCCCGCACCCTGCGCCCCGGCGTCGAGCCGAAGATCGTGGTGTGCTGGGGCGGCCACTCGATCAATACTGAAGAATACAAATACACCAAGAAAGTCGGCCACGAACTGGGCCTGCGCAGCCTCGACATCTGCACCGGTTGCGGTCCTGGCGTGATGAAAGGCCCGATGAAAGGCGCGACCATCGCCCACGCCAAACAGCGCATCCACGGCGGCCGCTACCTCGGTTTGACCGAGCCGGGCATCATCGCTGCCGAAGCGCCGAACCCGATCGTCAACGAACTGGTGATCCTGCCGGACATCGAAAAACGTCTGGAAGCCTTCGTCCGCGTCGGCCACGGCATCATCATTTTCCCGGGCGGCGCCGGCACCGCCGAAGAGTTCCTGTACCTGCTCGGTATCCTGATGCACCCGGACAACGCTGGCCTGCCCTTCCCCGTGGTCCTCACCGGACCGAAACATGCCGCGCCGTATCTGGAGCAACTGGATGCGTTCGTCGGCGCCACCTTGGGTGACGCTGCCAAGCAACATTACGAAATCATCATCGACGACCCGGCTGAAGTCGCGCGTCAAATGACTCAAGGTCTAAAGGCAGTCAAACAGTTCCGCCGCGAGCGCAATGACGCGTTCCATTTCAACTGGCTGCTGAAGATCGACGAAGGCTTCCAGCGTCCGTTCGATCCAACCCACGAAAACATGGCCAACCTGAAACTGAGCCGCAACCTGCCGGCCCACGAACTGGCCGCCAACCTGCGCCGCGCGTTCTCCGGCATCGTCGCCGGCAACGTCAAGGACAAGGGCATCCGCCTGATCGAAGAGCACGGGCCTTACCAGATCCGTGGCGATGCGGCGGTAATGCAACCGCTGGATCAACTGCTCAAGGCCTTCGTCGCCCAGCACCGGATGAAACTGCCGGGCGGCGCGGCGTATGTGCCGTGTTATCAAGTGGTTGCGTAACAAAGCTAATAAAGATCGTTCCCACGCTCCCGCGTGGGAACGATCAGCAACTTGAGCTGTAACGTCTATGGAAAGAGAATTTTTGATGCGCCAACGTAACGCTGCACGACTCCTTGTGATCAATCCCGCCCGTCAGGTCTTGCTGTTTCGCTTCCAGCACAAGGGCGATGCTTTGGACGGACGCGACTATTGGGCTACGCCGGGCGGCGGTCTTGAGGAAGGTGAAACCTTTGAAGCCGCCGCCATACGCGAACTGCATGAAGAGACCGGACTGCATGTCGACACAGTGGACACTAGCGTGGCAGAGCGCAGCTTTTCGATGATGTTGCCCAGCGGCGAAACCGTCTTGTCCGTGGAACGCTACTTCATCGTCCGAGCTGACGGTGAACGGCTGACGCGTGATGGCTGGACTGCCGATGAAACCCGGGTGATGACTGAACACAAATGGTGGTCAGTCGCTGAGCTGAAAGATACCGCTGAAACAGTCTGGCCAGAAAACCTGATCCAAATGATGGAGCAGGCCTGACCAGTGCCTGACGAATAACAAAAATGTAATAAAGATCGTTCCCACGCTCCCGCGTGGGAACGATCAGCGAGCACACTATTCGCGGCACTAATGCTCAGAGGTGATCCGCGTCGATCACTGCCTTGGCAAAGGCCTGCGGATCTTCCTGCGGCAAGTTGTGGCCGATGCCGCCATTGATGAGTCGGTACTCATATTTGCCGGTGAAGCGCTTGGCATAATCTTCGTCAGCCGGATGTGGCGCCCCGTTGGCGTCACCTTCCATGGTAATGGTCGGCACCGTAATGACCGGCGCCTTGGCCAGCCGCTGCTCCAGCGCTTCATATTGAGGTTCGCCCTGAATCATGCCCAACCGCCAGCGATAGTTGAAGATCGTAATAGCCACATGATCGGGGTTGTCCAGGGCCACCGCGCTGCGATCGAAAGTCGCGTCGTCGAAGGTCCATTTCGGGGAGGCCAGCTCCCAGATCAACTTGGCGAAGTCGTGGCGGTTTTTTTCGTAACCGGCCTGGCCGCGTTCGGTAGCGAAGTAGAACTGGTACCACCATTGCAGCTCGGCCTTGGGCGGCAACGGATTCTTGCCTGCGGCCTGATTGCCGATGAGGTAGCCGCTCACCGAGACCAGCGCCTCCACCCGCTCCGGCCAGAGCGCCGAAACGATGTCCGCCGAGCGCGCGCCCCAGTCGTAGCCGCCCGACCGTGTGGCCTCGGTCAGCCTGAGCAATGCGGTACGCGGTGGTGTGGTTGTCGCGGAAAACCGCGCCGAGTTCGGCTCGAAATATCAGCGGTATTGATCGCGATCTACATCAAGACAGAGAACGAAGGTGGGAGCGAGCTTACCCCCACATTTGAATGTGTTCCGTCAGACAAAACCCATCTGCATCTCCCCATGCAGAAGCCCCTAAGTCCTGAGATCTGACGCAATAGTCCGATAATTCCTCGGGACATATGCAGCACACCCGTACTAAGATTTGCGCTTCACTTCATCAAGGACGATTCATGAAGCGCATTGCCGGTTGCCTGTTGTCTTTCCTGACCTTTACGGCGCTTGCGGCTGATCTGAACCTGCTCACCGACAACCATCCGCCCTTGCATTTTCAGCAGGGTAACCAACTGGTGGGGTTTGGCGTGGATGTGGTGAAGGCGCTGGCCGACAGTGCCGGCGACCAGGTGCATTTCCAACAAGTCCCCCTGCTGCGCGCCTTGCTCATCGCCACGACCGAGCCCGCTACCGGGGTGTTTACCGTGTTGCGCACTGCCGAGCGCGATGGCCAGTACCAGTGGGTCGGCCCGTTGATGGACGTGGAAACGGCGCTCTATTCCGCCAATGGCACCCAGCAACCGGTGCGCAATTTGCAAGACGCCGGCAACCTGGGCCGCATCGCCGTCCCGCGCAAATGGCTGGTCTACAGCTACTTGCAAAAACAAGGTTTGAACAATCTATACGGCGTGGAAACCCCCGAGCAAATGATGCGTCTGGCGCGCCTGGGCCGCACCGAGTATGTGGTGGCCGACACCCTTTCCGCCGCCACAATGGCCCGTGAAGAAGGGTTGCCGCCCGACCAGTTGCATTACCAGATGCCGCTGATGAAGCAAGGCACCTACATCGCGTTTTCCCCGCAAACCGATGCGCGCCAGGTCGCGCGCTGGCAACAGGCGCTGGACGAGATGAACCACGATGGGCGCCTGGAACAACTCAAGCAGCGCTGGCTCAGCGACAACACACCCCGCTGACAACGGATCAACGCTCTCGATAACAACTATGCGTCAGGGTTTTTTTTCATCGCGATGCTCCAGCACTACAGTGGCCACATCTTCTCCCCACGCTCTGGAGCACTATCATGAAAAGCATTATCGGTCTTGGTTTCGCCCTTTCGGTTCTTGGCGCTACCTCCGCCATCGCCGCCCCTCACGCCACCTCACAGGTCGTTGCAGCGGCCAAAGTCAGCCAACCGGCCACACTGAACGTGAACACCGTCGGCGTTGATCACAAAGACAACCAGGCGAGCACACTCTACGTCGCTGAAAACCGCCCTGAGTTCGGTTCGAAGTATCAGCGTTATTGATCAACGGCGTTGCGCGGCTTTAAACAACAAACCCCGGGTAGATCCGATCTACCCGGGGTTTCTTCGTAATAGCTGATCACCAAAATCCGTAGCAGCTGCCGAGCCTGCGAGGCTGCGTTCGAGCGCGCAGCGGTCGTAAAACCTGAGTGCACGGTCTGGCTGAAAAACGCATTACCTGATTCTGCGACCGCTGCGCGCTCGAACGCAGCCTCGCAGGCTCGGCAGCTGCTACAGGGGCGGCGTTGTTGTCAGGCGAGCGGCGAGTGCCTTGGCCTGGCTCGCCACGTCAGTCACCGCCGTGCTTTCCCACCACATGCCGCGCAACGGTGGGCCCATGGCGAACAGACGACTGGCGACGTGTGCATCGGCATCCAGCACCGCGCCATCGACTGCCGCTGCAATCCCCAGCGCCAACGGCCCCGGCCGGACAAGTCCGCGCGCCAGCAGTTGCTGTGGCAGCGGTCGGGCGACCCGTCGCCAGTCATATTCGATGCCGCTGGAGTTGATCAATGCCGCGCCGCTGACAATGGTAGTTTCTGCTTCACCACGACGCCGAATGCGGATGCTCACTGCTCCGTGCGCTGAAGGCTCCAGCCCTTTGAACGACGCCGCCTGAATCCGCAATCGGCCTTCCTTGTGCAGCCGCGCCACCAGTTCGGCACTCAACGGCGGCGAGCGGTGGTGATGACTTTCCCACCACGGCCGCACATGCCGCACGAACTGCCGACGCTGCACGTCCGTCGCCTGATTCCACAAGCGGCCAATGTGCGCCCGTACGGTGTCGAGCGGCGCCTGCCAGTCGATGCCTTGAGCGATGGCGTCCCGGCAATGCCGACGCAGTTCGCGCACCAGCTGTCGCGGTGTGCGAATGCTCTGATCCTCGGCAAGAAAATCTGCCCAGGCCGGCGGCTGACGACGTACATGAGGCAGCAAGCCATGCCGGGAAAACACTTCAATCGGCCCGCGATGCCCGGCCTGTTCCAGCGACACCACGGCGTCGACCATGGTCAGGCCCGAACCGATGATCAGCACGGTCGACTGCGGATCTAATTGCTGCATGGCCGCGACGTCCCACGGATCAAGCGCAGCGGCGTTCAAGCCGCTGGACTCGGTCTGTGGCGTGCGTGCAGCGGGAAACATCCCGGTCGCCAGTACGGCATAGGCGCCCTGCAAGCGTTGCCCGTCACTCAAGGTCAGCCGCACCGAATCGTCCGTCGTTTGCAGGTCAATCACCTCGGCCCGCACATGCTCGACCGTTGAACCGTTCAACACCCCCACCGCTTGCGCTTCCGCCAGGCGCTGCTGCACGTACAGGCCGAAAATCCCCCGCGGCGGGAACAACTCGCTGACCGGCACATGTTGCTCGTCAGACTCCGGCCAGCCGCCGGCCGCGATGTAATCGGTCAGCCATTGGGTCAGGTCGTCGGCGTTGTCCGGGTCGACGCTCATCCGCGCCGCATTGCCGTTGAGCGTGTGGCCCAACTCGACCGCGCTGTACGCCTCGCCCCGTCCCAGTTCGGCGCGGGGTTCGATCACCAGCACCTGGCGTTTGCCCGGCAGGCGCAGCAACTGCGCCGCCAGCATTGCGCCGCTGAGGCCGCCGCCGACGATCAGGATGTCCGCGTGGCGAATGGCGTCGGTGGCCTGTCCGCTTTGGGTTTCAGTCATGGCGTTCTCACTGATCAATGTTTCATCTCGAAAATCTCCTGGACGATAATAGGCGCCAAACCCATGGAAGGTTCATCAAGCAGTACCAAAGTAGGACAGAGAAATACCGCTGACTTGCAGGATGGAATCGGATAGCCGGGCAGGCGCAGGTTGCGCGTGGGAACGATCATGAATAGGACGCGACTTTCTTCTCCTGCTGCCGCAACGCCGCCAGGTCTCGATAACCCGCGCCCGGATGAATCTCCGGCAATCGCGGCCCTTCACCGAACAACTTCTCGCGCAAGGTCCCCGGCGCGTATTCGGTTTTGTAGACCCCACGCTTCTGCAACTCCGGCACCAGCAATTCCACAGCGTCGATGAAGGTTTCGTGGGTCAATGCATAGGCCAGGTTAAAGCCGTCCACATCGGTCTCCTCGACCCACTCCTGCAGCAAATCGGCGACGGTCTCGGGACTGCCGACAAACAACGGACCAAAACCGCCTATGCCCACCCAGTCAGCCAGTTCATTCGGGGTCCAGACCTTGTTCGGGTCCGCCGTGGAAAACGCTTCCACCGCCGATTGAATGGCGTTTGTATGCACATGTTTGAGCGGCTCATCGGGTTTGAACTGGCTGAAATCGATCCCGGTCCAGCCAGAGATCAACGCCATCGCCCCTTCGTAACTGACCCAGGTTTTGTATTCCTCGAACTTGGCTTTGGCCTTGGCGTCGGTCTCGCCGAGGATCACGGTTTGCAGGTTGAAGATCAGAATCTTCGACGGATCGCGCCCGGCTTCGGCAGCACGACGGCGGATGTCGGCGACGGTTTTCTTCAGCAGCACTTTCGACGGTGCAGCAACGAACACACACTCGGCATGCTCGGCGGCAAACTGCTTGCCGCGACTGGATGCGCCAGCCTGATAGAGAACCGGCGTGCGTTGCGGCGAGGGTTCGCAAAGATGAATGCCCGGCACCTGGAAGTGCTTACCGACGTGCTGGATTTCGTGGATTTTGCTCGGGTCGCTGAAGATCCGCCGCTCGCGATCCCGCAGAATCGCACCCTCTTCCCAACTGCCTTCCCACAGTTTGTAGCAAACCTCCAAATACTCTTCGGCGAAGTCGTAACGAGCGTCGTGTTCGGTCTGGTTTTTCTGGCCGAGGTTCTTCGCACCGCTTTCCAGATAAGAGGTGACGATGTTCCAGCCGGCGCGGCCCTTGGTCAGGTGATCGAGCGTCGACAGGCGTCGGGCGAACGGATACGGGTGTTCGAAGGACAGCGAGGCGGTCAGGCCGAAACCCAAATGCTCGGTGACCAGCGCCATCGGCGGAATCAATTGCAGTGGGTCGTTGACCGGCACCTGCGCCGCCTGACGGATCGCCGCGTCACCATTGCCGTTGTAGACGTCGTAGATACCCAGCACATCGGCGATGAACAAACCGTCGAACTTGCCGCGTTCGAGGATTTTCGCCAGATCGGTCCAGTACTCCAGATCCTTGTATTGCCAGGAACGATCTCGCGGATGCGCCCACAGGCCGGGCGACTGATGGCCGACGCAGTTCATGTCAAAGGCGTTGAGGCGGATTTCACGGGCCATCAAACCGCACTCCGAAAGCTTGGGGGATGGATGCCGTTGAGGCGGAAGTTACCGATGAGGTGGAGTTTCCGGTGCAATGGGTCATGCAACGATCCGGGCAACAGGGTGCGTTGGCCGGTGAGTTCGAATTCAGCGTTGCTGACGGCATTTAGCGCGTCGGCGCTGGCCAGGTGCGACTCGGCGATGGCGACGCTGATTTCCGTGTCGTCATCAACGCTGTTCAGAAAGTCTTCGGCGCGTTCGAGCAGCGCGGCGGCGACTTCAATGCGGATGTGCAAGTCACCAAAACGGCTGATGACGTAAGGGTCATCCGTGGTTTGGGTCTGCTGCCGGACGAAACGCAACGTCGCATCAAGCAAGCTGCGAGCGTTGTGCAAATCCTGCTGACTTTTGGCCAGGGGCTGCCCGGCAACAATCGGTTGAGTCAAAGCGTTCATGGTGGGCTCCTCAGTTCCAGGCGTGGCGCGCAGGCTTCACGCCGTTGAGCAGGTAGTTGCCGATCAGGTGATATTTCCAGCGTGCCGGATCGTGCAGGGTGTGCGTCCGGGCGTTGCGCCAGTGGCGGTCGAGGTTGTACTTGCCGAGCACAGAGCGAGTACCGGCCAGTTCGAAGAGTTTGCTGCTGGCAAGCAAGGCGATCTCGGCGGACAGCACTTTCGCCTGGGCAACCACCACCGAAGCACGGGCCACCGTGTCTTCATTGGGGTTGAGCAGTGCGTGGTCGATTGCGCGGCCGGCCTTTTTGAGGATCGCTTCGGTGCCGTGGATCCGCCATTCGAGGTCGCCGATCGCAGCGATACTGAACGGGTCCTGCCAGCCGTGATCCTGTCCGCTGTCGATCCAGGGTCGGGCTTCGCGGGCGTAGCGTTTGGTTTCTTCCAGGGCGCCGACGGCAATGCCGGTGTCCACGGCGGCCTGGATGACTTGTGAAATCGGACCGTCGGCGGTGGGTTCGTCGAACGCTTTGTGAGCAGGGATGACCGCGCTGAGCGGGACTTTCACCGCATTCAGGGTGACGCCACCGCTGGCCGTGGTGCGCTGGCCGAAACCGTCCCAGCTGTCGA
The DNA here is from genome assembly GCF_004136015.1 of Pseudomonas sp. ACM7. Taxonomy (NCBI): domain Bacteria; kingdom Pseudomonadati; phylum Pseudomonadota; class Gammaproteobacteria; order Pseudomonadales; family Pseudomonadaceae; genus Pseudomonas; species Pseudomonas sp. ACM7. Next base: position 5,290,806 of record NZ_CP024866.1, on the reverse strand, counting down.
TAACGGTCAAGCCGGGATTGTCACGCTCGATGAACGCGATGAAGGCTTTGTTCTCTTCATTGACCGCCACCGCTGGCACGATGTGCGCGAACAAGGCGCCGGTGCAGTAGAACTTTTCGCCATCGATTTGCGCGGTGTCTTTATCGAAGCGGATACGGGTTTCAAAGGCACCGACATTTTTGCTTTTGGATTCGGAGAAGGCGTTGCCGAAACGGTAGCCCCGCAGGACTTTGCCAAAGTAGTAACGCTTCTGCTCTTCGGTGGCAGTTTGCAGCAGGATGTCGAGCACCCCGAGATGGTTTTGCGGGATCTGGCCGAGGGATGAGTCGGCGGCGGAAATGATCTTGATCACTTCGGCGACGGTCACGTAGGACACGCCGGCGCCGCCGTATTCCTTGGGAACGGTGATGCCCCAGAGGCCGCTGGCGGAAAACTCGTCGAGCTCGGCGACTGGCAGGCGTCGCTCGCGGTCGCGGACACTGGCCTCGATGGCGAAGCGTGCGGCGAGCTTATGGGCGACGGCAATCGCCTCGGCGTCCGAGCGGATCACATGGGCGGTGCGAAGGGGTTGGGCAGAGGCTGTCATGGGCCGACTCCGGGATCTGGTGAATGCACCAGAGCTTTTGCAGGAGTCGTGCCTGAAAATAAATCACTTTATTTTCAATATGTTAAATAATTATCCGAGAAAGGCTCGCAGCTTTAAAACAGCAAAGTGTCTATCCAGTGTTGATCCGCAAACAGTTAGATCACCACATTTCGCACAAACCGCGCCGCCACATCCCCTTCATTGCGATAGGCGTGGGGCTGGTTGCTGGCGAACATGTAGAACTCGCCGGCAGCGATCTCATGCGGTGTATCGCCCAGCATCAGCGTCAGGCAGCCTTCGAACACATAGATCTGCTCACTCCAGCCCTCGGCGTCCGGTTGCGACGGATAAATCTCCCCTGGTTGCAGGCACCACTCCCATTGTTCCACCTCACGGGTGGCGGTGGCTTTGGAGAGTAAAACGGCTTTGCTGCCAGGAATCGTCCCGGCCCAGGCCACTTCGTTGATGCGACTCGGATCGCGTGCATCCGGGGCCTGGATCAGGTCGCTGAATGCGACGTTCAGCGCTTCGGCCACGCGGTCGAGGGTGGTCAGGCTGACGTTCTTCTCGCCGGCCTCGATGGCTACCAACATCCGGCGGCTGACCCCGGATTTTTCCGCCAGCGTCGCCTGGCTCATGTCGGCGGCGTGGCGCAAGCGCCGAACGTTCTGGCTGACGTGCTGAAGGACCGAAGTCCGTTGCGTGGAATCTTTGTGCACTATATTGCTCACTTAGTGGGGTTGGGCAGTATACTGCGCAACATTCGGCGCATTGTGCGTCCCCCTCAGGTAGCGCGCAAGGTCATGACGTCGGTGAATACCCCTCACACTTCCTCCCGTTTCTCGCGGTTCAGCAAGGCCGAGTGCGTGCTGGTGCTGATCACCATGGTCTGGGGCGGCACCTTCTTGCTGGTGCAACATGCGATGACCGTCAGCGGGCCGATGTTCTTCGTCGGTCTGCGCTTTGCCGCGGCGGCGATCATTGTTGCGCTGTTTTCCTGGCGTCATCTGCGGGAGCTGACGCTGTTCGAACTCAAGGCTGGGGCCTTTATCGGCGTGGCGATCATGCTTGGCTATGGATTGCAGACCGTCGGGTTACAGAGCATTCCCAGCAGTCAGTCGGCGTTTATTACCGCGTTGTACGTGCCCTTCGTGCCGTTGCTGCAATGGCTGGTGCTGGGGCGGCGTCCGGGGCTGATGCCGAGCATCGGGATCATGTTGGCGTTTACCGGGTTGATGTTGCTGTCGGGACCGGCCGGCGCTTCATTCAATTTCAGCCCGGGTGAAATCGCCACGTTGATCAGCGCCGTGGCGATTGCGGCGGAGATCATTCTGATCAGCACGTATGCCGGCCAGGTCGATGTGCGGCGGGTGACGGTGGTGCAATTGGCGGTCACCTCGGTACTGGCGTTTTTGATGGTGGTGCCGACTCAGGAAAGGATTCCGGACTTCTCCTGGCTGCTGTTATGCAGCGCGTTGGGCTTGGGCGCGGCCAGTGCGGCGATTCAAGTGGCGATGAACTGGGCGCAAAAGAGCGTTTCGCCGACCCGGGCGACGTTGATTTATGCGGGTGAGCCGGTGTGGGCCGGGATTGTCGGGCGGATCGCGGGGGAGCGGTTGCCGGCGATTGCGTTGGTTGGGGCGGGGTTGATTGTGGCGGCGGTGATTGTCAGTGAGTTGAAGACCAAGGGTAAGGCTGCTGCGTCTGAGGAAGAGTTGGGGCGGGAAACGCAGGGTTAAGCCGCACTATCTGTGGCGCCTGATAGATAGCCTTCGCGAGCAAGCCCGCTCCCACATGGGTTCTGTGTTGTACCGCAATGGTGTGAACACAACTGGACCCTGTGGGAGCGGGCTTGCTCGCGAAGGGGCCAGACCTGCTGAAAACAGACCTTTGAAACAATGCGAATCAGGTTTTTTCCGCCTACCTTGTAGGATTCTGCGACAGCTTGGCGTTTGGCGATCCGGGAACTGGCACGTATGATGCTTCACAAACTTCCGCAGATTAGAAGCCTATGTCCCTGATAGTTCTACTGCTTCTGCCTTTTATCGGCAGCTGTCTGGCAGCGTTGCTGCCGCACAACGCGCGAAACACCGAATCTTTGTTGGCTGGCCTGGTTGCCTTGATTGGCACCTTTCAGGTCGCCCTCTTGTACCCGCAAATCGCCGATGGCGGCGTGATCCGCGAAGAATTTTTCTGGTTGCCCAGCCTTGGCCTGAACTTCGTCCTGCGCATGGACGGGTTCGCCTGGCTATTCTCGATGCTGGTGCTGGGCATCGGCACGCTGGTTTCGTTGTACGCCCGCTACTACATGTCGCCGGACGATCCGGTGCCGCGGTTCTTCGCATTTTTCCTGGCGTTCATGGGCGCCATGCTCGGGCTGGTGATCTCCGGAAATCTGATCCAGATCGTGTTTTTCTGGGAGCTGACCAGCCTCTTTTCATTCCTGTTGATCGGCTACTGGCACCACCGCGCCGATGCGCGACGCGGTGCTTATATGGCGCTGATGGTCACCGGCGCAGGCGGTTTGTGTTTGCTGGCGGGGGTCATGCTGCTCGGCCATGTGGTCGGCAGCTATGACCTGGACAAGGTCCTGGCCGCCGGCGATCTGATTCGCGCACACGCCCTCTACCCTATTCTGCTACCCCTGATCCTGATCGGCGCCCTGAGCAAAAGCGCGCAATTCCCCTTCCACTTCTGGCTGCCCCACGCCATGGCGGCGCCGACACCGGTCTCGGCCTATCTGCACTCGGCGACCATGGTCAAGGCCGGGGTGTTTCTGCTTGCACGGCTTTGGCCGTCGCTGTCCGGCAGTGAAGAATGGTTCTACATCGTCAGCGGCGCCGGTGCCTGCACCCTGTTGCTCGGTGCGTATTGCGCGATGTTCCAGAACGACCTCAAAGGTTTGCTGGCCTACTCGACCATCAGCCACCTGGGCCTGATCACCCTGCTGCTGGGCCTGAACAGTCCGCTGGCCGCTGTGGCTGCGGTGTTTCACATCCTCAACCACGCCACGTTCAAGGCCTCGCTGTTCATGGCCGCCGGGATCATCGACCACGAAAGCGGTACCCGGGACATTCGCAAGCTCAGCGGCCTGATCAAGCTGATCCCGTTCACCGCCACCCTGGCCATGGTCGCCAGTGCTTCCATGGCCGGTGTGCCGCTGCTCAACGGCTTCCTCTCCAAAGAGATGTTCTTCGCCGAAACCGTGTTCATCAACGCCACGGCCTGGATCGAGATGACGCTGCCCATCGTCGCGACCATTGCAGGTACCTTCAGCGTCGCCTACTCGCTGCGCTTTACCGTCGACGTGTTCTTCGGCCCGACCGCCACCGATTTGCCGCACACCCCACACGAGCCGCCCCGCTGGATGCGCGCGCCGGTGGAGTTGCTGGTGTTCGCCTGCCTGGTCGTGGGGATTTTCCCGGCGCAGGTGGTCGGCCCGTTGCTGGCCGCGGCTGCCCTGCCGGTGGTGGGCGGCACCTTGCCTGAATACAGCCTGGCGATCTGGCACGGCTGGAACGCGCCAATGATCATGAGCCTGATCGCCATGTCCTGCGGCATCGTGCTTTACCTGCTGTTGCGCAATCAGCTCAAACACGGGCGTTTCAAGTACCCGCCGATCATTGGCCGATTCAACGGCAAGCGCCTGTTCGAACGCAGCCTGGTGATCATGATGCGCCTGGCCCGTCGTCTCGAGCGGCGGATCAGCACCAAGCGCCTGCAAACCCAATTGTTCCTGGTGGTGCTCGCGGCAGTCCTGGCCGGAGTGATCCCGATGCTCCACAGCAGCCTGAGCTGGGGCGACCGGCCGAAGATTCCGGGTTCGATCGTGTTCGTGATCCTTTGGCTGCTGGCGATTGCCTGCGCCCTCGGCGCAGCCTGGCAGGCCAAGTATCACCGGCTCGCGGCCCTGACCATGGTCAGCGTCTGTGGTCTGATGACGTGCGTGACCTTTGTCTGGTTCTCGGCGCCGGACCTGGCGCTGACGCAATTGGCCGTGGAAGTGGTGACCACGGTGTTGATCCTCCTCGGGCTGCGCTGGCTACCTCGACGGATCGAAGAGGTGTCGCCGTTGCCGAGCAGCCTGCGCAAGGCACGCATCCGCCGTATCCGCGACTTGCTGTTGTCGACCGTGGTGGGTGGCGGCATGGCGTTGCTGGCTTACGCGATGCTGACGCGCCAGACCCCGAACGACATTTCTTCGTTCTACCTCAGCCGCGCCCAGCCCGAAGGCGGTGGCAGCAACGTGGTCAACGTGATGCTGGTGGACTTCCGCGGCTTCGACACCCTCGGTGAAATCACCGTACTGGTGGCCGTGGCCCTGACGGTGTTTGCCCTGCTGCGACGCTTCCGCCCGCCAAAAGAAAGCCTGCAGTTGCCGGCCCAGCAGCGTCTGCTGGCACCGGACGTGGTGACCGATTTGGTCAATCCGCGTCACGCCAGCGATACCGCGCTCGGCTTCATGATGGTGCCGGCGGTGCTGGTGCGACTGCTGTTGCCGATCGCATTTGTGGTGTCGGTCTACCTGTTCATGCGCGGCCACAATCAGCCAGGCGGCGGTTTTGTCGCAGGTCTGGTGATGTCGGTGGCGTTCATCCTGCAATACATGGTCGCCGGCACCCAGTGGGTCGAAGCGCAAATGAGCCTGCGACCGCTGCGCTGGATGGGCACCGGTCTGTTGTTCGCCACGGTCACCGGACTTGGGGCAATGGCGGTCGGTTATCCGTTCCTGACCACCCACACCTGGCATTTCGAACTGCCGGTGTTCGGTGACATTCACATCGCCAGTGCGCTGTTCTTCGACATTGGCGTGTACGCCGTGGTGGTCGGTTCGACCCTGTTGATCCTCACCGCCCTCGCTCACCAATCGGTACGGGGTCACAAGACCGCTGCCCTGCCCAGATCTGTCGCCACGCAAGGAGCCGTCTGATGGAAGAAGTCATCGCAATCGCCATCGGCGTGTTGGCCGCGTCTGGCGTCTGGCTGATCCTGCGGCCACGGACGTTTCAGGTGGTGATGGGCCTGTGCCTGCTGTCCTACGGCGTCAATCTGTTCATCTTCAGCATGGGCAGCCTGTTTATCGGCAAGGAGCCGATCATCAAGGACGGCGTGCCGCAGGACCTGTTGCACTACACCGACCCGCTGCCGCAAGCGCTGGTGCTGACCGCCATCGTGATCAGCTTCGCCATGACCGCGTTGTTTCTGGTGGTGCTACTGGCTTCCCGGGGCCTGACCGGTACCGACCATGTGGATGGCCGGGAGCCTAAAGAATGAATCTGATGCCGCACCTGATCGCTGCACCGATTCTGCTGCCGCTGCTGACCGCCGCCGTGATGCTGATGCTGGGCGAGAAACACCGTCCGCTGAAGGCCAAGATCAACCTGTTTTCCAGCCTGGTGGGGTTGGGCATTGCCGTGCTGTTATTGCAATGGACTCAGGAAACGGGCGTCCCCGGCTCCATCGGCGTGTACCTGCCGGGCAACTGGCAGGTGCCGTTCGGTCTCGTGCTGGTGGTCGATCGACTGTCGGCGCTGATGCTGGTGCTGACCGGGATCATAGGCGTCAGCGCCCTGCTGTTCGCCATGGCCCGTTGGGACGGCGCCGGTTCGAGCTTCCACGCGCTGTTCCAGATTCAGATGATGGGCCTGTACGGCGCGTTCCTGACGGCGGACCTGTTCAACCTGTTTGTGTTTTTTGAAGTGCTGCTCGCGGCCTCCTACGGCCTGATGCTCCACGGTTCGGGTCGGGCGCGGGTGTCATCGGGGCTGCATTACATCTCGATCAACCTGCTGGCCTCGTCACTGTTTTTGATCGGCGCGGCGCTGATCTACGGCGTCACCGGCACCCTGAACATGGCCGACCTGGCGCTGAAAATTCCGCTGGTGCCGGAAGCCGATCGCGGCCTGCTGCATGCCGGCGCGGGGATTCTGGCCGTGGCGTTCCTGGCGAAGGCCGGGATGTGGCCGCTGAACTTCTGGCTGGTGCCGGCGTATTCCGCGGCGAGCGCGCCGGTGGCAGCGATGTTCGCGATCATGACCAAGGTCGGCGTCTACACCTTGCTGCGTTTGTGGACCCTGCTGTTCTCCGGCCAGGCCGGGGCGTCGGCGTACTTTGGCGGCGACTGGCTGATCTACGGCGGCATGGCGACTATCGTCTGCGCGGCGGTAGCGATCCTGGCCGCACAACGACTGGAGCGCCTGGCCAGCCTGAGCATTCTGGTGTCGGCCGGGATTCTGCTGTCGGCCATCGGTTTCGCCCAGCCCAACCTGATCGGCGCGGCACTGTTCTATCTGGTCAGCTCGACCCTGGCGTTGAGCGCGTTGTTCCTGTTGGCCGAGTTGATCGAGCGCTCGCGCTCGGCCAATGAAATGCCGTTGTTCGATGACGGCGATCTGCCGCGACCGATGGAATCCTTGCAGCCGCCCAAAGGCATCAACCTCGATGACGAACAGAAAGCCGTGGTCGGCCAGGTGATTCCCTGGACCAAGGCGTTCCTCGGGTTGAGCTTCATTGCCTGCTCGCTGCTGATCATCGGCATGCCGCCGCTCTCGGGATTCATTGGCAAACTCGGCTTGCTCAGCGCCCTGCTCAGTCCGTTGGGCCTGGGCAATGGCAGCGATGAGCCGGTTTCGAACGCGGCGTGGGGCTTGCTGGCGTTGCTGATTCTCTCTGGTCTGGCGTCGTTGATTGCCTTCTCGCGTTTGGGCATCCAGCGGTTCTGGACACCCGAGGAGCGGCCGTCGCCGTTGCTGCGACGTTTCGAATGCGTGCCAATCATTGCGCTGCTGGGCTTGAGCATTACGCTGACCTTCAAGGCTGAACCGCTGCTGCGCTACACCCAGGCGGCCGCCCAAGCTTTGAACAACCCGCAGCAATACGTGATGGCGGTACTCGGCACCCGTGCGGTTCCGAGCCCGGAAGCCAAAGCCGCGATCGCGGAGGCCAAACCATGAAGCGACTGTTTCCTGCTCCCTGGTTGTCGCTGGCACTGTGGTTGTTGTGGCTGGTGCTGAACCTGTCGATGAGTCCCGGCAATCTGCTGCTGGGCGCGGTGCTGGGGTTCTGCGCGCCGCTGATGATGCGCAAGCTGCGGCCACTGCCGATCCGCATTCGTCGGCCGGGCGTGATGGTGCGTTTGTTCTTTCTTGTCGGTCGCGATGTGGTGGTGTCCAACCTCGCCGTGGCCTGGGGCGTGCTCAACAGCGGTCGCCGTCCACCGCGTTCGCGCTTCATCAAGGTGCCAATGGACTTGCGTGACGCCAACGGCCTGGCCGCGTTGTCGATGATCTGCACGGTAATTCCCGGCACCGTGTGGTCGGAACTGGCGCTGGACCGCAGCATTTTATTGCTGCACGTCTTCGATCTGGATGACGAAGCGCTGTTCATCCAGCACTTCAAGGCGACCTACGAGCGCCCCTTGATGGAGATCTTCGAATGAGCGCCTTGCTGTCGGACGCGATCCTGCTGAGCCTGTTCATCTTTTCCCTGGCGATGATTCTGACGCTGATCCGGCTGTTCAAGGGGCCGTCGGCCCAGGACCGGGTTCTGGCGCTGGATTACCTGTACATCATCGCGATGCTGATGATGCTGGCGCTGGGCATTCGTTATGCCAGTGACACTTACTTCGAGGCAGCGCTGCTGATTGCGCTGTTCGGTTTCGTCGGCTCGTTTGCCCTGGCGAAATTCCTGCTGCGTGGCGAGGTGATCGAATGAGCGCTGAACTGTCTCTGTGGGTTGAAATTCCGGTGGCGATCCTGCTGGTGCTCAGTAGTCTGTTTGCGCTGATCGGTGCCATTGGCCTCGTGCGGATGAAGGACTACTTCCAGCGCATGCACCCGCCGGCGCTGGCGTCGACATTGGGCGCCTGGTGCGTGGCGCTGGCCTCGATCATTTATTTTTCGGCACTCAAGTCCGGGCCGGTGCTGCATGCCTGGCTGATTCCGATTCTGTTGTCGATTACGGTGCCGGTGACCACGCTGTTGCTGGCGCGGGCGGCGCTGTTTCGCAAGCGCATGGCGGGGGATGATGTGCCGGCTGAGGTGAGCAGTCGGCGCACGGAGAGTGGGAGTTAGACGCCAAAAGATCGCAGCCTCGTTTCACTCGACAGCTCCTACAGGGGAATGCAAAACCCATGTAGGAGCTGTCGAGTGAAACGAGGCTGCGATCTTTTGATCTTGCCTTGCCTCAGATCCAGGCGACTGCCAACAACCCCGCCCCCAGCACCACACACAACGGCGAATACGCCCAGGTGTCGAGCCGGGCAAATTTCGAATCCTTCACCTGCTTGAAGAACCCAATCAAATTCGAATCGCCGATCGCCCGGGCGAACATCAGCATTGCAATCGCGCTGATCACCCATTGCAACGACGAGTGATGCACCGTCGGCAAATACAGGCCGACCCGCAAGCACACCAGCATCGCAATCAGCAGCAGCCCGACCGCCACCAGCAACGTGGCAAAGCCTGAAGGCTTGAAGGCCGGCCTGGATTCCCCACCGCCCTCTGCGGATATTCGCGGGACCGCCGCCTCGCTACCCAACGTGCCACCTGCCGCCCAGTACAGGTGGATCAGGCTGATCAACAGGAAGATGGCAGCCATCCATTGCGCGATCAATAGGCTCATGTTCGGACTTCCAGCGTGAAATGTCGCAGCAGAATGAACTTCCTTGAACGATTTTGTAAGGGTATTCGTCATTGGCGATGATAAAGTGCCGCCCCATGAAACTCGCCCGAACTGATCGCACATTGATGGCCTGGATGCTTTATTGCTGCGTCCTGTTCAACGTGTTCGCCTGCAGTATCGGTCACGGGCAAATGGTCGGGATGCAGCTCAACGGCATCGGCGGCCAATTCTGTACCGTCGACCCGGCCAGCCAGCTGCCGGCCTCGTCGAACACCTCCGAAGACAAACTGCCGACCCTGTCCAAGGCCTTCGGCTGCCCGTTGTGCTCCACCGGCGGCATGGGCCCGGCGCTCAACTCCAGCCTGACCCTGGCGATCCTCCCGCAGCAACACAGTCCGCCCTTGGCCGTCGTCGCCAATGCTGACCTCCCTGCCCGCTTCACCTGGCCCTCGGCCAACCCTCGCGCTCCGCCTGTCGCCTGAACTTCTTCGCCTTTTCCGATCAGCCCACCTCGCCAACGCGTAGCGTTCGCCTGTGCGCTGTTTCCTAGTCAAGCATTCAGGATTCATCGATGAAACGCATTCCTTTACTGGCAAGCCTGTTCGGCTGCCTGTCTGTTAACGCCTGGGCACAATCCACCGTCAACCTCGCCCCCATCACCATTGACGGCGAAGCGGCGGATGAGCCGGGGCTGAGTCTGGATCAGTCCAGCGGCATGGCGTCGCGGCTTGGCCTGAGCGTGCGCAAAACCCCCGCCTCGGTAGCCGTGGCCAACCGCAACGACATCGAGCGCCACGGCGCGCAGAACTTCCAGGACGCCGCCAACACCCTGCCGGGCGTCAACGCCAGCGCACCGCCGGGCTTCGGTGGGTTCGTCTCCTACCGCGGTTTCACCAGCAGCCAGATCACCCAGATGTTCAACGGCATCAATGTCTCCGGCGGCCTCTCCCGGCCGGTAGACGCCTGGATCTATGATCGCGTGGAGCTGGTGGGCGGCCCGTCATCGCTGATCAATGGTGCTGGCTCCGTGGGCGGTTCGCTGAACTACGTGACCAAACTGGCGACGCGTGAAGAGCAAGCCATCGAAGGCCGGGTCAGCTACGGCAGTTACGACACCACCGAGACCGCATTCGGTCTCAACCACGCCCTGAGCGATGCCAGCGCGGATGTGCAGCACTACGCGCGGCTCGACGTCAGCCACAACACCGGCAACGGCTACATCGACCGTCAGGAGCGTGATGCGTGGAGCGTGGCGTTCTCGCTGCTCAGCGACCTGACGCCCAACCTGTCCCATACCCTGGCCCTGGAATATCAGGATGAACACGAAGACAGCCCTTACTGGGGCACGCCGGTGCTCAACCCCAAGGCCGGCGAATTGAAGATCGACAAGCACAACCGATTCAACAACTACAACGTCGAGGACGGCCGCTACGAGCAGCGCTCGATCTGGGTGCGCTCGATCATCGACTACCGGATCAACGACAGCACCACCCTGCGCAACACCCTTTACCACCTCGACAGCCAGCGCGATTACCGCAACCTGGAAACCTACCAGTACAACACCGACAACAGTGCGGTGACTCGTTCCACGGCGTATCAGGTCCGGCATCAGGGCGAGCAGAACGGCAACCAGTTCGAACTGCGTCACGACAACACGTTGTTCGGGCTGGACACGACCTGGTCCGGCGGCTTCGAGTACAAGGTCAACCAGACCACCAACTCGCCGCTGAACGTCAAAGGTGCCAACACCGTCGACCCGAATCACTTTCAGCCGGGTCACTTCTACGACATCCCGGGCGCCCGACCGGGTTTTGTCAGCGACAAGACCAACGAAGTCACCACCAAAGCCCTGTTCGCCGAGAACCGTTTGGCCCTCACCGACAAACTCGCGCTGCTGACCGGCCTGCGTTACGACGACATCGACCTGGACGTGACCAACCACCGCGTCGTGACCGCCAGCAACCCCCGGCACCTCAAGCGCAGCTGGGAGCCGGTGACCGGTCGGGTCGGCCTGACTTACCAATTCATCCCCGAAGCCAACGTCTACGTGCAATACAGCACCGCCGCCGAACAACCCAACGGCACGCAAGATTTCGACGTGTCCACCGGCAAGCAATGGGAAGTCGGCAGTAAATTCGACTATCTGGACGGTCGCGGCTCGGCGACAGTGGCGGCTTACACGATCGAGCGAAAGGACTTCGCAGTCACCGATCCACTGGATCCGACCAGCAGCATTCCCGTGGGTCAACAGACCTCCAAAGGGATCGAACTGGCCAGTTCGTTCAGAATCACCGACAAGCTGTTGGCCGAAGGCAACTTCGCCTGGGTCGATGCGCAGTACGACGAATTCAACGAGAAGAATGCGGCGGGTGTCGTGGTTTCACGCAAAGGCAACACACCGACCAACGTGCCGGACCGGATCGGCAATCTATGGCTGACCTATGACTTCGCGCCGCAATGGCGGGGCGGTGTCGATGCGCGGTATGTGGCCTCGGTGTTTGCCGACAGCGCCAACACCCTGACCGTACCGTCGTACACGCTCTACGGAACGTTCCTCAGCTACAAGGTCGATCAACACACCACCGTCACCGGGCGGGTGCGCAACCTGACCAATGAGGTGTATGCCGAGTTTGCCCATGTGTCACCGGCGTATTACCTCGGCACACCGCGTACCTTCGAGTTGACGGTGCAAACCCGGTTTTAATCATCGATCTACCGGATGTACCCGCTTCATGTAGGAGCTGGCGAAGCCTGCGATCTTTTGATCTTGTTGTTAAAAACAAAGTCAAAAGATCGCAGCCTGCGGCAACTCCTACAGGATTATCGGTTTATTTCAGTTCGGCGGAGACTTTATCCGCCACATCCTTGGGCACCCAGGCCTGCCACACGTCCGGGTGCGCCTTCATGAACGCCTGCGCCGCCTGCCGTGGCGGGGTATGTTTTTCGCTCATCTCGGCCAGCGCCTTGTTCAATGGATCGATTGGCAAGTCGACCTTGGTGAAGAACTCGGCAATCTGCGGATACTGTTTCTGGAATGGCGTGGACACGCCAATGGACAGCTTGGAGGGCAGTGAGCGCGTCGGTTTCGGATTCGGGTGGTCGGCGTCGGTCAGGGTTTTCCAGGCATCGGCGTCGAACGGCGGCTCTTCCAGCTGAACCAGTTTGAAGCGGCCGAGCAACGGCGTAGGCGACCAGTAATAGAACAGCACCGGTTTGCCGCGCCGAATCGAAGAACTGATCTCCGCATCCAGCGCTGCCCCGGAGCCGCTGCGAAAATTCACATAGCTGTCGTCCAGCCCATACGCCTTGAGTTTCTGTTTGTTGACCACTTCCGACGTCCAGCCGATCGGGCTGTTGAGGAAGCGCCCCTTGCCCGGGGTTTCCGGATCTCTGAACACGTCCTTGTATTTCGGCAGGTCGCTGACACTGCGCAGGCCCGGCGCCAGCGGCTTGATGCCTTTCGCCGGGTCGCCCTTGATTACATATTCGGGCACCCACCAACCTTCGGTGGCGCCCTTGACCGTATCGCCCAGACTCGCGACTTTGCCTTCGGCCTCAGCCTTGACCCAGACCGGACTGCGACCGGCCCACTCTTCGCCAATGACCTGAATGTCATTGTTGGCCAGTGCGGTCTCCAGGGTGATGGTCGTCCCCGGCAAGGTATCGGTCGGCAGCCCGTAGCCCTTCTCGACAATGATCCGCAGGATATCGGTGATCAGGCTGCCGCTTTCCCAGTTCAGATCGGCGAAGTGGATCGGCGCCTGGGCAGCGAACACCGGAACGGGTGAAGCCAACAATCCGAAAGTGGCCATAGTAGCGGCCAGCAACCGTCGAAATCCGTTCATTCTTTTGCACCTCGTGCTGTTCACAGCAATAGCAGGATGGCCTGGCAGAAGACCGCAAAGCCTCTGAATACTCAGTCCACTGACTGTAGTAGAGGTTCCTGCTTTCGAGGGAGGTCAATCAGTTTTCGGGAGGTTCCTGCAAGCGCGACAGCGCTCTTCGTACCATGCTGGCGTACTCCGCCGGACGTAACGTATAGATCTATGACGCCACCCAACCCAGCCATGCACCTTGCAAAACGGCCTTCTGATCGAACAGCCGCTGGGCTTCGGCTTGCGCACTGGCCTGGTTCTGTTCGTGGAAGTCGGCGCGGGTCAGGGTCATTATTCGCTGGCCTTGAAGGTGACCAGTTCCCCTTTGCGCCACTTGGCAGCCTTGGCGGTGACGGCTTTCAGGGTTTTGGTCAGGCCTTCCTGCAACTGTTGGTGAGCGGCGAACACCATCACCACGCTATGGCCTTCCTTGAACACGATCCCATGGCCATCAGCGGTGGTGACGAACGCGTAATCACCCAGGCCGTACACCGTCAGTTTGATTTCGCGGAACTTGATGTCCAGCTTGCCGCCTTCGCGGCTGGGCAATACAGAGGCGCTGAAATGATCGCCGACCTTGAGTTTAAGCCCGGGTTTGTCATCAACCACCAGCGCCTCTTCGGTGTCGATCTCGGCAATATAAATGCCTTCAGCGTTCTGTTCGGTGATGTAAACAAAACGTGACTGGAACTGTTTAACCAGCTTTGCGCGCAAATCACCCAGCACGAACAAAGCATGCATATCGAGATTACTTACTGCCAAGGAAACATCCCCACATCTGAAAATGATGCTGCACACAGGAAAACAGCGCACAGCAGAAAAAAGCGGCAATGCCGAAGGTGTCGCAAAAAGGCCCAGGTTGAAATCCTGAAACGAGCAGAGGGCTCATCCATCGCGAGGCTTGAGAAGACTACTGGAACAACACTCACGTCGTCTTGCCTGGCGTTCGTCAGAGGTTGAAGGAAAAAGCCCTTGCGACGGCCAGAAAAACGGGACTACCAACTTTAGGGAAAAATCTCTTTAACAAAAGCACTTTTCCGACATATCGCCAGCAAAAAATTGCTTTAGATGAACATCGATCGCCAAACACTGACGGTGATTCTAGAGCAGCGATGCTCATCGAGACTACCCAAAACCACGTACACACGTCGGTAAAACAACGAAAAGGACTTCATATGTGCACGCTGACACATTTTGCTCACCCTCAGGCGCCCAATACGAACAGCTCGAGGACACTGCCCCCGGGGATGTTTCAATCGCATGAATACTACCCTGAAGAGCTCGCCCGGCCACGCTTTCGGGTCATTCTGGCCGGCAATGCCTTTTTTCATATCAAGGAAATTTCCACCGGCCGCGTCAGAGGTTTCCGCGGCAATCATAACGAAGCCTGCGCCCTTGCCCGCTCGCTCGAGTTACGCAGTTGACGGTCCCGCCCGTTCAATTCCATAGACGCTTCGTCATGCCGGCGACTTAACTCAGCCGCCGGCATACAACTACTGCCATACTGCCCGACCAATGAAACCCGTCCCCAGGGTGGGCGGCGTTCAAAACAACAGAATATTTCAAGGGAAGGCTGCTACGTGACGGAATTTGATATCGGTGAATTTTTTATCCGGGGCGAAGCCAGAGAAGTCGAAGGCGAATTCCAGGCAGTCATTATCATGCGCGCCAAACCACCGCTGACCACCGTGACGTATCACCAGGTCGAGAAGGATCGCTGGTTCAAGACGTCGGACGTCGCCGCCATCGCTGCGCAGGAAGCCGCCAAGGCGCTGAAGCTTGCAGTCGATGAAGGCGCATTGAAAGCCTGATAGTCGGTTTGCAGTCTATGCTCATTTTTGCTTACGAACATCGCCATCGAACTCCTGAAGCGCGGCTCCCTCAGATGCAATGAAGCCGCCCCTCAGATCTCGCACTCGACGCGACCCGCAAGGAGATGAACATGGATTCACCCATACATGACTTGAAAGGCTTGTTCGACCAACTCGGTCTGGACTCCAACGAGAAAGCCATCGACGATTTCATCGCCAGCCATTCGCCCTTGGCTGACAACAAAAAACTCATCGATGCCGAGTTCTGGACCCCGCAGCAGGCCGGCTTCCTGAAAGAACAATTGCGTGAAGACGCTGATTGGGCGCGGGTGGTCGACGACCTGAACCTGCGCATGCATCAGACTCACTAGCCTGCATCTGTAGGAGCTGTCGAGTGCAACGAGGCTGCGATCTTTTGATGTTTTAAAAGCGAAGATCAAAAGATCGCAGCCTCGTTGCACTCGACAGCTCCTACATCTATGGGTCTCAACGAGGGTTTTCCGGCTTGTAACCCAATCGCAGACCACCCCAATGCCGGTCCTTGAGCATGATCGGCACTGAGAGGTCGTGCATCAGCTCACCGGTGTCGCGGGTGTAGGTTTGCAGCAGTACGGCCTGCTGATGGCTGCCACAGCGGATCCCGGTGCGGTCGGCGAATTTGCGTTTGGTGCGGTTCTGCAAGGTATCGACCTGCGCATCACCGGTCAGTGGTTGGCTGAAGACCTTGTTGTGGGTCGGCACATAGCCCTGCTGCGTACAGGCAATGGCGAACACCAGGCCCTCATGGCGCGGCAACAAGGGTTCCTGGATCGCCGGCAAGACCTGATCGGCGTAGCGATCGAAGCGGGTCTGGTATTTGGCCGGGCTGGTGTTGGGAATGGTTTGGTAATTGCGGTCAAACAGGTCATCGAGGCTCACGCGGCCCTCGTCGATATCCGCTTCAAAGCGCGCCGCGATCTGACTCGCGCCTTCGCGGGCCAGGTCATAAATCCGTTGGTGATAGTCATCCAGCCCGACTTCGGCGAGGCGCTCGCTGATGGTTTCGGCCTGACCTTCCATTTGCACCGCGGCCTGGGCCAGGCGCTGGGTCTGTTGGTCACTGATCGCCAGGTCGCTGCGCATCTGTTCGATGGCGTGAAACAGACTATCGAGTTGTTCGCGGTTGGTGTCGGCGCCCCTGGCGATTTCCCCGACCTGGCTTTCGACGCCAGCGGCCAGACGTGCAATGTTCTCCAGGTGCTGACCGGTGTGCTCGACCTGTTCGACACCGGTGTCGAGGTCGCTGGACAGTTGACGGATCTGCTCCACCACTTGCGCGGTGCGTTGCTGAATATCAGCGACCATCTCCCCGACTTCGCCAGTGGCCGTCGCCGTGCGCGCGGCCAGACCGCGAACCTCATCGGCCACTACCGCAAATCCGCGACCATGCTCGCCGGCCCGCGCCGCCTCGATAGCCGCGTTCAATGCCAGCAGATTGGTCTGGCTGGCAATGGACTGGATCACCAGGGTGACCCGTTGGATATCGTCACTGCGCAGGCTCAGGGCTTCGATCAGTTCACGGCTGTTACTGGCGCGCTGACTGAGTTGATGCATACGGGCGATGGACTCGATCAACTCCGTACGTCCTGCCGCGCTGCTCCGATGGGCCTCGCTGGCCGCACTGAGGGCTTCCCGACTGAGTGTCGAGGTGGCTTGTTCGGTCGCGATCATCACTTCGGCGTTGCTGACTATCTGCGCCGCGGCACCGAGCTGCGATTGCAGTTTGTCGGCCAGTTGCTTGACCGAAAAGGCCACACCGGCGGCAGACAACGCGTTATGACTGGTGGTGTAGGAAAGATCGCGAGTCAACTCGGCAATCGCGCTGGCGCTGTCGACGGGGGCTGCCTCAGGGATGGCGCGCGAGCGTAAGCGAGGTAGCCAGATCACCAGCACCGCCAATGGCAGGCCAAGGTAAAGCGACCAGCCGCCCAGCGTCATGCCGCACAACAACAGCATCAGGGCGATGCTTTGCAGGGTCGGCGTCAGCCAAAGGTTTTTCGGCAAAAGTACGGGTGCAGACACTGCTGCAACCACAGATCCGTCACGCGTCATCTTCGTCATCCCCCGAGTCATTCTAATTGTTGTATCGGCATTAAACGCCACTACAAGGCCATTATCTATGGTCCATTAGTAGTGGGCGTTGCAGCAGATCAATAGAAGTGCGCAGGATTTTTCGCAGACGTCAAAAAGCAAAGATCGCAGCCTTCGGCAGCTCCTACAGGAGTTCGCTTAAACCCGTAGGAGCTGCCGAAGGCTGCGATCTTTTCAAAGGCAACCCACATTAAATGGGTTGCCTCGCAGAATCAGGCCTGACGCTGGTGCTTGTCGATCTGTTCGTGACGCTCTTGAGCTTCGATGCAGTATTTGGTGGTCGGGCTGATCAGCAGGCGCTTCAGGCCAATGGCCTCGCCGCTGTCGTCGCACCAGCCGAAGCTGTCTTCTTTGATGCGTTCCAGAGCCTGTTCCAACTGAGGCAGCATGCGCTGGTCGCGATCGATCGCGTTCACCAGCCAGGTGCGCTCTTCTTCAACAGAAGCAGCGTCGGCCGGATCGGCCGGGGTGTCCAGGCTTTCGATGGCGATGCGGTTCTGTTCGATGCGCTCATGGGTTTCGACTTTCATGTTCTGCAACAGCTCAGAGAAAAAAGCATGTTGCTCGGCATTCATGTAGTCATCCGCCGGCATGGCCAGCAACTTGTCCTTTGTCATTGATATCTCTATAAAAAAACGTGCATTAAGGCGAATTAGGGAGCGTTCCGGCGGACCTGGGTCGGCCATCGGAACGGCGCCGTTTAATTCCAAGCGCCACCCGGCACTCAATTTACGAGGGGCGGCAGTCTAAGGCCGACTTGAGGCCTCAGCAACTGAAAAGACAGCGAATTTGTCCGACAAAGCCCTGAAAGTGCTCTACGGCAGCCTTTGCGGTGGTTATCGGAGTGCGTTTATAGCAAGAAATTCAATCACGCGGCTGTATATAGAAGACAAATGGTTGCGCCACGCGGGACAGGCGTGGCGCATTGGCTGCTTTATCTGAGGCTCAGCGCTTGAGTTTGCGCTTGTTGCGGTACTGATCGATGACCACTGCCACCACGATGATCAGGCCTTTGATGATGTCCTGAATGTAAGCATCGACGCCGACGAAGGTGAAACCGCTGGCCATGACCCCGAGGATCAGTGCGCCGATGACCGTGCCGGTGATGCGCCCTACTCCGCCGGCCAGGCTGGTGCCGCCGATCACGGCCGCGGCAATCGCGTCCAGCTCATAAGACATGCCCATCCCGGCCTGCCCGGTCGCGGCCCGTGCCGACGCCACCACACCCGCCAGGCCTGCCAGCAACCCGGCGATGCTGTAGACGATCACCAGATGCCGCTTGACGTTGATCCCCGAGGTACGCGCCGCCTGCATGTTGCCGCCGATGGCGTAGGTGTATTTGCCGTACTTGGTGTAACGCAGGGCGATGTGAAAGATCACCGCAACCACCAGGAAAATGATCACCGGCATCGCGCCGTGTCCGATGGCCGTGTAGGAATCCGAGAGCATGCTCACCGGTTGGCCTTCGGTGTAGTAACGCGCAAGGCCACGGGCCGAGACCATCATGCCGAGGGTGGCAATGAACGGCGGGATACCGGTGATGGCAATGATGCTGCCGTTGATCGCCCCCGCCAGCAGTCCCACCCCGAGCCCGACAATCACCGGGATCCACACTGGCAAGTCAGTCAGCGAGGGGAACACTGCCCGAGCGAAGTCCGACGTCTGGGCCAGACTGGCGGCAATCATCGCCGACAGCGCCAGCACCGAACCGGAAGACAGGTCAATACCGGTGGTGATGATGACCTGGGTCACGCCGATCGCCAGCAGACCGATGATCGATACCTGCAGGATCATCAGCACCAGACGCTGGGAGTTCATCAGGAAGCTCTGGTCGCGCACGATCCAGCCAAACACTTCAAAGACCAGGCCGATGCCAATCAGCACAAGAAAAATACTCAATTCGGTCGGAAAGCGCGGGCGACTCTTGACCTGTGCCGTTGCTGGCTTGTTTTCCAGTATCGCGTTCATAAACACTCACCCTTCTATCGCGTCGCCGACGCTGGCCACAACCAGCACCGGCATCCATTAGTGAACCGCGGACATGCCCGAGGCCAATTGCATCACTCGTTCCTGGGTCGCTTCGCTGCGGTCGAGGGTGCCCATCAGGTCGCCCTCGTGCATGACCATCACCCGGTCGCTCATGCCGAGCACTTCGGGCAGTTCCGAGGAAATCATGATCACCGCCATGCCTTCGCTGGCGAGGTAGGAAATGAGCCGGTAGATCTCGACCTTGGCGCCGACGTCGATACCGCGGGTCGGCTCGTCGAGAATCAGGATCCGCGGATTGGTCATCAGCCAGCGAGCCAACAATGCCTTCTGCTGATTACCGCCGGACAAGGTGTCGATGCACTGTTCCAGCGACGGGGTTTTGACCCGCAACTTCTTGCACATGTCTTCGCACAAGGCGCGCAGGGCTTTTTGCTGGATGAAACCGTGGCCGGCGTAATGCGGCAACACCGCCATTTCCATGTTTTCCAGCACCGACAGGCACGGGAACAGGCCGCTGAGCTTGCGATCTTCGGTCAGTAACGCGAAGCCCTTCTCGATCGCCATGTGCGGATCGCTGATGCGCAGCACTTCGCCGTCGAGACGAATCTCGCCACCGTCGCTCGGGGTGATGCCGAAAATCGCTTCGGCGACGTTGGTCCGCCCCGAGCCCATCAACCCGGCAATGCCGAGGATCTCGCCGGCGTGCAGGTCGAAGGAAACATCCTTGAAAATGCCGTCCAGTTTAAGGTCGCGCACCGACAGCAGCAGATCGCCGATCGGCTTTTCACGCGCCGGGAACAACTGGCTCAGTTCGCGGCCGACCATCATCGAAATCAGGCTGTCGCCGTCCATGCTGTCGGCCCGCTGCAAACCGATGTAGGCGCCGTCACGGAACACCGCCACTTCATCGGCGATGCTGAACACTTCGTTCATTTTATGGGTGATGTAGATGATGCCTTTGCCCTGACTCTTGAGGTCGGCAATGATCGAGAACAGATGCGCGACTTCCTTGTCGGTGATGGCCGAGGTCGGTTCATCCATGATCAGGATGTCGGAATCGTAGGACACGGCTTTGGCGATCTCGACCATCTGCCGTTCGGCGATGCTCAGGTTGCCGACCTGCTCTTGCGGATCGAGGTTGATCCGCAGGCGTTCCAGCAGTTTCGCCGTGCAGCGATGCATTTCACGGTGGTCGATCATGTGGAAACCGTTGAGCTGCTCACGGCCGATCCAGATGTTCTCGGCGATGCTCATGTGCGGCATCAGGTTGAGTTCCTGGTGAATCATCGCGATCCCGGCCTGGAGCGCGGCCAATGGCGTTTCGAAGACCACCGGTTTGCCCCGCAGGCGCAATTCACCGGCGTCCGGCTGATAGATGCCGGCAATGATTTTCATCAGGGTGGATTTGCCCGCGCCGTTTTCGCCCATCAGGGCCAGCACGGAACCGGGGCGTACCCGAAGCTGCACATCGGACAAGGCCACCACACCGGGAAATCCCTTGCTGACGTTGATGATCTCCAGCAGGTACGGCTCATCGACAGGTGTCGCAGCTGGCTGGATACCCACCAACGGGGTGCTCGAAGCAGTCGCTGAAGCGAACATGATCAGGTACTCCATCAGCAAGGTCGCGGTCGCAACCTTGCGTATTTATTGTTGTTATTGAACCGACGGGCTATTTGAACGTGTCGACGTTTTGCGGGGTGATCAAGCGGTATGGCACCCACACGGCCTGTTCAACCGGTTCGTTCTTGGCCATTTTCACGGCGGTGTCGATCGAACCGTCGGCCTGACCCTTGGCGTCCTGGAATACCGAGACCGCCATGTTGCCTTTCTTGATTGCGTTCAAGCCGTCCGGCGTACCGTCGACACCGGCGATCAGCACACTGCCCTTCTCGATGCCGGCCTGTTGCAGGGCCATCGCAGCACCAATCGCCATTTCGTCGTTGTTGGCTATGACCGCGTCAAACTTGCGGCCCTGGGTCAGCCAGTCGTTGACCAGGGTCATGCCTTTATCCCGCAACCAGGTCCCGGTCTGCTCCTGCTCGATCTTGATGTTCGGGTATTTGGCCAGCACGTCTTTGACGCCCTTGGTGCGGTTGGTGGTGGAGTTGTTCGCGAGGTCGCCCAGCAGAATCACGATGTCGCCCTTGCCGCCCATTTTGTCGGCCAGGTACTGCATCTGCATTTCACCGGCCTCCAGATCGTTGGAGGCGACAGTCACTACGCCTTTGGGCAGCTTCAGGTCATCGGGGCGGCGGTTGACGTAGACCAGCGGGATGCCGGCCTTGACGGCGGCTTCGGTGATTTTACGGGTGGCGGCGGTATCCACCGGGTTGACCACGATGGCATCGACCTTCTGGCTGATGAAGTTTTCGACCTGACTCAACTGCTTGACCACGTCGCTGCGGGCGTCTTCGAATTGCAGCTGTACGCCCTCGGGATAGGACTTGGCTTTCTTGTCCATGGATTCGCGCAGGTAGGTCAGCCAGGTGTCATCGAATTGGGACATGCTGACGCCGATCTTCATATCGGCGAGCGCCGCGCCACTGGCGAACATCAGGGACAAGGCAAGTGAGGCGAAGCGGGTCTTGGTCTTCATGAAAAGTCTTTCTCCACATTCTTGTTGGTTTTATGGATGAGGCGTGACGATTTCAGTAAGCAGGCAAGCAAGCAGGAAAAGGGTTGAAACAGGTTGCGAGGCAGGTCGCTGAAAATGACTTTATTAGAAAATAATTTCTATATCAACTCATTTTAGAATTTTATTCTGATTTTATTCCATGGCTCTTGAACGGGCTCAATTCCACCACTTGATGCCGCTCGGCGCTCAGTCGCGCAGCGTCTAGCACGCGGGTGGTCGCCAGTGCATCACGGGCGTCCACAGGCAGCGGGCCACCGCTCTGCAATGCGGCTTGTAGCTGTAAATAGAACTGATTCCAGCAACCGCGTTCGGAGGGAACCCGCTCGCGCACTTCACCCTGTTCGAACCAACCCCAGCGGCGATGCTCTTCAACGCCCCAGCGCTCACCTTCGGATTTGGGCGAGAGCCCGGCGAGTGTCGATGCTTCTTGCCCGTCCAGGCCATCGACGCTGTAACAACCTTGGGTGCCGGTCACCCGAAAGCGCGGGCCGGGGGTGTTTTGCAGGCAACTGCCGCCCAGGTGGGAGGTGATGCCACTGGCATGGGTCAGGGCCATAAAGAAGCCGTTATCGAAGACCTGGCCTTTTTCCAGGTAATCCAGCTCGGCGTAGACCCGTGTCACCGGGCCGAACAACAGCATTGCCTGATCCACCAGATGGCTACCGAGATCGCGCAGGAAGCCACCGCCACTGCCGTTGTTCACCGCCTGCGGTGAGTAACGCTCGATCCGCGATTCGAAACGGGTGACCCGGCCCAGCGCACCGGATTCGATGAGTTTGCGCACGGTGAGGAAGTCCGAATCCCAGCGCCGGTTCTGGTAGACGCTGAGCTGCACACCCTGGCGCTCGGCCATGGTGATCAGGGTTTGGGCTTGCTGCGCATCAGCGGCGAACGGTTTGTCGCTGACCACCGCCACACCGTGTTCGATGCCATCGAGCACCAGCGCCGGACGGCCCTTGAGCGGAGTGGACACCACCAGCACATCGATCCCGGCCTCCACCAGTTGGCCGATGCTGTCGAACGCTGGCACCCCAGGGTGCTCGGCCGCCAGCAATTGTCGGCGCTCCGGTGACCGGGTGACCACACCCACGAACTTCGCCGCCGGCAAACTGCTGATCAGCGGAGCATGGAAAAACCGGCCGCCATGGCCGTAACCGACAAGTCCGATACGCATGAATCAACTCCTTCTTATTGTTATGACGATCGAAACGGTCCTGTAGGAGCTGACGAGTGAAACGAGGCTGCGATCTTTTGATCTT
This sequence comes from Pseudomonas sp. ACM7, assembly GCF_004136015.1. Classification (NCBI taxonomy): domain Bacteria; kingdom Pseudomonadati; phylum Pseudomonadota; class Gammaproteobacteria; order Pseudomonadales; family Pseudomonadaceae; genus Pseudomonas; species Pseudomonas sp. ACM7. The sequence continues at coordinate 5,267,896 of NZ_CP024866.1, read as the reverse complement.
GAAAGATCGCAGCCTCGTTTCACTCGTCAGCTCCTACAGGGGTTTGTGGTGTCGTCAGCGACAGAGTTCGCTTTTGACCCGTTCAAGCATCATCCGGTTGGATTCATCCGGCCGGTCTTCCCAGGCAAACACCGAGACCGTGGCGATGCCGTCGAACTGAATCTCGCGCAAGGTGCCGAAAAACGCGTCCCAATCGACTTCACCCTGACCGATATCCAGATGCTGGTGCACGGTGGCAACGACACCCGGCGGGTTGACGATGTAGCGCAACCCGGAAGAAGCCTTGTGGTTGTAGGTGTCGGCGATGATCAGGTGGCTCAGCTTCGACCCGGCATACTTGAGCATCGAGGCAATATCGCCTTTGCCGTCGTCATAGAAGAAGGTGTGCGGCGCCGCGTAAAGGTAGTTGATCCACTCGCGATCCAGACCGCGAATGATGTCCACCGATTCGTTGTTACGCTCGCAGAAGTCGTAAGGATGAGCCTGGATATCCAGCTTGATACCTTCGCGCTCGAACTCCGGGATCAGCTCGTCCATGGAGCGCATGAACTGGTTCTCGCACACCAGCGGGTTGTCTGACTGCCCGGTGAACTCGGTGTTGACCAGCTCGCAGTCCATCTCCACGGCAATCTGGATCGCCCGTTTCCAGTTGCGTACGGCGGCAACACGCAGGCCTTCGTCGGCAGCGGCCCAGTGGTACATCGGTAATAAGGAAGACAGTTTGACCCCGGTGTCGCTCAGGGCTTTGCGAAATTCCTTGATCCGCGCTTTGTCGACGCGAGGTGCTTTGTAGAACGGCAGGAAATCTTCCCGGGGCGAGAGTTCGATGTGTTCGTAACCGAGCTCGGCGACCTTATCGACCATCTTGCCCAGGGACAAAGTGCGGTACATGTAGGGGTCTAGTGCGATGCGCATTTTATTGTTCTCCTTCACCCAAATTCGACACCGCCCCCCTGTGGAGCTGTCGAGTGAAACGAGGCTGCGATCTTTTGATTTTTAAGATCAAGATCAAAAGATCGCAGCCTCGTTTCACTCGGCAGCTCCTACAGGGGATCGGGGGTTAGCCGTAGAAGTGTGGGCGGTCTGGGAGTGCGACTTTGACGATCTGGCCGCTGTTCTGTGCTTCGATGCACGCGTCTGCTGCGACGGCAGCGGCGAAGCCATCCCACGCCGAAGGCCCACCGACTTGCCCGGCCCGCACGCCATCGATGAACGCCTGCAACTCGACGTCGTACGCCGCGATGAAGCGATCCTTCCAGTCCATCAGAATCGCGTTGGACAACTTCGCCCCGCTGCGCAACTGAACCTGCGATGGCTCCGGCAGTTTGGCGATGCCGGTCTCCCCCACCACTTCGCACTGGATGTCGTAGCCGTATTGGCAATTAACGAACACTTCCACGTCGATACGCGTGCCCTTGGCGGTTTCCAGCAGCACGATCTGCGGGTCCTTCAAATGCGCGAGGGCCTTGCTGCTCTTGCGCGGGAACACCACTTGCACCGACACGTAATCGTCATCGAGCAACCAGCGCAACACATCCAGCTCATGGATCAGGGTGTCGGTGATCGCCATGTCGGTCTTGTAGTTTTCACCCACGGTCGGGTTGCGGTGCGCGCAGTGCAACATCAGTGGCTCACCAATCTGACCGCTGTCGATCACTGCTTTCAGTGCCCGATAACCTTCGTCATAAGGGCGCATGAAGCCGACCTGCACCAGGCGTTTGCCGTGGGCCACTTCGGCCTCGACGATTTTGCGGCAACCTTCAGCGGTGACCGCCAGCGGCTTTTCGCAGAACACCGGCTTACCCGCGGCAATCGCGGCCAGCACGAACTCTTCGTGGCTCGGGCCCCAGGAGGTGACGAGGATCGCTTCGACTTCTGGCGCCTTGATCAGCGCGTGGCCGTCGGGATAGACCTCGGCGGTCAGTTTCAGGTCGGAAACGACCTTCGCGGCTTGCTGCAAGTTGATGTCGGTTACAGCAACTACCTGGCTATTGAGCAGGGTCTGGCTGCAACGACGGATATGGTCCTGGCCGATGGCCCCGGTGCCGATGACGCCGATCCGCAGTGAATTAGAGAGCAATGACATGGAGATTCTCCTGTGAAAACTTTGTTGTTGGTATCAGGGGCAATCAGTACTGACGGGCCTTGGCCAGTCGTTCGTTCAGGGTCTTGGCGACCGCATCGGTACGCGCGCTGGTGGAGACTTGCGCCACGCCGACCCGCCACCACGACAGGTATTTGTGAATCATGGTTTTGGGCAGGACCTTGATGTCGATCAGCGTCGACACGGTCTGCAATCGCGCATCGGCCAATGCAGCTTGCAGCTCTTCAACGGTGTTCACCTTGTAGGTCTTGCAGCCATAGGCCGCCGCGCTCATGGCGAAATCCACCGGCACGAAACCGCCGTCGAGCTTGCCGGTTTCCGGGTTGCGGAAACGGAACTCGGTGCCAAAGCTGTCCATGCCGTGTTCCATCTGCAGGTTGTTGATGCAACCGAAGGTCATGTTGTCCAGCAACACCACGTTGATCTTGCATCGCTCCTGAATCGAGGTCGCCAGCTCCGAGTGCAGCATCATGTAAGAGCCGTCGCCGACCAGCGCGTAGACCTCGCGATCCGGCTCGGCGAGTTTCACGCCCAGTGCGGCGTTGACCTCGTAACCCATGCAGGAATAGCCGTACTCGACGTGATAGGTGTTCACGCCCTTGCTGCGCCAGCTGCGCTGCAAGTCACCGGGCAGACTGCCGGCGGCGGCGACGATCACGGCGTCATCGGCGAGGGTTTCATTGAGCACGCCGAGCACGCGGCTCTGGGTCAGGCAGGAACCGGTCAGCTCGATGAATTCGCGCAGCACCGCCGGGTCCGTGTGGTCGTTGATTTCCGGGATGAAGTCTTTGCTCTGGTATTCGACCTGATAGATACGGTCGACTTCCTCGTCCAGTTGCGCCTTGGCCTGACGCGTTTGATCGCCCCATGCAGAACGGTAATCGCCCAAGGCTTCAGCCAAGGCTTGCAAGCCGACGTAGGCGTCCGCCAGCAGTTGCACACCGTCGAGTTTCAGGGCATCGCAGGGGCTGATGTTGAGGTTGAGAAATTGCACGTCCGGGTGCTGGAACAGGGATTTCGACGCGGTGGTGAAATCGCTGTAGCGAGTGCCAACACCGATGATCAGGTCCGCATCCTTGGCCAACAGGTTCGCGGCCAGGCAACCGGTTTCGCCAATGCCGCCCACGTTCAGCGGGTGACTGGACACCACCGCACTCTTGCCGGCCTGGGTTTCGGCGAAGGGAATATCGAAGCGCTCGGCAAACGCCTGCAACGCGGCATTGGCGCCAGAGTATCTGACCCCGCCACCGCAAATGATCAGCGGTTTGCGCTTGCCTTTGAACAGCGCCAGCGCATCACCGAGCATCGCTTCAGTCGCCGGACGACGCTCGATGCGGTGCACGCGTTTTTGCAGGAAGTAATCGGGGTAGTCGTAGGCCTCGGCTTGCACGTCTTGCGGCAAGGCCAGGGTCACCGCGCCGGTTTCGGCGGGGTCGGTGAGCACACGCATGGCGTGGATCGCAGCCGTCATGAGTTGCTCGGGACGGTTGATGCGGTCCCAGTATTTGCTCACGGCCTTGAATGCATCGTTGGTGCTGATGCTCAGGTCGTGGAACTGCTCGATCTGTTGCAGCACCGGGTCCGGCTGGCGACAGGCATAGACATCGCCGGGCAACAGCAGCAAGGGAATGCGGTTGGCGGTCGCCGTCGCGGCAGCGGTCAGCATGTTCGCCGCGCCTGGGCCTACCGATGAGGAGCAGGCGTAAATCTTGCGCCGCAGGTGTTGCTTGGCAAAACCGATGGCGGCGTGGGCCATGCCTTGCTCGTTGCGCCCCTGATGGACGATCAGGTCACCGCTGTCCTGCTCCAGGGCTTGCCCCAGGCCCAGCACATTACCGTGACCGAAAATGGTAAAGATCCCGGCAACGAATTTGCTTTGAACCCCATCGACCTCGATGTACTGGTTATCGAGGAATTTCACCAGGGCCTGGGCCATGGTCAGTCGTGTCGTAGTCATAACCGATCCTTTCAAATACACACCCGATCCCTGTAGGAGCTGCCGAAGGCTGCGATCTTTTGATGTTGCTTTTTAAGATCAAGATCAAAAGATCGCAGCCTTCGGCAGCTCCTACGGGGGATGTGTCAGGTCAAAGATTTTTGCAGGTGATTCATGCTCGCGCCGATCGCCTGCTGGATATCCGCCAGGCCATGGACGCTGTCGGCAAACGGTTCGAACGACAGGTAGCCGCTGTATCCGCTGCTGAGCAAGGTGTCGATTTGCGCCGCGTTGCCAAGGATGTCGCCCTCGCCCACCAGCACCCGATGCCCGTCGCGAATGCTCGCCAACGGTGCCTCGGCATCGTCGACACCGGAGATGTGCACCAGCCCGGTCAGTTCGGGGAAGAACTCATGTTCGCCGGCCAGGTGATGGTGGAAGGTGTCATGCACCAGTCGGAACACATCCAGCCCGCCGATGGCCTTGATCGCGTCCACTGCCGTGCGCTTGCGGTGCAGCGAGCACTCTTCGAAACCCAGCGGCTCGATGAAACCGAGAATGCCGTGTTCGCGCAGGATCGGCGCCAGTTCAGTCAACGCCGTACGCAGACCTGAAGCGCGTGCGGCCTCATTACGCGAGTCGGTACGGTCGTTGAGAGGGCACATGACCAACCCTTGAGCGCCGCAATCACGGGCATAAGCGGCGAGCTTCAGGGCCTGCACACGACGCTCGTCATTCCACACATCAAACGGATACAGCGCGTTGATCGACAGCACCGTAATGCCGTTGGCGGCACACAAGTCACGGACACGCTCGGGCGCGGTGCCGTCTTCGATCTCGACACCTTTAAGGTCGTTGCGAATTTCGATGGCGTCGGCCTTGAGGGTCACCGCCAGCTCGATGAACGCGGGCAGGGACAAACGTGGGGCGACCATACGGTTCAGGGCGAAACGCAGGGGTTTGCTCATTATTGTTGTTCTCCGCACAGGTGAATTAGTTGGCCGTCGGCATGCTGAATTCAGGGCCTTTGGCGATACTGTCGGGCCAGCGCTGCATCACGCTTTTGTAGCGGCTGTAGAAGCGGATGCCTTCTTCGCCGTAAGCGTGGTGATCGCCGAACAGCGAGCGCTTCCAGCCACCGAAAGAGTGCCAGGCCATCGGCACCGGAATCGGCACGTTGATGCCGACCATGCCGACCTTGATCGTGCGGGCGAAGGCTCGGGCGATGCCGCCATCGCGGGTGAAACAGGACACGCCGTTGCCGAACTCGTGGGCGTTGATCAACGCGACGGCGCTGGCGAAGTCCGGTACCCGAACGATGCCCAGCACCGGACCGAAAATTTCCTGTTGGTAGATGCTCATCTCGGTCGTGACGTTGTCGAACAGCGTCGCGCCGACAAAGAAACCGTTCTCGGCGCCCGGCACCTTGAAGTTGCGGCCATCGACAATCAGCTGCGCGCCCTGGGCCACGCCTTCGTCGATGAAACCTTCGACTTTGGCCTTGTGCTCGGCGGTCACCAGCGGCCCCATGTCGCTGTCGCCCTTCAGGCCGTTGCCGACTTTCAGTTGATCGATACGCGGCAGCAGTTTGGCAATCAGTTGGTCGCCGACATCGCCCACCGCCACGGCAATCGAAATCGCCATGCAGCGCTCGCCAGCCGAGCCGTAAGCCGCGCCGATCAAGGCATCCGCCGCTTGATCCAGATCCGCGTCAGGCATGACGATCATGTGATTCTTCGCCCCGCCCAGTGCCTGCACGCGCTTGCCGCGCGAGGTGGCTTGCTGGTGGATGTACTCGGCAATCGGTGTCGAGCCGACAAAGGAAATCGCCTCGATGTCCGGGTGTTGCAGCAACGCGTCGACCGCGGTCTTGTCACCCTGAACCACGTTGAACACACCGTCCGGCAAACCGGCTTCGCTCAATAATTTCGCCATCAACAAACTGGCGGACGGATCGCGCTCGGACGGCTTGAGGATGAAGCAGTTACCGGTGATCAGCGCCAGCGGGATCATCCACAGCGGCACCATCACCGGGAAGTTGAACGGCGTGACGCCGGCACACACGCCCAGCGGCTGACGCAGGTTCCAGTTGTCGATGCCGCCGCCGATGTTGTCGCTGAACTCGGTTTTCAGCAGGTTCGGCGCACCGCAGGCGTACTCGACGATTTCGATGCCCCGGGTGACTTCGCCCTTGGCGTCCGAAAACACCTTGCCGTGTTCGCGGCTGATGATTTCTGCCAGCTCATAATGATGTTGGTCGAGCAATTCCTTGAACTTGAACATCACCCGCGAACGGCGCAGGGACGATTGTTCGGACCAGGCCGGAAAGGCTTTCAGCGCCGAGGCGACGGCTTCGTCTACGGTCTTCTGGCTGGCCAGCCCGACGCGCGCCTGAACGCTGCCGGTGGCCGGGTTGAAGACGTTGCTGAACCGTTCGCTGTTGCTGTCTTGCACTTGACCGTGGATGTAATGGCCGATGATCGGGGCGTTGCTCATTGATCGTGTTCTCCGTGTAAAGGTAGGAATTCAGAGATCAAGCAGCCAGCTGTGCTGCGGATCGTTATGGAACTGCCAGACACGTTTCGGGCCGGCCATCACGTTCAGGTAGTACGACTCGTAGCCGTACGGCACGCTGACCGGGTGGTAGCCCTTGGGCACGACGACCAGGTCGCTGTTTTCCACGGCCATGGCCTGATCGATGCTGCGATCGTCGGTGTACACCCGCTGGAACACGAAGCCCTGGGGTGGGTTGATCTGGTGGTAATAGGTTTCTTCGAGAAAGCTCTGGTGCGGCAAATCGTCGGTGTCGTGCTTGTGCGGCGGGTAGCTCGACGAGTGGCCCGACGGCGTACGCACTTCTACCACCAGCAGCGAATGGGCCGGCTCGGTGTCCGGCAGAATGTCGCAGACGTAACGAGTGTTGGCGCCTTTGCCGCGCACGCTGCGTTTCATGGTGTCGGGTTTGATCAACCGTGGGCTGTAGGAGCTGCCGAAGGCTGCGATCTTTTCGCTTTTAGCTTCAGTAGTGAATCCAGGCGCAGAGCACACGGCGATTTGCACATCGCTGAGCGCGACCACTTGCGCCTGACTGCCGGGTGGCAAGTACGCGGCGAAGGGGGATTTGCCTTCGAACACCGACTGGCGATCGCCGATGTTGTCCCAGTCGAACGCACCCTGCCCCGGCGCTTCACCCTTGATGCTGACCCGGCCGCTGAGCAGCACCAGGCACAGTTCTTTATCACCGGCCGACACCGGCAGGGTTTCGCCCAGACTCAGGCGGTAAGCGGCGAAGCCGACGTATTCCAGCTCACCTTTGCCCAGCTCGACCATGGTCCGGCCACGGGCATTGCTTTTGACCAGCAGGCTCATAATGCAGTCCTCTCGTCGAGCAGCGCACGCAGGGTGTCATAGCCTTTTTTGGCATAGACATAACTCGGCGCCACCGCGGGGTCCTGCTCGGCTTCGACCACCAGCCAGCCGTGGTAACCAGCAGCCAGCAGCACATCGAGCAAAGCGCCAAAATCGATGTCGCCATCGCCGGGCACGGTGAACGTGCCGTTGATGATGCAGTCCGGAAAACTCCACAGATTGTTGCGGGCCAGTTGCACCACCGGTTTGCGCACGTCCTTGAAATGCACGTGACAGATGCGTTCGATGTGTTTGCGCAGCACCTGCAACGGCTCGCCGCCACCCATGTAGCAATGGCCCGAGTCGAACAGCAGGCCGACTTCACTGCCGGTCAGCGCCATCAGTTTGTCGATGTCGGCCGGGGATTCGACGTAGGCACCCATGTGATGGTGGTAGGCCAGACGTACGCCTTGGGACAAGGTGAAGCGCGCCAGTTCGGTGAGCTTGTCGGCGTATTCCTGCCAGGCGCGTTCGGTGTGGAAACGTGGGCGTTCAATCAGCGGAATGCGTTGGCCTTGAATGGAGTCGGCGACTTCACCGTACACCAGCACCTTGGCGCCGTTCTTCGCCAACAGCTCGACATGGCTGCCGATGGCGTCGATTTCTTCGGCCACCGAGCGGCGGGCCAGACGGCTGGAATACCACCCGGACACCAGGGCCAAGTCGTATGGCCGCAGCACGTCACCGACGCCTTTGGCATCCTTGGGGAACTTGCCATTGAGTTCGAAACCTTCGTAGCCGATTTCCTTGCCTTCACTCAGGGCGGTGCTCAGCGGCGTCTCGCCACCGAGGGACGGCAGGTCGTCGTTGCTCCAGGAGATCGGGTTGATGCCAATTCGAATAGCGGGCATGGCTGCACCTTTTATTGTTTTACCTAACCATTGAATGCGGCACTAAACCCTGTGGGAGCGAGCTTGCTCGCGATGCTTTTGGCGCCTTTGAAGGCCCCATCGCGAGCAAGCTCGCTCCCACAGGTTCAGTGTTCACACATTGAAAATGTTCAGCTCCGTGCCGTACGCCAGGCATCGATCAATTCAACGAACGTGCCCTGCACCTGACGGATCAGCGCTTCATCGTCGATTTCACCGGCCATCCACGCGCGGCTCGGCTCCTGAAAAATCGTCCGGCCGACTGCAAACCCACGGCAAGTCTGGCTCTGGCGGGCCTGTTGAAACCCTTCGGCCAGTGCTGCTGCCGGTGCATTCAGCCCCAGCAACACCACGCCTCGGCAGTACGGATCACGCTCTTGAATCAGCTCGTCGAGTTGTTTCCACTCCTCGGCGCTCTGCGCTTCGATCTTCCACCACGCCGGGTAAATGCCCAGGTTGTAGAGGCGTTTGAGGGCGCGATACAGCACGTCCGGATGCGTCGACGGGTGATCCTTGGGCGGGATGATTTCCAACAGCAGTTCATGACCGCTGACCTGCGATGCCTGGTACAAACCCTTGATCTGCGCTTCCTGTTCCAGACGCAGCAACGGCTCATCGTCAGGGTGGAATTGCACCAGGCACTTGATGATTTGTTCCTGCGGCCAGGCGATCAGGTTGCTGCCGATGGAGCGACCATGTTCGAAGGCCAATGGCCGCGAGCCCTGCACTTCCACCGGACGCGCCACCCACCAGCCGCGACCGGTGGCGGCGTTCAGCGAGTCCTGGCCGAAACGTTGATCGGCCAGCAGCCCGACATCGGCCTCGATGCCCTGCTCGCGCAAATCGGCTTCGACCCGCTCCACGGCTTTGATAAACAGTTGCTTGAGTTCGCCGATGGCGTTCAGGTCGCGGCCGCCCTTGTGCGCCAGTTCCACCAGTTGCCCGCGATGGTCGAAAGCAAAAATGAACAGCTGCTTCCACTGTTTGCGCGGCACGCTGACCTGATGCAGACGCTGCAACACCGCGTCCTGATCCGGCCGGGTAATCGGCACCGGGCTGTTAAACAGATAGTCGAGTTCGGCGCGGGTCGGCATGGCCGGGGCACAGGCATGGCGCGACACCACCAGACCGCCGCAGGCATTGGCCAACTGACAGCAGCGCTCGTCGCTCGCGTCCTCCAGCCAACCGGCGAGGAAGCCCGACATGAAGGCATCGCCGGCCCCCAGCACATTCAACACTTCCACCCGAACGCCGGGATAAATGGCGCCGTCTTCAAGACGTGCCGGGATCACCCCGTGAATCACCGTGCAACCCTGCGGGCCGAGCTTGACCACCAGGGTCGCAGCGCTCACGCGCCGAACATTGAGCAGTGCGGTGAGCAAATCTTCAGAGCCACCGGCAATCAAAAACTCTTCTTCAGTACCGACGATCAGGTCGAAACGCGGGAGGATTTTCTGCACATGCTGGCTGACGTTCTGGTCGGCGACGAAGCGGGTTTCGCCATCGGCCTTGCCGGCCAGGCCCCAGAGTACCGGGCGATAGTCGATGTCCAGCACCCGTTTGACGTTGTGCTTCTCGGCGTAATCCAGCGCCTGGATGCTCGCCTTGTAGACGCCGTCGGTGGAGAAATGGGTGCCGGTGATCAGCAAGGCTTTACTGGAAGCGATGAAGGCTTCACTGATGTCTTCTGCCCGCAGCGCCATGTCGGCACAGTTTTCGCGGTAGAAGACCAAAGGAAAGGTTTCGCGATCCTTGAGGCCCAGCAGGACCATGGCGGTCAGGCGCTCCGGATCGACCTTGATGCCGCTGACATCGCAACCTTCGCGGGTCAGGGATTCAACGAGGAAGCGGCCCATGTGGTCGTCCCCTACCCGGCTCAACATCGCCGATTTCAGGCCCAGCCGAGCCGTGCCGAAAGCGATGTTGGCGGACGACCCGCCGAGGTATTTGGCGAAGCTTGAAACATCTTCCAACCGCGCTCCGACTTGCTGCGCATAGAGGTCGACGCCTAGGCGCCCCAGGCAAATCAGATCCAATTGACGCCCACTGGCAAAACGAGTCTGGCCCATGCTGGCTCCTGTTATTTTTATCAGCCTGCGTTCGGGGCGATGGCCGCGCCGAACACTCTTGGTGGATGCAGACTAAAACGTCCGGGACCGAACAATCAATAATTATTCCAAATATTTTTTACGTGGAATATTTTTTCCAATAAACTTGGGTGCAAGCGTTCCAGAGGCAGTGCATCGTTTCAGCACACCTCGTACTGACCGCAAGCTCAAGATTTTATTCCGGCCTACCCTGTAGACTGCGCACAGCCAACCTATTGTCAGGGGATGACGCCATCTGTCCTCCCTATAAGAACAAGCCAGAAGGATTCCTTATGACCCGCACCGATCAGCCGGCGACGACCGAGAGCACGCCCGACAGCGATCTCGCCAGCCCCCCGATCAATGCCGAGCGTCTGCTGCAGTTGATCACCAACGAATACGAAAGCCTGCCGCGCCAGCTCAAACGCATCGCCAGTTACATGAGCCAGCAGAGCGACCGGATCATGGTCGACCGCATCAGCGACATCGCCCGCGAGTGCGAAGTGCACCCGTCGGCGATCGTGCGGTTTTCCCAGCGCTTCGGGTTCAGTGGCTTCAGCGAGATGCAGGCGCTGTTCCGCGAGGCCTATACCCACAAGACCACGCCGGTGCAGAACTACCAGCAGCGAATTCGCAGCATGATCGCCAACAAGTCGCAGAAGGCCAGCGGCGGCGACCTGGCGCGCGAGTGCATCAATGCGACCCTGTCGGGCATCGAACGGCTGGGGCTGGAACTCGATGACCAGGCCTTCGACAAGGCCGTCGACCTGGTGGTGAATGCCGACAATATCTACGTGGTCGGCGTGCGCCGTTCGTTCGCGGTGGCCGACTACCTGGTCTACAACCTGCAACACACCAACAAGCGCATCCATCTGGTTTCGGGGCTCGGCGGCAGCTACCGCGAGCAGATGCGCAGCGTGCGCGCCAATGACCTGGTGATCGCCATCAGCTTCACGCCCTACGGCAAGGAAACCCAGCACTGCCTGCGCATCGCCCAGCACCATCAGGCCAAAACCCTGATCATCACCGACAGCAACCTCTCGCCCCTGGCCAAACGCGCCAACACCGTGCTGCTGGTCAACGAAGGCAGTTCGTTTGCCTTCCGTTCGTTGAGTGCGACGCTGTGCCTGTGCCAGGCGTTGTTTATTGCCGTGGCGTATCGGCTGGAGTTGAAGGTCGATGAGATTCACGAACAGGTCGGCTTCGAGGATTAGCAGCACGCCGTTTGCAGCTCGCTGAAGCTAGACTAAGGTTGTCCATCCCGAAATGGACATCTGAAGGAGCGGTTCAATGAAGCTGATCGGCATGCTGGATTCACCCTATGTGCGGCGCGTCGCCATCTCCGCCAAACGCCTTGGCATTCCACTGGAACACCAGTCGGTTTCGGTGTTTCGGCATTTCGAGCAGTTCCAGCAGATCAACCCGGTGGTCAAGGCGCCCACCCTGGTGCTGGACGACGGCGAGGTGTTGATCGACTCGACGTTGATCCTCGACTACCTCGAAGCCTTGGCCGGTCCTGGCAACAGCCTGATGCCCAGTGACCTGAAGCAGCGCTTGCGCTCGTTGCGCCTGATCGGCCTGGGGCTGGCGGCGTGCGAAAAGTCCGTGCAGCTCTACTACGAACGCAACCTGCGGCCAGCGGAGATTCAGTTTGAACCGTGGGTGGAGCGGGTCGAAGGGCAACTGGCGGCAGCCTATTCGGCGCTGGAGCGGGAGCTGGAAATGCAGCCGCTGAAGACTGACGGGACGATTGCTCAAGACGGGATTACGTTGGCGGTGGCGTGGAGTTTCACCAATCTGGTGGTGCCGGATCAGGTGGATGTGAATCGGTTTCCACAGATCAGTGCGTTTACGGCGTATGCCGAGGGGCTTGAGGATTTCGTCAGTACACCGATCGAATGATGGTTTGAAGATCAAAAGATCGCTGGCTGCGCCAGCTCCTACGGATGTATGCGGATCCCTGTAGGAGCTGGCGAAGCCTGCGATCTTTTGGCTTTGTCCCCCCCCCAAAAAAACGCGAAACGCCGCTTCTACCCGAGGCAGAAGCGGCAGAGGCATGTGCCCCAGCGTAAGTCAGTGCATGAACAGGGCGATCAGGATGATGATCGGGATCGGTACGCCGAGAAAGAACAGCAGTAATGAGCGCATGGTAGTTCTCCTGGGGTTAGCGAACAGGCAGTGAAGTGGTGGTCACGTTAGCGTCGGATTCCAGATACACCACGGCATCCCGACGACGGCCGCCAAAGGTTGCAGCGAGGCTGGCGAAAAACGCACCGATCAGCAGCGCAATGAACATCCACAGCGAAGTCCAGGCAGCGACTTTGGCGGCGGTGTCGGCGGCTTGTCGGGCGGCGAGTTTGGCGTCGGCCACGGCTTTTTGCGTGCGGGCATACACTTCATCAACGCGACGTTCCGCGTCCGCTTGAGTGAGGTTGGTCCGTTGGGCAACCAGTTGCGCCAGGTAGGTGCGGTCTTCGGCAGCCAGTTGACCGTCGTTGCTCAGGCTGCGCACGAAGATGCGTGTCACGGTGCCATGAACGGCGTCATCACTGACCGCCGCCGGGCGATCATCGCGCAACAGACTGTCGACGAAATAACCGTACTGGTCACTGTCAGTGTTGCCGACAGCCGTGCCGGCTGCTTGAGTCGCGGCACTCGCGGCGCCACCGACCATGCTCGCCCCGGCCTGCACGCCACCGCTGACAATGCTGCTGACCGAGCCGACCACCAGCGTCGCCGTCACCAGCGTTGCCACGCACCAGGCCAGAAAGCCATGGGCGGTGTCACGGAAGTAAACCTCATCACCGTGCATGTACGCCCACTTCACCCGCAGACGACCGGCGATGTAACCGCCAAGCCCGGAAGCCACGATTTGCGTAGCCGCCAGCCAGACAATCGTTGAAATGCCCAGGCCCTTGGCGCTCACCCCTTCATTGGCCCACGGCGACACCGCCGAAAAACCCAGGCCAAAGCCGAGCAGCACGAGAATCAACGACAACGCCGCCGCCGCAGCGGCCCCCGCGAAGATCGCCCCCCACGACACGCCAGAGAGCGTGCTGGTTTCTTCGAGGGCAGGATAGAAACCATCAGAGGATCTATTCATTGTTATATCGCTCCAGGCAGGAAAGATGGTGTTACAACTCTTCAACGGAGGAATTGCAGTCACCGTGCCATTCGCCAACTTTAAATAAATCGCTGGTTTTCAATAAGTTATAAAGTTTGAACTTCCAATGGCCATGCAATTTGCAAGGAAGCGGTCTGTAGCGGCGGGTTTTATGCATTGACCGGGAGCGGTGTTTTCAATGGAAAAATCAAAAGCTCGCAGCCTGCAATCTTTTGGCGTTACGAGCCAATCTGCAGCCACCCGCAGCCCTACCACTCGTCCGACAAACCCTCTTACCTGTTATTTCTGACAGTAGCCAACCCTCCCGCCTCCAGCCTTAAATCACTCCATCGCCTCTCACCGACCGGAGTGCCCGCCATGCTCGTCCAAGCCCTGAAAAACCTCAGCCCGCTAGCCCTGCTCGCCCCGGAAATCCCCGGCGCCCTCAAGCCCCGGCCACCGGCTGAGGATTGGGGCATCAACCTCGCCGCCGCCCAGCTCAACTTTCCGGACCAGGGCCTGAAGGTCCAGATCCCGATCTGGTCGAACAAGAACCTGGGCGACAAGGTCGAGCTGCTGCTCAACAACAACGTGGTCGATCAACACACCATCAGCGCCCCCGTCGAACTGACCGAGCGCGCCACCCTGTTCGTCGCCCCGGGCCGCCTGCAGACAGGGCCATGGGAACTGTCCTACCGGGTGACGCGGCTGCATCAGCAACCCGAACCCTTCACCCCGCCGCTCAAGCTCTACGTCAAACTCGACATTCCCGGCGGCCAGGACACGGACCCGGACTATGGGCATTCCAATCTGTACATGACCTTCGAGCCGGCGGAGATCGTCCAGGATGGCGTGGACAAGGACAGCGCCAAAAACGGCGTCGACATCCTCATCCAGGCTAAACCCGGCAGCGGCTCCAGCCTGCCTTACCCCAACATTGCGCTGGGCGACGTGATCACGGCGAGCTGGGGCGGCAAGCTGGTGCTGTCGGCGCCGGTCACCCAGGCGCAGATCGACGCCCCGGCGAACAACCCGATCAAGGTCCACGTCGACGAACAAACCATCCTCGCAGCCGGGGACTCCGGCCTCGAAGGCCTGGCCGTCACGTTCATAGTGCGTGACCGGGTGCACAACCAGTCCGAAGACTGGTGCAAGGAAACGCGCATCGTCGTCGACACCGGCAACTCGCGGCTGGATGCGCCCATCCTCAAACAGGCCAACGGCAACGAGCTTGACCTCGACACGCTGGGCGATGAAAAGTTGATTTTGCAGGTCTGGGCGGCGTCGTCCACCGAGTTCAAGGTGGGCGATGTCATCATCATGAACCTCAAGGGCACCACCCTTGAGGGTGAGACCATCGACATCAAGGTCCACGAAACGATCAATAACGTGCCCTCGGTGGTCGAGGTACTGCTGTCCAACGCCGCCGCCCGGGCCCTGGCGAAAACCCAAGGGGTGTTTTCCTACGAACTGGAACGCGCGGGCGTGATCATCCAGCGCTCCAAAGGTCGCTTCATCAACATCGTCGGCGAACCCAAACGCCTCGCGGCGCCCATTGCTGAGGACGCACAGAACGGCGCGCTCGACCCTGACCTGCCGAACACCCGCATTCGCATTCCGTTTGACCCGCTCATCCAGGCCGGCATGGTGATCGAGCTCAAATGGTTCGGCAAGCGGCCCGATCAGACTATTTACGACCCGGAACTGGAGTGGTTCTTTCCCAGCGATGAGGAAGCCAAGGATCCCGAGGGCTTCCTCGTCACCGTCGAGGGCAAACACCTCAAGACCCTCGAAGGCGGCACGCTGGAGTTGTGGTACACCCTGCTCAGTGAGGAAGACGGCACGATCGTCAGGCGTGAATCCGTGCGCACCTCGCTGCTGAACGTTGGCGAGCCACAGTTCGAACTGGTCAAACCCATCGTCCTCGGCGAGAAGGACGGCAGGCTGGAACCCAAGGACCTGCCTGGCGGCGTGAGCAAACTGACCGCGCCGCGGCCCGTCGCGAAACCGACCCAGGCCAAGGATGTGGTGACCTACACCTGGACCGGCGAAGTGACCGGCAAGAAGGAAGACTCGATCCCCCTCACTGCGCTGTCCAAGGACAAGGACGTGCCTTTCTCTCTCAACGCGGCGTTCGTGGCTGAATATATCGAACCCAATCGTGGGAAAAAGGTGAGCGCGAGTTACCGGATCTGGCGCGCGGCGACGAATGAGACGAGTTATTCGAATGTGTTGGAGTTTGTGGTGGGTGAAGCGGTGAGTCTGGATCCGCCGACCATCGAGTCGGTGAAAGGCGATCCGAGCGGGGTCGAGATTCCTCCGGGTGGCACCACCGTGGAAATCGCGGTGACCCTGACCGGCACCGCCAGCAAAGGGCAGAAGGTCGAGATCCAGGATGGCGGCGTGCGCAAGGAGGAAGCCATTGCGGATCCAACGACGGGGATTTGGTCCAAGACCATCACCGGCCTGAGCGTGGCGGCGCACAGCTTTACCGCCAAGGCGCTGTATGGCGCTGGAGCATCATCGGCGGCGCGGACCTTGACCGTCACGGCGGTCGTGGCGCCGACCATCACCTCGGTCAAAGGCGATCTGAGCGGTGTCGAGATTCCCCATAACACCACCACGGAAACCACGGTGATCCTGACCGGTACCGCCAGCAGAGGTCAAAAGGTCGATGTGCTCGACGGCACCGACTCCAAAGGCCAGCCGACGGCTGACCTGACCACAGGGGTCTGGACCTTGAAGGTGTCTGCGCTGAGTGTGGCGGCTCACAGCATCACCGCCAAAGCGTTGTATGGCAGTGGCGTAACCTCGGAGGCGCGGACCTTTACCGTCCAATCAGCCCTCATGCTGAATCCGCCTTCCGTTAAAGAAACCGTCGACAACAACCTAAACCCCATCGCCGCCAAAGACTCCCTCACCGTGGTGGTCCCTCAGGGCGTCCTGCTACCCACCGACCTGCTGAGCGTGACGTGGACCGGCGCTGCCGGCACCCCGGCCGAAGGTTCGCACACCACCACGGCGGCCCCCATCAGCAGCATCGGTCTTGAGATCCCGGTACCGGTGTCGGTCATTGCCTTTAACCTGGGCAAGCCGGTGACGGTTAAATACACCGTAACTCGAGGGACGAATAGGCCACAAGACTCACAGCCCTTCTCGCTGAGTGTGCAGAGCATTCCCAACCAGGATGGCGCCTTGCCAACGCCGGCCATCGACGGTGCGGTGGGCAACGTGCTGGACGTCAACAGCCTGGTAGGCACTGAGAATCTGCGGGTGGCTCAATGGCCGTTTCAGCTTGCAAGGCAGAACGTCTGGCTGCGCTATGACGGTATCCTGGATAACGGCACATCGACCGAATGGGTCGTCTGGGCCGGCGCGGTGCATTCTACGTCGTCAGGGCTGATCGCGCTGGCTCCCAGGGACTGGCTGAAAACGCTCAAGGACGGCAGCGAGCTAAAGGTCACCTTCCGGGTGAACTTCGATAGGGTGGCCGATACCGCTACGGCGGTGACCTTCCCGCTACGCACCTATACCATCAGAGCGGTGGCATTGATTACCCCCACCCTTACCACCGTGTCGGACTCCAGAGGGCCTGTTCCCGAGGGTGGCATCACCGTCGATACCGCTCTGACGCTGAGCGGCAAGGCGAGCAATAACCAGACAGTCTCCGTGTTGGATCACGGTAATCCACAGGGTACGCGACCAGTCGATGGCAACGGCGATTGGACAACAGTGTCCTATAGCACCACCGTTGGAAATCACAGCATCACTATCGAGGGCCTTTACGGCAACCCGCACCCGGTTTCAGCACCGCCACGTACCTTTACCGTCACGGCGGTCGTGGCACCGACCATCACCTCGGTCAAAGGCGATCTGAGCGGTGTCGAGATTCCCCACGGCGGCACCACCACGGAAACCACGGTGATCCTGACCGGTACCGCCAGCAGAGGTCANAAGGTCCAGATTCTGGACGGTGCGACCCCCAAAGGCGAACCCATCGCCGACCCAACGACCGGTGTCTGGACGCTGGATNTCCCCGGNTTGAGCCTGNCGGCTCACAGCATCACCGCCAAAGCGTTGTATGGCAGTGGCGTAACCTCGGCGGCGCGNACCTTNACCGTCACGGCNGTCGTGGCACCGACCATCACCTCGGTCAAAGGCGATCTGAGCGGTGTCGAGATTCCCCACGGCGGCACCACCACGGAAACCACGGTGATCCTGACCGGTACCGCCAGCAGAGGTCAAAAGGTCGATGTGCTCGACGGCACCGACTCCAAAGGCCAGCCGACGGCTGACCTGACCACAGGGGTCTGGACCTTGAAGGTGTCTGCACTGAGCGTGGCGGCTCACAGCTTCACCGCCAAAGCGTTGTATGGCAGTGGCGTAACCTCGGCGGCGCGGACCTTTACCGTCACGGCGGTCGTGGCGCCGACCATCACCTCGGTCAAAGGCGATCTGAGCGGTGTCGAGATTCCCCATAACACCACCACCACGGAAACAACGGTGATCCTGACCGGTACCGCCAGCAGAGGTCAAAAGGTCGATGTGCTCGACGGCACCGACTCCAAAGGCCAGCCGACGGCTGACCTGACCACAGGGGTCTGGACCTTGAAGGTGTCTGCGCTGAGNGTGGCGNNTCACAGCATCACCGCCAAAGCGTTGTATGGCAGTGGCGTAACNTCGGNGGCACGGACCTTTACCGTCGGCGCAGAGCTCGTCGTGGATACATCACCCGTGATCCTGAATGGGCTCAACATTACCGCTGATCCGACATTTAATTGGTTCCCTAGCGGAAATCATCCAGCCGGAACGACCCAGCGGCGTAGCGCTTCGGGAGGCACCCAACCTTACACTTACTCCTCAGACAATCCTCTTATAGCCTCCGTCGACAACACGGGCCTCATCATTGGCCTGCGTAACGGATCAACCACGATCAAAGTCGGTGATGCCGCGGGTCGTCAAAAAAGTATCAGCATCACTTGTTCCAACAATTTCATCATACAAGGTCATCATAGCAAGGGGGAACCTCCCATTCGGATAAGTATTGTCAGAGGATTAATGTCCTCCGCCCAAGGCACCTCTCCCACCCATTACCCTGGATTCCTCCAAGCCGTTAGCACGAAATACACGACGGTAATCCATATTGTCGGCGGATGGTTATGCGGCCCCAGCTACCCATACCCCTATCCTTCACCCAACTACCCGCACCGAACGGGTACGGACGCACTCAGGTTCCCTGACGCCGACGGGCCATGGAGGATAGGAGTAGGTGTGGCGTCCANNATTCCGGGAGATGACNTGGAGTTTCATAGTTACTACTGGCTCAGGCCTCTGTAATACGATCGGTTTTTAACGGATGGAGGAAATCCGGGGACCTCCATTAGCCGGTNCTACGTCAATATCCCAAAGCTACCCACCCTGCCTTTTTAACGGCAGGGTGTTTCCCTCGTTAAACCTGATCGGTTAACCGATCGAACCCGTTTCCTTGTTTTTGGCTACGACCATGCCACCCACATCGATCAAGCAGTGGTGATGCTAACAGTACCGCCCTGGCGGTAACCCGCCCTATGCTGAGCGTGACTTGGACCGGCGCTGCCGGCACCCCGGTCGACGGTTCGCACACCATCACGGCGGCCCCCATCAGCAGTATCGGTCTTGAGATTCCGGTACCGGTGTCGGTGATTGCCTTTAACCTGGGCAAGCCGGTCACCATCAGCTACACCGTTACGCGCAACGGCCAATCGCAACCCT
The DNA here is from genome assembly GCF_004136015.1 of Pseudomonas sp. ACM7. Taxonomy (NCBI): domain Bacteria; kingdom Pseudomonadati; phylum Pseudomonadota; class Gammaproteobacteria; order Pseudomonadales; family Pseudomonadaceae; genus Pseudomonas; species Pseudomonas sp. ACM7. Next base: position 5,248,638 of record NZ_CP024866.1, on the reverse strand, counting down.
CGCAACCCTTTTCGCTGAACGTGCAGAGCATTCCCAACCAGGATGGTGCCTTGCCCACGCCAGCTATCGACGGTGCGGTGGGCAACGTGCTGGATGTCAACAGCCTGGTGGGTATCGGCTCATGCTCCAACGTCTGGCATTGTGATGTATACCACCACTGGTTACTCGCCGGCTTTTGGCAATAGATCTTTAGTGTTCTCAGCAGCCAAACTTGGCAGACTCACGTTCAGATCTACCTATTCAAGAGTCAGCTTTTACTATGCCGGCGTGCAAAAAAGTGGCCAGTACGTGAGCTTTTATAATGCTAGTGGTGCTCATCTGGGAAATGTGCCGCTTGAAATAACCGGAGAACCTGGAAGAGTTGCCTATCTTTCGTTCTCGAAAGCAGGTATCGCACGCTTGGATGTGATTTCACCTTTGGTCTCTAGAAAAAGCGACTAATGTACTACCCGTGCTCGGGCCCTCGCTACAGGATGATGCCGAGCGCGAAAAACTCGAGTGCTGGTGCGAGGTAAATGGAGTTTAGGTTTGTTGCATGTGGTGCAAGGGAATTTCGGAAACAGCGAGGAAAAGGGGACGCATTTATTTACCGGCCCAAGTTGTTTGGTCGAGTTACATTGACCTGAAAAAATCGTGTGGAACTCAAGTTTTTGAGTGTGTTTCATAACTTGAGCCACGCCCGGTCAGTGCCCTCTCCCTCTGGGAGAGGGTTAGGGTGAGGGATGGATTCCGAACTGAACGACGAACCTACAAACACCAAAAAACCCGCCATCTCTTTCCACAGGGATGGCGGGTTTTGTCGTTTCAGATCACACCGTATCCACCTTCAACGAATGATCATTCAACATCCCGTTGATAATAGTCGCCGTATCGTGCCCCCCCGCAATCACCCCACCCGCCCCCGGCGTCACGCCGTAATGGCTGGCCAAGTTCACACCCGCCAGGTCGATGGTCTGGTTCGGCGCCGCACCGGCCATGGCGCTGACGTCGATGCTGGTCAATACCGAAGCGCCGCTGCCGGTGACTTTGAAGTGCAGGTAGTCATCCAGCGACGCCGCGGTGCTGTTTTCCCCTTGCAGCAGTTGCGACAGGTCGAGTTTGTCGATGCCCGGCGTGAAGTCGGTGACCACGTCGTGGCCGCTGTTGCCTTTGAGCCACTGGAAGGTGTCGGCACCGCTGCCGCCGGTGAGGGTGTTGTTGCCCAGACCGCCAATCAGGAAGTCGTCGCCGCCCCCACCGTTGAGCATGTCGTTACCCAGGCCGCCGTTGATGATGTTGCTGTGGTTGTCGCCGGTGAGGGCGTCGTTGAAGTTGGAACCGGTGAGGTTTTCGATCGCGGTCAGAGTGTCGGTGCCGGCGCCCACGGTGTTCTGCGCACCGAGCACGCCCAGATTGACCGTGACCCCGGCGGTGGCGTGGGCATAGCTCGCGGTGTCGACGCCGGTGCCACCGTCGAGCAGGTCGTTGCCCGCTCCGCTGTACAGCAAGTCATTGCCGGCGCCGCCGTGCATTTCGTTGTTGCCGGAACCGGCGGTGAGCACGTCGTTGCCGTCGCCGGCATTGATCACGTTGTTATCGGCGCCCGCCACCAGTACATCATCGCCCGCCGTGCCGGTGAGGGTGTGGCCGTCCTGATAGGTGATGGTCACGGCGGCGTTGTCGCTGCCGCCATGGTTGTCGTTGGCGGCGTAGGTGCCGTGGGCATCTGGCGTGATGTCGTGGGCACCGGCGTAGTTGACGGTCATGGTCAGCTGGTAGTTTTCCGCCCCCTTCCCGCTGTTGCCCGGACCACCGTTGTCGATGTTGGTGATGTGGATCTGGTAGGTGCTGTCCGACGTTGCGGTGAGGGTTTGCCCGTCCCCGAGGGCGATCCATGCGCCGCCGTTGATTGAGTACTCCATGGCGACATGACCGGCCGCCAGATTGTGATCCAGGTTGAGGGTTTCACCCTGTTTGAGGTCGACGGTGATGCGGTCCTCATCGTGGGGGTTGTTGACCGCTCCCAGCGCCCCGCTGACTACCAACACCGCCGTCATGGCTGTCGTGTTGGCGACGAATGCACTGCGGGCGAGGGTCACCGCCTGCGCGTTACCGCCGGTGAAGCTGAAGTTTTGATTGGTGCCGGTGAAGTCCGCGCCTTTGGCAATCCAACCGGTGCTGATGGTGGTCGGCGAAGCAGTCAGCGGATCGCCATTCGGATCGGTGTCATTGGCCAGCAGCAACTCGCCCGGCACCACAATGCTGCCCGACAGCACGTTGGTGATGATGTGATCATCAACCGCCACCGGTGGCGCGTTCGCAATGACCGTCAACACCGAGCTGGCCTGGTCGTTGTCGCTGATGCAGCTATTGTTCACGTCGATGGTGATGGTGGTGGTCCTCTCGTCGCCATCGCCATCGCGCAAGGTGTAGGTGAACACGTCGGTCGCACCGGGACCGTTCACGGCGTCCGGGTTGCTGTGGTAGACGGCGTTGCCCGCGGCATCCAGCGTCAGGTAACCGTAGGTGCCATTGATCTGGCTGTTCAGGCCGCCGATGGCCGAGGTCGAGGTGTCTGAACCGGCACGCACGCCGACCACCCCAATCCCATCGGCATCGCTGAAGTCGTTCGCCAGCACGTTGCCACTGACGATGCCGCCCTCCGCTACCGAGGCCGCGTCGGGGTTGGCGGTCGGCAGGTCATCGACGATTTTGACCACGATGGTGCTGGTGGTTGAATGGCCCAGAGCGTCGGTGGCTTTGTAAGTGAAACTTTCGCTGAGGGTATTCGCGCCATCGTCGGCGTGCGGCGTGGTGCTTGGCGCCGATGTCAGCGTGTAGGTGTAGGTGCCGTCGGGATTGAGCAGGATTTGGCCGTAGGTGCCAGTGGCGCTGCCGACCAGTGTGTAAGTGATCGCACCGCTGGCACCGGTGACGGAGCCGACCAGGGTGCCACTGGCGGTTTCAGCCGTGAGACCCGGCTGACTCCCGGTGACGGTTCCGGCCGCCAGATCCTGACCGTCCTGGTTCAGGTCGAGGGCTTTTTCATAGACGGTCACGTCGCTGTCACTGACCGCTCGGATGCAGCTGTTGATCACGTCGATGGTGATGGTGGTGGTGCTTTGGTCACCGTCGGCATCGCGCACGGTGTAGGTGAACACGTCGGTCGCCCCGNGNCCGCTCACGGCGTTCGGGTTGCTGTGGTAGACNGCNTTGCCGTTGGCGTCCAGCGTCAGGTAACCGTAGGTGCCATTGATCTGAGTGTTGAGGCCGCCAACGGCTGAGGTCGAAGTGTCGGAACCGGCACGCACGCCGACTACCGCGCCCCCTGCGGCGAGGCCATCGGCGCCGCCGACGTCGTTCCACAACACGTTGCCACTGACGGTGCCGCCTTCGGCGACCGAAGTCTCGTCGACATGGGCAGTCGGC
>NZ_CP024866.1:5227958-5245130 GCF_004136015.1 Pseudomonas sp. ACM7 | reverse complement strand
CATCACCTCGGTCAAAGGCGATCTGAGCGGTGTCGAGATTCCCCATAACACCACCACGGAAACCACGGTGATCCTGACCGGTACCGCCAGCAGAGGTCAAAAGGTCGATGTGCTCGACGGCACCGACTCCAAAGGCCAGCCGACGGCTGACCTGACCACAGGGGTCTGGACCTTGAAGGTGTCTGCGCTGAGTGTGGCGGCTCACAGCATCACCGCCAAAGCGTTGTATGGCAGTGGCGTAACCTCTGCGGCGCGGACCTTGACCGTCACGGCGGTCGTGGCGCCGACCATCACCTCGGTCAAAGGCGATCTGAGCGGTGTCGAGATTCCCCATAACACCACCACCACGGAAACCACGGTGATCCTGACCGGTACCGCCAGCAGAGGTCAAAAGGTCGATGTGCTCGACGGCACCGACTCCAAAGGCCAGCCGACGGCTGACCCGAGCACCGGAATCTGGAGGCTGCTCGTCAGCGGGCTGACGGTCGCGGCCCACAGCTTCACCGCCAAAGCGTTGTATGGCAGTGGCGCCGTGTCAGCGGTATATCCCATTACTATCGTCCCTAAACTGGCGATTGGTGGAAGCCAGATGAACCTGAATGGTTACTCTATAAAAATTCCGGACTGGCCAAAAACCGGACTGGACTCCATCGGCAACACCGAGACCCGTCAGGCACAGGGCGGTGTGCTGCCTTACACCTATACATCTAGTGATCCAACAATAGCCTCAGTGACCCAAGCCGGCAAAGTTACTGGTAATAGGAACGGCTTAATTACGATTACTGTTACAGATTACATGCTAAACAAGGTGTCATACACCGTTGTGGTCACTAACACCTATCGACTGCTTATTAACGAATCGCTCATGAACCATGAAACAACCACACGATGGATACGGTCAGTAGGTGGTATTCCTCTCCCATATGCCAGAGATGGTGTTTCCGAACCGATAAAAAATGACATGAATCGAGTATATATACCTCCGCATCGCGACAAATTTTATTGGACGGGTATTAAGCCTGTACCCAATGTTCCGACCTATATGTCGTTTGTACATAGGGGGTCAACTATCTATAATGGTGGCCAGGCAGACTCCCTATTAGGTGTTTGGTGTCTTGTTTTGCTGTAGCGCCCCATCCTTTATAATACCCAGGCAATAAACGCATGGGGAGCCAGATGGTAAATTCTGGCTCCACATTTAAACACCAACTTTGCGCGAGAGCTATTTTTTATATTTGAATCAATTAAGGGGACGAACCTTAATGGCAATTACTTGACTGCCAGCTGATTTCACTAAGAAGAAAACCTGGGACAGACCACGATAAACCAGCCCTTGAAAGTGACTATCAAAGCCTGGCGTATCGTTAATCCTGACGACATACGCAAGCAGCTACAGGGATGTGGAATATCGGGAAATATTCAATGGAACATTACCGCGCAGAGGGGGAAGTGTTTTTTGCGCACGCTGGATGAGTTGCTGCAACAGCGAACTTATCTGGTGGCCGATCATGTGAGCCTGGCGGATATCGCGCTGGCACCTTTCGTACGCCAGTTCGCGCATGTCGACCGCGAGTGGTTTGCGCAGACGCCTTATCGGCATCTGCAAGTGTGGCTTCAAGTGAATCTGGAATCCGCGTTGTTCAGCGCCGTCATGGCGAAAAAACCAACCTGATCCCCCCCGGAGCTGCCGAAGGCTGCGATCTTTTCGATGCACATGAAGTTTTATTTAGAAAGCCTGCCATCATTTCTTGGCAAAATGCCGCTCAACGTTGAGTACTCCTAATCAGGCCCGCCCTATGACCCGCATCTTGACCATCGAAGACGACGCCGTGACTGCCCGGGAAATCGTCGCCGAACTGAGCAGCCACGGCCTCGACGTGGATTGGGTCGACAACGGCCGCGAAGGTCTGGCGCGCGCGGTCAGCGGCAATTACGACTTGATCACCCTCGACCGCATGCTGCCCGAGCTCGATGGTCTGGCGATTGTCACCACGTTGCGGACCATGGGCGTGGCCGCGCCGATTCTGATGATCAGCGCCCTCTCCGACGTCGATGAGCGTGTGCGCGGCTTGCGCGCGGGCGGTGACGATTACCTGACCAAACCGTTCGCCACCGATGAAATGGCCGCCCGGGTCGAGGTCCTGCTGCGCCGGCAGAACACCGTGACCGCCCAGGCCACCACGCTGCGGGTGGCGGATCTGGAGCTGAACCTGATCAGCCATGAAGCCAGCCGCGACAGTCAGCTGCTGACGCTGTTGCCCACCGAGTACAAGCTGCTGGAATTCCTGATGCGCAACACCGGGCAGATTCTGTCGCGGATGATGATTTTCGAAGAGGTCTGGGGTTACCACTTCGACCCCGGCACCAACCTGATCGACGTGCACATCGGCCGGCTGCGCAAGAAGATCGACCCGCCAGGCAATGTCCCACTGATACGGACCGTGCGAGGCTCGGGTTATGTCATTGCTGAACCCCTCTAACGGCTGGCGTTCATCCAGCAGCCGTTTGCTGGCGCTCTACAGTTCGCTGTTCGTGCTCTGGAGCGGGATTCTCATGGGGGTCATGTACTACGAGGTTTCCGCTTACCTGGACAACCTGGCCAAACATTCGCTGATGCAACGTCAGCATTTGTTTTCGCACTTTCAGGGCGAACAATTGGCGGACGCCCTCGCCGTCAGCATGACCTTCGACATTCGCGGCATCGACGCTTATGGCCTGTTCGATACTCAGTACCGCTACCTCAGCGGTGCGCTGCGCCACATGCCCGAAGGCCTGCCGCTGGATGGCAAAATCCACATGCTCGGCGACTGCGCCGAATCTGACGACCCAAGCCTGCCCGCCGACAGTTGCGACGCGGTAGCGACCCAGACGAAGGATGGTCGCTGGCTCGTGCTGGTGCGGGATAACGGTTCGTTGTTTGCCGTGACCCGGATCATTCTTCATGCATTGTTCTGGGGGGTGACGCTGACCATCTTGCCCGGTATCGCTGGTTGGCACCTGTTGCGGCGGCGTCCGTTGCGGCGGATTCGTGCGATCCAGGCCAGCGCCGAGGCCATCGTCGCCGGCGACCTGACCCGCCGTCTGCCATTGTCCAATCGCCGCGATGAGCTGGACATGCTCGCCGCCATCGTCAACGCCATGCTCGAACGTATCGAACGCTTGATGAACGAGGTCAAGGGCGTCTGCGACAACATCGCCCACGACCTGCGCACGCCGCTGACGCGCCTGCGGGCGCAGCTGTACCGGATTCAGCAACAGGCTGATGAGGGTTCGACGCTGGCGGTCCAACTGGACTCAGTGCTCGGTGAAGCGGACACCTTGATGGCGCGCTTTCGAGGGTTGTTGCGGATTTCCGAGCTGGAAGATCGTCAGCGCCGTTCGGGTTTTGTGCAGCTGGATCCGGTGCCGTTGTTGCAAGAGCTGCACGACTTTTATCTGCCGTTGGCGGAAGAAGGCGAACTGGTTTTCAAGCTGCAACTGCCGGAGTCGTTGCCTTCGCTGAACGGTGATCGAGCGTTGTTGTTTGAGGCGGTGGCGAATTTTCTGAGCAACTCGATCAAGTTCACGCCGCCGGGTGGCGAGGTGATTTTGCGGGGGGTCAATGAGGATGGGCGTACGCGGATCGAAGTGCTCGATTCGGGGTCCGGAATTCCGGAGGCAGAGCGGGAGGCGGTGTTTCAGCGCTTTTATCGTGCCGATGGTGGTAATCAGAAAAGCGGGTTTGGGTTGGGGCTGTCGATCGTAGCGGCGATTGTGAGCTTGCATGGGTTTACGCTTGAAGTCGGTACTAGTGAACTCGGCGGTGCGCGGTTAGTGCTGGATTGCCAGCAAAGCTTGATTCCCCAGACCTGACGCTAACTCAAGAACAAAGTAGATCCCTGTGGGAGCGAGCTTGCTCGCGATAGCGGTTTTTCAGTTGACACGGATGTTGCCTGGCCCGCCGCCATCGCGAGCAAGCTCGCTCCCACAGGGGATTGGTGGTTTTTTCAGTAGCCCACCACTCCTTCTTCATGCATCTGCCGCAACAACACCGCCCCACTTTCCATAAACTCCGGCGACCCAGCCATCCCCGCCTCCACCGCCTCCACCGCCAATCCTTCCAGCTGCTCACGCCCGTCCAGTTGAGGAAACTCCTCAATCCGCTGCAACAACCGCCAGGCCAACGGGCTCAGCGCAGAAAACTTCACACTCCAGTCCTCAGCCCGACGCACCAGCAACAATGTCGGCTGAGCCGGCGCTGTCTGCGGTTGATAATCCGGCCCCACCAACTGCACCGGCCAGGCATACGCCAACGGCCAGGCCAGCGGAGAAACCTGCAATGGTCGGTCCAGCAACAACCCGGCATCGCTCAGCGGCAACGGTTCGGCCTCGGACTGCTGCAACACCATCTCGATCCACTCGTAATGCGCCAGTTCCACCAGGAACGGCGGCCACGACCCTTCGATTAACGCTTGCGGTTCCGAGGCCAGGAACTCGACAAACTCCTTGGCGATCTCGCCGAATTTCGGCGTGTGCGCGCGGTAGTCCCGCAGGAAAATCCGTACCAGTGAACGCCAGTGTTCATCACCGAGAATCTTGATCAGCACCGGAAAAGTCCCGCTGAGCAACGACGACAGGTTCGCGAAAATCAGGTCTCGGTAAACCTGCGCCCGTGTCACGTCCATTTCAGCCGGTGGCGCGCAATGATCGGGATCGCGCAGGTACAGGCCCAGGGTGTTTTGCTGCTGAAACAGACTCGGCTTATCCACGGTTCACCCCCTCGGTTTGCAGACGGCGAATGGTCTGTAACTCGGCCACCAGTTCGGAAAATGCCGGAAAGTTGAAATCCCGTTCCAGCAGCGTCGGCTGCGCGCCGAATCGAGCGTAAGCCTCAGCCAGCAACGACCAGACCACCGGTTTGACCGAAGCGCCGTGGGTGTCGATTTTCAACGTGTCGGACTCATCGAAATGCCCGGCCACGTGCATGGCCACCACCCGGCCCGAATCGATGCCGGCCAGAAAGGTCTGCGGATCGAAACCGTGATTGATCGAGTTGACGTAGACATTGTTGACGTCCAGCAGCAGGTCGCAATCGGCTTCGCGCAGCACCGCGTTGGTGAAGGTCACCTCGTCCATATCCTGTTGTGGCGCGGCGTAGTAGGAGACGTTTTCCACCGCCAGACGCCGACCAAGAATGTCCTGTGCCTGGCGAATTCGCGCGGCGACGTGATGCACCGCTTCTTCGGTAAAGGGCAGCGGCAGCAGGTCGTAAAGGTGACCGTCATCGCTGCAGTAGCTCAAGTGTTCGCTGTACAGCGGCACCTTGTATTGATCGAGGAAAACCCGCACCTCTTGCAGAAAGCCGACATCCAGCGGTGCCGGGCCGCCCAATGACAGGGACAAGCCATGACAGGACAACGGAAAACGCTCGGCCAAGGCACGTAACGCATGACCATGAGCGCCACCGATGCCGATCCAGTTTTCCGGCGCGACTTCCAGAAAATCGAAATCGCCCACACGGGCTGCCTGAAGGTCTTTCATTAAACCGCGACGCAAACCGAGCCCGACGGTCGCCTTCGCTGATGTGATGGGGGTCTGCATGATCTCGATCTCAATGATTGTCAGAACGGAATCACAGTTAACCGAAAGGGTGTATCGGGTCTGTGTTCCACTCCGGCAGAAAATCGAAGCGGTTGTATCGCCCGCGGGTCTGCACACACTGTGGTACAGACCCGCCATTGCGCGTTAAGCCAGGTCGTACTTCTCGCGTACCAGATGGCCTATGCCGATGCGATCCAGCACGGTCATCGGGCACAGGAATGTCACGCGCACGGTGCCCGGCAAGCGGCTGATGTCGATCGAGCCGGTGATGGTCACGCGGTTGAGCACTTCGTCGTACGGCAGACCGGTGACCGAGGCGGCACGTTTCAAGCCGTTCTCTACCGCGACGTTGAGGTTCTCGCCGCTGCCGATAAAGGTGATCGGCCCGCTCTGCTCGATGTCGTGCTGACCCCAGCGCTCGCCCAGCTCGCGGACTTTCTGCCGCTGCTGGGCATTCATCGGCCGGGCCATGGGCGGCAAGTCGTCGAGGTTTTGCAGCAGGATCGGCCCTTCCAGCGTCAGGTTCTTCACCACTTCCACCACCACTTCGGTTTCCCCGGAGCAGTCGGTGGAATGCCCGGCGATCTCGCCGTTGCCCTGCTGGGCGTGCATGTCGCCCATGTACACGCCGGCGCCTGGCACCTTGACCGGGCAGATCAACACGCAGCCCTCGCGGATCGAGTTGGTATCCATGTGGCCGTCGGTCTTGGCCGCGTGCAGTACTTCGCGGGTCATACCGAAACGGTGCGGCGCGCCGATCAGGTATTGGCCGAAGTCGGCGCAGTTGTGGGAGTCGGGCAAATCACGGGACGGCGTGGTGCCGATGTTGCCGAGGAACGGCCGCATGTGCGCCGCCACACCGGGGATGTCGGCGCGCGCCAGGGACAGGATCGAATGTTGCGCGGCGAACTCCGGCAGCGCCGACATCTCGGCTGCGTTACCGGCCAGTTGGTTGGCGACGTCCTGATTGACGGTCAGGCTGACCTGATTCTGCGCATCGAACACGATCACGTAGCCGTGGCTGAAGCGAAACGCGCTGACTTCGGCGCCACAGGTGTTACAGCGAATCGAATCCTCACCGATGCCTTCGACATGGCTGGCCGGATGCTCGGTGCCGCACTTGGCGCAGAATTTGGAAACGAACGGATCGCCGTGGTAGCGACCTTCAACGAAGCTCATCACCCCGGACGAAGTGGCCAGCGAGGTGACGCGCATGCTTTTGATCTTGATCGCCACCGCGTCGCCGATTTCCGCACCGGCAATGGCCACCGGTTGCGTCACTTCGTGGCCACCCTCGAAGGCAGCCGTGATCATCGGCCCCCAACAACCCGGCGGTGTGCCGGTGATCAGGGTGCCGCCGTCGGCCAGTGGCCCGAGCATCGGCTGGCTTGGGCCGATGATGCCGCTGGTGTAGTGGTCGACGCGCAGGCGATTGACGGGTGTGGGTTTCATGTCGGTTTCAGGCAGGAGCGTGGTCATTGTTGTCCCCTTCACGGTGTATAGGGTGCCAAATGGCCTACGCAGTTCATCGCAGGTTTGTATCTTGTCTGTGTTCGGCAGTGACCCTGAGTTAGCGGGCACTGTATCGAGACGGGGGTTGGATACAGTGAGATACACAACACAAATCCCTTGTGGGAGCGGGCTTGCTCGCGAAAGCGGTGTTTCGGTCGACAATGATGCTGCCTGGCCCACCGCTTTCGCGAGCAAGCCCGCTCCCACAGGGGTTTGAGTGTGAACCAGGAAAATGGGCTTTCGTCGCTCCAGGCAGCGGTGCACGGACCCCGGACTAAACTTAGTGCACGCAGGGCGTGCTTATCGTCCTGTTCATTCCCACGACCACCGCCCAGAGGTGATCGCCTCAACAAGGCCTCTGGACTGTGATCCTGCTGAAGGAGCACACGTAATGGACGAGGCCAGACTCAATGATTTCATGGGCAAACTGGTGAACGACATGGGCGGCGCGGCGATGCTCGCCAACGTCATCCTCGGCGAAGAGCTCGGACTGTACCGGGCCATGGCCGACAGTCAGCCAGTCACCCCTGAAGCCCTCGCTGACAAAACCGGCTGCAACCCCCGCCTGCTGCGCGAATGGCTCAGCGCCCATGCCGCCTCCGGTTACATGGAACACCGCGACGGCCAGTTCCGCCTGCCCGAAGAGCAGGCCCTGGCGTTGGCGATCGAAGACTCACCGGTCTATATCGCGGGTGGCGTCGGGGTGGTTGCATCGTTTTTCCATGACAAGGACAAACTGGTCAACGCCATGCGCGGCGACGGTGCCCTCGCCTGGGGCGATCACCATCCGTGCATGTTCAGCGGCACGGAGCGGTTCTTCCGGCCAGGTTATAAAGCGCACTTGGTCGCCGAATGGCTGCCTGCGCTCGAAGGCGTGGTGGCCAAACTGGAGGCTGGCGCCAAGGTGGCGGATATCGGCTGCGGCCACGGCGCATCTACCGTGGTCATGGCCCAGTCGTTTCCGGATTCGCGGTTCGTCGGTTTCGACTACCACGCGCCCTCCGTCACCGTCGCCACCCAGCGTGCTGAAGAAGGTGGCGTGGCCGGGCGGGCGCGGTTCTTCCAGGGCACGGCAAAAAACTTCCCCGGCGACGACTATGACCTGGTCTGCTACTTCGACTGCCTGCACGACATGGGCGATCCGGTGGGCGCGGCACGGCACGCTTATGACGCGCTAAAACCGGACGGTACGGTGCTGCTGGTAGAACCGTTCGCCAACGACTCGCTCGACGACAACACCACTCCCGTTGGCCGCTTGTTCTACGCCGCCTCGACCTTCATCTGCACCCCGAACTCGCTGTCCCAGGAGGTCGGCCTCGGGCTCGGCGCCCAGGCTGGCGAGGCGCGGCTGCGCAAGGTGTTCACCGAGGCGGGGTTCAAGACATTCCGTCGGGCCACGGAAACACCGTTCAACCTGATTCTGGAGGCGCGTAAGTAAACACCGCTGACGGCTGACGGCTGACGGTCTACTGTAGGAGCTGCCGAAGGCTGCGATCTTTTGATCTAGATTTGGCGATGCTGAAATCGCTGAAGATCAAAAGATCGCAGCCTTCGGCAGCTCCTACAGGCCCTCCGGAGTGTTGAACATGCTCGACAGCCTCATCCGCGAACAACTTCACCGCCTTCAGCAGTTAATGGCCAACCAGCCGTTTGTGGTCCTGACCGGCGCGGGCATCAGCACTCCGTCGGGCATTCCGGACTACCGCGACAACCAGGGCGTGCGGCGTGGCCGGCAACCGATGATGTATCAGGAGTTTCTCTCGGCCCCCGAATCCCGGCGACGCTATTGGGCTCGGGCGATGCTCGGTTGGCCGCGGGTGCGCCAGGCCCAGCCGAACGTGGCCCACGAAGCCTTGGCCAGTTTGCAAAGTTCGCAGCAGATCAGCGGGCTGATCACTCAAAACGTCGACACCCTGCACGACCAGGCCGGCAGCCATGACGTCATCGAACTTCACGGCAGCCTGCACCGGGTGGTGTGCCTGGACTGCGGAAAACGCAGCGAACGGGATTCGATCCAGCAACTGATGGAAGCGCAAAATCCGTATCTGGCCGGCGTGGATGCGGTGCAAGCCCCGGATGGCGACACGCTGCTGGATGCGGCGTTTGAGGCGCGGTTTCAGGTGCCGCATTGCCCGCACTGCGCGGGTGAGCGGATGAAGCCGGACGTGGTGTTTTTTGGCGAGAACGTGGCGCAGGCGACGGCGGCCAAAGCGATGGTAGCAGTCGAAAAGGCTGCGGGGTTGCTGGTGGTCGGGTCTTCGTTGATGGCGTATTCGGCGTTTCGGTTGTGTCGGGCGGTGGCGGATCAGGGGAAGCCGTTGATTGCGATTAATCTGGGGAAGACTCGGGCGGATGACCTTCTTGATTTGAAAATAGAGGCCTCGTGTGAGCGGCTGCTTCCATTACTGGTTCAGCAACTGACCACTTAAAAACTGACGGAATTCAAACCCTGTGGGAGCGGGCTTGCTCGCGAAGAGGCCTGCACATTCAACATTAATGTTGACTGACAAACCGCTTTCGCGAGCAAGCCCGCTCCCACATTGGCCTGTGTTTCAGTGCGCAGATAAGCGCTGGCCGAGTTTTTCTTCTTTGAGGATGTCGAACAGCGCCTGAGCCGCCGCCGACAATTCAACTCCAGGCTTGGTCAACACCCCAATCGCCCGCTCCACCACCGGATCGCGCAAGGTGATGCACCGCGCCCCGAGTTCCAGCATCTGCCCGACACACAGCGCCGGTACTGCACTCACCCCCAACCCGCTCGCCACCATCCGCCCAACCGTCGCCAACTGATGGCTTTCAAACTCCACCGGCAATTTCATCCCACGCGCCTGCAAGTGTTCTTCCAGCATCACCCGAACCGTCGATGGACGTTGCAAGGTGATGAACGGTTCCTTGAGCAAGGTCTGCCAATCGATGTCTTCCCGTTCGGCAAAAGGAGAATCCTTCGGCACAACGGCCACAAACCGGTCCATGTACAACGGCGTGAATGCCAGCGATGAACTTTGAGTCGGCTCAAACGCCACCCCCAGTTCAACCTGCCGATCACGCACCATCTCCAGCACCTGCTCGTTGATCACGTCATTCACCGTGACGTTGACCTTGGGATAGCGCGCGCGGAAGGTTTTCAGGATCGGCGGCAGCAGGTTGCCGGCAAACGACGGCATCGCCGCCAAGGTCACGCGACCGCGCTGGAGGGTAAAGCGTTGCCGCAGCTCATCCTCGGCATTGTCCCAGTCGGCAATCAGACGACGCGCCAGTGGCACCAGCGATTCACCTTCCGCGGTCAGCGCGACATTTCGCGTGTTGCGGGTGAACAGGCGCCCACCCAGCCCTTCTTCCAGTGCCTTGATGGTCAGGCTCAACGCCGATTGCGACAGGTGCAATCGCTCGCAGGCCACGGCGAAACTCAAACTTTGGGCCACGGCCAGGAATGCGCGGATCTGCTTGACTGTCATGTGCGAGTTTCTCCAGTAATCAGGAGCACGGCTTGCCCGCGATGGCTTCCTTGAAATCGCCATCGTCGGATCGCCGCCCGGAACAAGCTCGCTCCCACAGGGGTTATTGGTGAGTTTTATCTATCAATCAACCTTAAAAATCAACTTAACAAATGAATACTGCGGCGAGACACTTCATCCCATACGGCTAGCCAGCCGCCCACAAAGAATAAAAGAGGTGCATATGGCAGGTTTCGACAAGCGCGTGAGTTCCTACGAGGAAGCCCTTGCAGGTCTTGAAGACGGCATGACCGTGATCGCCGGCGGCTTCGGTCTGTGCGGGATCCCGGAAAACCTCATCGCCGAGATCAAGCGCAAAGGCACGCGTGACCTCACCGTGGTTTCCAACAACTGCGGCGTCGACGGTTTCGGCCTCGGCGTGCTGCTGACCGACCGCCAGATCAGCAAAGTCGTCGCCTCCTACGTCGGCGAAAACAAGCTGTTCGAAGAGCAACTGCTCAAAGGCGAAATCGAAGTGGTCCTGACCCCCCAAGGCACCCTCGCCGAAAAAATGCGCGCTGGCGGCGCTGGCATCCCGGCGTTCTTCACCGCCACCGGCGTCGGCACTCCCGTTGCCGACGGCAAGGAAGTGCGCGAATTCCACGGTCGCAAGTACCTGATGGAAGAATCCATCACCGGTGACTTCGCCATCGTCAAAGGCTGGAAAGCCGACCATTTCGGCAACGTCATCTATCGCCACACCGCCCAGAACTTCAACCCGCTGGCCGCCACTGCCGGCAAGATCACAGTGGTCGAAGTCGAAGAAATCGTCGAACCCGGCGAGCTGGACCCGGCGCAGATCCACACCCCTGGCATCTACGTCGACCGGGTCATTTGCGGCACGTTCGAGAAGCGCATCGAACAGCGCACCGTGCGTAAGTGATCCCCTGCCCCCGGACCGAATGAAGGAATAACAACAATGGCACTTTCCCGCGAACAAATGGCTCAACGCGTCGCCCGCGAAATGCAGGACGGCTTCTACGTGAACCTGGGCATCGGCATTCCGACCCTGGTCGCCAACTACATCCCGGAAGGCATGGAAGTCATGCTGCAGTCGGAAAACGGCCTGCTGGGCATGGGTCCCTTTCCTACTGAAGAAACCATCGATGCCGACATGATCAACGCCGGCAAACAAACCGTGACCGCACGTATCGGCGCGTCGATCTTTTCCTCGGCCGAGTCCTTCGCGATGATCCGCGGTGGTCATGTCGACCTGACCGTGCTGGGCGCCTTTGAAGTAGACGTGCAAGGCAACATCGCCTCGTGGATGATCCCCGGCAAGCTGGTCAAGGGCATGGGCGGCGCCATGGACCTGGTGGCCGGCGCAGACAACATCATTGTCATCATGACCCACGCGTCCAAGGACGGTGAGTCCAAGCTCCTGTCCAAATGCAGCCTGCCGCTGACCGGCGCCGGCTGCATCAAGCGTGTGCTGACCGACCTGGCTTACCTGGAAATCGAAAACGGCGCGTTCATTCTCAAGGAACGCGCACCGGGCGTCAGCGTCGAGGAGATTGTCGCCAAGACCGCCGGTAAACTGATCGTGCCGGATCACGTTCCGCAAATGCAGTTCGCTGCCCAGTGAGGAATCATTCCATGCAAGAAGTCGTCATTGTCGCCGCCACCCGCACCGCCATCGGCAGTTTCCAGGGAGCCCTGGCCAACGTGTCCGCGGTGGACCTCGGTGCTGCGGTAATCCGTCAACTGCTGGCGCAAACCGGCCTGGACGTAGCTGAAGTCGATGAAGTGATCATGGGCCAGGTGTTGACCGCCGGCGCCGGGCAAAACCCTGCGCGCCAGTCCGCGATCAAGGCCGGCCTGCCATTTACCGTGCCTGCGATGACCCTGAACAAGGTCTGTGGCTCGGGTCTGAAAGCGCTGCACCTGGCCACTCAGGCGATTCGCTGCGGCGATGCCGACGTGATCATTGCCGGCGGCCAGGAAAACATGAGCCTGTCCAATTACGTCATGCCCGGTGCCCGCACCGGCCTGCGCATGGGGAACGCGCAAATCGTCGACACCATGATCAGCGACGGCCTGTGGGATGCGTTCAACGATTACCACATGGGCATCACCGCCGAAAACCTGGCTGACAAGTACAACCTGACCCGCGAACAGCAAGACGCCTTCGCCGCGGCCTCGCAGCAGAAAGCCACGGCCGCCATCGAAGCCGGGCGTTTTGCCGATGAGATCACGCCGATCCTGATTCCTCAGCGCAAGGGCGACCCGCTGTCCTTCGCCACCGATGAACAGCCGCGGGCCGGCACCACGGCTGAAGCACTGGGCAAACTGAAACCGGCCTTCAAGAAGGACGGTTCGGTGACCGCCGGCAACGCCTCGTCCCTGAACGACGGTGCCGCCGCCGTAATCCTGATGAGCGCGGAAAAGGCCAAGGCCCTCGGCCTGCCCGTGCTGGCGAAAATCGCCGCTTACGCCAACGCGGGCGTCGACCCGGCGATCATGGGCATCGGCCCGGTCAGCGCGACTCGTCGATGCCTGGACAAGGCCGGTTGGTCCATCGACCAACTGGACCTGATCGAAGCCAACGAAGCCTTCGCCGCACAATCCTTGGCAGTGGCCAAGGACCTGGAATGGGACTTGAACAAGGTCAACGTCAACGGCGGCGCTATCGCCCTGGGCCATCCGATCGGTGCGTCGGGTTGCCGAGTACTGGTGACTCTGCTGCATGAAATGATCAAGCGTGACGCCAAGAAAGGCCTCGCCACCCTGTGCATCGGTGGTGGTCAGGGCGTGGCACTGGCGATCGAACGGGCGTAAAGCGTTCAACAGACGGCGCGGGGACCCACGAATATCCGTTCGCCGTCTGGCAAAACACCCGGTGCGACTCACGTCGCACCGGGTTCTACAGTCAGTCATAAATCTACGCTGCGCCGCATACTTTGTAGCAGCTGGCGAAGCCTGCGTTCGGCTGCGAAGCAGTCGTGGAATCAGGCAGTGCGGTGCATCAGGAGTACCGCGTCTTCAGGTTTGGCGACTGCTTCGCAGCCGAACGCAGGCTTCGCCAGCTGCTACAGGTTGCGTCGTCAGGCAAATTTCACCAGATTCAGCACCGGCAGCGGACCGCCTGGAAACTGCACCAGCCGCGCCCCGACGCTCAATTCCCCAAGATCAATCCCGAAGAAGCCCAGCTGTTCGATCAGCGCCGCCACTTGAGCTTTTGCATCGGCATCATCACCCGAGAGAAACAACACCCGCCGCCCGCCCTCCGCCGCCGGATCGCTTTCCAGAAAACGCGCCTGAAGGTGATTGAACGCCTTCACCACCCGCGCACCGGGCACCCATTCGGCAAACACTTCGCTGGAGGTGTGGCCTTGCAAATCCACCGCCTTGAACGACGGTGCCTCAATTGAGTTGTTGGCGTCGATGACAATCCGTCCGCCAAAATCCGGCAGACCGGCGAGCGCGGTCGGCAACTTCGACCAGTTGACCGCGACCAGCACGATGGCTTGTGCGGCGGCCTCCTCGCGGGTCCCGGCACGCGCCGTTGGCCCGAGTTCTGCCACCAGCGAGGCCAGGCTTTGCGGCCCACGGCTGTTGGCGATAACTACTTCAATGCCTTGACGCGACAGTGCTCTGGCAAAGGCTGCGCCGATTGCGCCGGCGCCGATGATTCCGATGGTGCTCATGGTTGTTCACTCCGTGGTTTGTCGATGGATTGATACTGCGCTTGCCATTAGCGCTTGATTAGCGGGTAATGTTTTGAATGATTTTCAAGCATGACTAGCAGGTGTCTGCCATGGAAACCCTCGCCAACCTCGAATCTTTCGTCCGCAGTGCCGAAACCGGCAGTTTTTCCGCCGCCGCACGGGTGCTCGCGCTGACCCCTGCCGCTGTCAGCCGCAACGTGGCCATGCTTGAACGCAACATCGGCGTGCGGCTGTTCCAGCGCTCGACCCGCAAGCTGTCCCTGACCGAAGCCGGGGAACGCTTTCTGACGAGTATCGGTGGCAATCTGGAAGCGTTACAGACAGCGATCAGCGCGGTAAGCAGCGACCAAGGCGAGCCGGCGGGCGTGCTCAAAGTCAGCCTCGCGCCGACGTTTGGCATCGGTCATGTCTTGCCGCTGCTGCCGGTGTTCCTGGCGCGCTACCCGCTGATTCGCCCGGAATGGCACTTCGAAAACCGCCCTGTGGATTTGATTGCCGAAGGGTATGACGCGGCCATTGGCGGCGGCTTCAAGTTGACGCCCGGTGTGGTGTCGCGGACGTTGGCGGCGGCGCATGTGGTGGCGGTCGCCTCTCCCGCCTACCTCGCGGGACGCAGCCTGCCCGACAGTCCGGCGGACCTGTCCGGACACACCGGCATCGTGATGCGCGGCACCCGCACCGGGCGGATTCGCCAATGGCTGATGCACGATGGTGCGGGCAACGAAGCACCGGCCAATTTGAACGAACACATTGTGCTCAATGACCCGGCAGCCATGCGCGAAGCGGCGATACTCGGCCTGGGCGTGACACTGCTGGTATTGCCGGATGTGCTGGCGCATATCCAGCGTGGCGAACTGGTGCGCCTGCTGCCCGACTGGCACGCCGACGCGGGGCCGATTTCGCTGTATTACCCGAGTCGCACGTTGATGCCGGCCAAGACCCGGGTGTTCATCGATTTTGTGGTCGAGGCGTTTCAGAGGGAGAGCGAGTAATCGTTCTTCGCGAGCAAGCCCGCTCCCACATTGGATTTTCTGCGCACACAAATTCTGTGAATGACCGAGATTAAATGTGGGAGCGAGCCTGCTCGCGAAGAGGCCCGGCCAGGCAACACAGCTTCCGGCTCAGGCTACGAACTGCAGAATCAACCAGCTATTCGCCCCGCTGATCACCACAAACAACCCCCACGCCAGCACCCGCGTCGGCCACCGATTCACCAACGGCCCCATGAGCGTGTGATCGTTAGTCATGCGAATCAGCGGATACAACGCAAACGGCAATTGCAGACTCAACACCACCTGACTCAACACCAGCAGCTTGCCGATCGCATTGTCGCCCATCATCCAGACGCCAATGAACGCCGGGATCAGCGCCAGCCCGCGCGTGAGCAATCGCCGTTGCCAGCAAGGAATCCGCAAGTTCAGGAAACCCTCCATGATCACTTGCCCGGCGATGGTCCCGGTGAAGGTCGAGCTCTGACCCGAAGCCAGCAACGCGACGCCAAACAACACACTGGCCAGCGCCCCGCCCACCAATGGGTCGAGCAGGTGATAAGCGTCCTGGATGTCGACCACGTCGATATGCCCGCTCTTGTGGAACGCCGCCGCGGCGAGGATCAGGATGGCCGCGTTGACCAGTAACGCCAGGGCCAGGGAGCCGATGCTGTCGATGCGCGCCAGTTTCACCGCGTCCTGCTTGCTGGCCAGGTCATTGCCGATTCTCCGGGTCTGCACGATGGAGGTGTGCAGGTACAAGTTATGCGGCATCACCGTGGCCCCGAGAATACCGATGGCCAGGTACAGCGGCGCGGCATCACCGATGGCCGACAGTGACGGCGTGAACCCCCGGGCGACGTCCGGCCAGTAGGGTTTGATCAACAGCAATTCAACGAAGAAACACACGCCGATGGTGCCCACCAACACCAGCATGATCGCTTCGAGTCGGCGGAATCCACGGTTTTGCAGGGCCAGCACCAGCAGTGTGTCGAATGCCGTGAGCGCGATACCGAAGGTCAGCGAACAGCCCAGCAGCAAATGAAACGCCAGGGCGCAGCCGAGCACTTCGGCCAGGTCAGTGGCGATGATCGAGATTTCCGCCAACACCCACTGGGTCCGTGCGGTCCGCGTGCTGTAGCGCTCCCGGGACAACTGCGCCAGATCACGCCCGGTGGCAATGCCCAGGCGCGAACACAGACACTGCACCACCATCCCCGCCAGACTCGCCAGCAGCACCACGAACAACAGGCTGTAACCAAACCGCGAGCCGGCCTCGATGGCGGTCGCCCAGTTGCCCGGGTCCATGTAGCCGATGGAAACCAGCAAGCCAGGACCGGCAAAGCGCAGCATCCGGTTGAAGAACGAGGCGCGGGGATCGACGGCAACGCTGCCGGCCACTTCCGGAGGACAGAACGGCGCCGTGGCGGTTTTGGGCAAACTGAATTTCACACAAACATCCAGAAACAGGTTGGAGGGGGCAGCTTAGACGTTTCATCTCTTCTGGTGTACACGCAAATCCCTGTAGGAGCTGCCGCAGGCTGCGATCTTTTGATCTTTAGCATTTTCAGCATCGCCGAAGATCAAGATCAAAAGATCGCAGCCTGCGGCAGCTCCTACAGGACCGTGTTGCCGCAGGGTTGTATACAAAATACGAGTATCTATAAAGCAATCACTCACCCGCAATGCTAACGTGGCCGCCTCACTCAGGTCGGAGGTGCGGGCGTGCTGTTACTCAAACTGCTGGTCATCCCAGGGTTTCTCTTGCTGATTTCCCTGGCCGGTAAACGCTGGGGACCGAGTGTCGCCGGTTGGCTGTCGGGGTTGCCAGTGGTGGTCGGGCCGATTCTGTTCTTTCTCGCCATCGAACAAGGCCAGGTGTTCGCCGCTCAATCGGCGACGGCAGCGCTATCGGCGATGTTCGCCATG
>NZ_CP024866.1:5126065-5227858 GCF_004136015.1 Pseudomonas sp. ACM7 | reverse complement strand
GTTGCGCTCCCAGTACAACACTTTGACGCGGTTGCGGTGGCGATTTAGAAAGACGAAAAGCACAGGGTCGAACACCGCAACTTTGATGTCCAGTTCGACCAATGCAGCCAGGCCGTCGATGGACTTTCGAAAATCGACAGGCTTTGGGTAGAGGTACACTTTTTCAACGCTGGCATTGGGACGCATCATGGTGATGGGCTCCTGATGGAAATCGGGAGCACAGCATCAGCCGTCAGCTATCCGCTTGGAATGTGGAGTTCATGGAGCGGATACAAATCGACAGGCTTTGGGTAGAGGTACACTTTTTCAACGCTGGCATTGGGACGCATCATGGTGATGGGCTCCTGATGGAAATCGGGAGCACAGCATCAGCCGTCAGCTATCCGCTTGGAATGTGGAGTTCATGGAGCGGATACGGTACACCGACGGACTGCAATAGGTCTGTGGGAATGACCGTATGCAACAGGATCAAATACTTGAAAACAGGTTGGCCGTTCGCCGGCTCTTCGTTCATGAACTTAGGTCGACGGCATCTATGAACAAAGCGCTCTGCCAACTAGGCCAGTCGGTAGTTTTAGGGTGTGTGGTCCGAAGCTTTTATATGCACCCAAAAGAAAGTATCTACATTGATTAGGTGCGGCCTAGCCCCATACGCGTCGTCAAAGTAATGACCAAGGTCAGGGGGGAATAATTCAGACAAACGGCGCTGAGGCTGCTCGACGGTTTGGTCTGAGCGCCCAGATACAAGTTCAACCGGTTTTTTCACGAGTGGTTCGACTCGCGCGACTTGAGTGGGAAATACTACAGTGCGCCTACCGCAAATTACGAGGATCGGTTGCAACAAGTCGGTATCCCTGTGGGTATTGCGTTTATTGCGCTTCACTACCTGGATAAGGGAGAGGCATCAGCGTGCGTCGCTTCGAAAATCGTATGCTCATTGGCTTCTGAGAAATTGGAAGAGCAGGTGAAGTAAAAAATTCCGCAGTGCATGCAATCGGGACGAAAGCGGCTAGTGATGAACTGCGATCATTCAAAAGCGTTTCGCAAAACGTCAAAAAATACCCAGGGCAGAACCCATCTCCGCCCGGGGTCTTATCACAGTTCAAAGATCGTCCAGCTTTTTATAAGCCCTCTGTGCGTTCTGGCTTGCTGGATTTGCGACCGAAGTTGCTGCTTTAGGTTCAGCCATTTTTTTGCTCCTCTATAGCGTTAATTATCATGGATGAGTAATCGATCACCTGACGGTCAGAGTCGAATTTTATAACAATCTTATTCCATTCCGGTGGCAACTCAATTTTTCCTTTTGGGGAAAATAGAACGACCACGATTTTTTGTTTGACAAAAATCAGTGTATGTTTGCGCGCCGACTTTTCAATCGATACAAATTTGCTAGTCGAAGAAAATTTAATTTTTCTGGAGGCTAGATAACCTTTAATGTGAGCTACCGTGTCTAGTTCCTCAGAGGCATAGCCAGGAACAAGCATTTTTCTTACAAGCGCACTCGGTGTAATCGGATCCGCTTGGACGGCTTTGCTTTTCGCGCTCCCTGGAAATTTTACTAAATCGCCCATTATCTATTCCTAGCATTTCACAGAATCTAGCGACCCCTGCATTTCTCCATACGTTTTCCACGATGTCAAGATCCAGAGCAGGTAATTTCAACCAAGTCCGTTAGTCAGTGGTGTTGTTCTATTCTTTTAACGGCATTTCGCCGAAGATCGCAACATTAAAGTGAGCCAGTCCACTAGCCACGTCGACTAAGGCTGAGTTCGACCATCGCGCCTAAGGCTGTCGCCACAAAAGCGCCAGCAAGACCAGCAGCTAAGTCGTAACCGTCCGCCCAACACACCTTCCCGACCCCAGCACTTAGGGCAATGATGCCAAATCAATCCAAAGCGGACACCTGAAATGCCGATACCGGCACATTCGCATTAGTTTTGGCTAAGGTCAGTTATCCCACCATGCGTTTCGAGGCGTGTTTGCCTGCGATAAAAGGTGTGAATTGCCCACACCACCCCTACGAATAGCAACCCTGTCCCAAGCGCTTCCATAGGAGAGGGCCAGCGTTGGTTGATGAGCAGGCCCATCGTAGTTGCATAAATGGTTTCGCTGGCGATCAATTGTCCGCTTAGAGCCAGAGGTAGGCGCCGAGTTGCGATTGACCATGCCCAAGCACCTGCAAGGGTGGCCCCTAACCCCTGAATTAACCCACAGATTATTAGCGCCTGAGTACCTGCTAACCCGCTCGGATGGCTAGCGAAGTGGGACAGTTTCAAGTACAGCCCAACTGGGATGAAGGCCAGCATTTCGACGCTGCACATGAAGATCAGCATGGCTGACCACAACATGGGAGATATGCTTGGGCGTTGAGCCAAAGCACTTTCATTTAACAATCCAAAACCAGTCCAAAATCCAATTGCCATTAACGATGCGAGCAGCCCAAGCAGTATCGAATCGGTCGGGAGCACCACCGTTGCGCTGCTAAAATCAAACACGCTCAGATTGACCAAACTTATACCCAATGCCGCGAGCAACAGTGGCCCGGCAATGGCGCGCCAGGGCACGCTGGAGCTTCGCATGTTGCCGGCAATCGCGAGCACGATCGGTACTGACCCCATCATCACCGGAGGGATCACCGGCCCAGCTGCCAAGACCGCAGTGGTAATCAGAAAGAAGTAACCGATGTATCCCAAGAAGCCCAGCAGTGCGGCGCAGGCCCAGTCGCTCAGTCGCAATTGCCGCACTTCGCTACGGTAAACAAACAGCACTAGCAGGCTACCTAAACCGGCAAAGGCATAGCTCACCACAGCCAGATCAAAAAGGCTGTAATCGCCGACCAACCCCGGAAAGATGTAGAGCAGCGACCAGGAAAAAGTGGCGGCAATGGCCGCTAATAGGCCTAGGGTCATACGCTCTGCTCCTGCTGGCCCTGCTTCCGGATCCAGCAATGAGCTACGTGGCGGGCAGTGTCGAATACCCGTAAGTCCTGGCGCATGGCGCCGCTGACAAAACTGCCCTCCAGTAAGATAAACAGCCCCTCAGCAACTACGTCAGGGTCGCTTATACCGGCGCTCATGGCCAATGCAGTAAGATTTTCGCGTATCCCTTGCTTATGCCTGCTCACTGCCAAATGCACAGGGTGGCTAAACTGGGGGAATTCAGCCGCGCTGTTGACAAACAGGCACCCGCGCCCGCTATCTTGCAAAAGAAAGCGTTGATACAAATCGAAAAACGCGAGCATGCCACTGACCGGGTCAGGATGCCCTGCCAAGGTGCGCGCTACCTCTTCACGCCAGCGTCGGTCACGTTCCTCAAGGCAAGCCACTATCAGCGCATCCTTGGAGGGGAAATGGCTGTAGAGCGTCATCTTGGTAACACCCGCCATCGCGGCGATGGCCATCACACCAGTAATGTATATACCTTGTGACAGAAACAGCTTCAGCGCTGAGTCAATCAAGCGCTCACGGGTATTGTCCAATTTAAGGCACTCCGGCATCGGGACGGAGTTGACTATACTGACCGGTAAGATTGAGGTGCATCCAAATACGACCTAAATCATGGCCGTTACGACACAGACCGCAGCATGCCAACGCAGCAGTAAATCGTAGGATTTGGCCAATCAGAAAGTTCGCTACGTTAGCTAAGCGCCCCATGCACCCGCGTGGTTAAACGGACGCCCATTTATGCGGCAGCAGCTCGGTAATTTCATTCGCCCGCTGCGTCGGCAGTCGCATGAGAACATTCTTCAGGTAGGCATATGGATCATGTCCATTTAATCGCGCCGACTGGATCAAACTCATGATCGCAGCCGCCCGTTTTCCGCTGCGTAGCGATCCGGCAAATAACCAATTCGAACGCCCAAGGGCCCACGGCCGGATCTGGTTCTCTACCTGGTTGTTGTCGATGGGCACAGCCCCATCGTCCAGGTAGCGCGTCAGCGCTATCCAGCGTTTAAGGCTGTAATCCAAGGCCTTTGCCGTCGCTGATCCGTTGGGCACAAGATCGCGCTGGGTCAACATCCAGTCGTGCAGTGCTTTCACTAACGGCGCCGCTTTTTCTTGCCGTATCCGCCAGCGATCCTCATCACTCATGTCCCGCGCTTGGTGCTCAACTTCGTACAAACCGCCAATCGAGTGCAGTGCCTGTTCCGCCAGCTGGCTTTTATTTGCCACGTGCAGATCGAAAAACTTGCGGCGTGCGTGGGCCATGCAACCAATTTCGGTCATGCCCTTCTCGAAACCGGCCTTGTAGCCAGCAAAATCGTCGCACACCAGCTTGCCGTTCCACGAGCCGAGGAAGTTACGTGCATGCTCACCGGCGCGGTTCGGGCTGAAGTCATAAACCACTGCCTTAAGCGCCGAGAACGGCGTGGTGCAGTAAGCCCAGACATAAGCGCGGTGAGTTTTCTTCTCTCCGGGCGCAAGCATCTGCACCGGAGTTTCGTCGGCATGGACAACTCGTTGGGCCAGAACAGCTTCTCGCAAGGCATCAACCAATGGCTGAAGCTGTACACCGGTCTGTCCAACCCATTGCGCGAGAGTTGAACGCGCGATGGCTAAGCCGGCGCGGCCAAAGATTTTCTCCTGCCGGTACAGCGGCAAGTGGTCGGCGAATTTCGCCACCATTACATGAGCGAGCAGAGCTGCTGTAGGTATTCCCTTGTCGATTACCTGGGGCGGCACCGGTGCCTGGATCAGTGTTTCGCACTGACGGCAGGCCCATTTTTCACGCACATGCTGTTCGACGGTGAACACGCCCGGAGTGTAATCCAGCTTCTCGCTGACGTCCTCGCCGATGCGCTGAAGTTGGCAGCCGCAGGCGCACTGGGTGTTTTCCGGTTCGTGATGAATTACGGTGCGTGGAAACTGCGGTGGTAGCGGCGCGCGCTTGGGTTGCTGGCGTTTCTCTTCTGGAGCGGGAGCTGGTCGGAGGGCCTTCAACTCGGCGTCGATAGCCTCAAGATCTGTGTTGAGCAGGTCGTCGAGCAAGTTGCCTTGCTCAGGGCTGATCTGCTCGCTGCGCTTGGCAAACCTGTGCCGCTTGAGGATGGCGATCTCGTGGGTCAGCTGTTCGATGATGGTTTGATCGCGGTGGGTCTTTCTGCCCATGGTGTCGACCTTCGACATCAACTGCGCAGCAAATGCACGCAGTTGGTCGGGGGTCATCTGATCGAGATTGGGCGAAGAAGTCATGCCTTGGATTTTACCAAAGCAGATCGCTTGCGGTAGTAAGCCAAGAATCTAATTACAGTTTTTAAAGCAGTGTGATTGTGCCGGCAGCGCCAACACGCTGCCAAGGCAGACCTAATACCAAGGCCTGAAGTTGCTCGGTATCTAGCTCCATCTCGCAGCCTTGCCGAATGCCTGGCCAGTGGAATTTGCCTTGGTTCAAACGCCGTGCAGCCAGCCAAACACCAATCCCGTCATGAACCAGGACTTTCATTCGGTTAGCACGTCGATTGGCAAAGAGATAAGCACAGTGCGGCTTCGCCGCACCGAATACTGCAATCACTCTGGCCAACGCGGTCTCGGTACCTGCGCGCATATCCATGGGCTCGGTGGCTAGCCAGATGGCGTCGATGCGGATCACTTGGCAAGCTCACGGACAAAACGAGCACACCCGTCAGGATCTGAGGATGGCCACTTCACAGTGAGTTTTTGCTGCCCGAAAGGAACCTCGATGTTGACCGACATCTGCTGATCGGGCCGGGTTGCGGACGCAAGTTTCATCGGAACAAAAGCAGCCAACGCTGGCGCCTGATGATCACGATAAGCAGGTATCCACTTTCGAACCAGGTTGGCGTTAATGCCGTGACGCAGGGCCACGCTGGCCATCGACACGCCAGGTTGCAGGCATTCTTGGACGATCTGGGCTTTAAAGGGTTTGGAGTAAGAGGTTCTTTGGCGCATGGCAACCCTGATGATAGGGGCGATAGTGTCCACGTATTTTTAAGTGGACAACATCGCCCTTATCGCTGGGATCGGGTAGGTGACTTCGCCGGACGCTTACGCTAAGTCCCCCGTGAAACCCGGCGCAAACAGCCGGCTCGTAAAGGTCCCGATAACCCACGTAGTGTGACGTCTGATGCGCCTGTATGAGGCATTTGGATCTTGAGTACCGACAGTCAGCTCCTTAGTGGCCGCTTTTGGCCGATTTCTGCCGGTAGCGACCGACAGAAATCGACCAAATACCAGCGAGCACCGGCAAGAATCGGAGATCAGTGCGGCGCACGTTTTCGAAGTTGCGCATGTGGGTGACGCTGGGCCATGCCGCGGTGCGGTAGCCCCATAAGCGCAGGCCGGTGCCGTAGGAATTGAAGACGGTGGTGATGCCATGTTCGTTGAGCAGGTTGACCTCGCTGGTGGCGCCGTCGATGCGTGCGGTGAGTGGCCGTTTCAGGCCGATGACGCCCAGCAGCGGTTGGTTGGAGCGGGTCCATAAGTAGCCAAAGGAACGTGACCGTCCGTTAGACTGCGCTGGAATGCGCCGTAACCTCCATGGGATGATCGCCCCCCACCGCGAGACCGACCATCCCCTGGAGTTTCTGAATGTCATTGTTGAGTAAAAAAACCGTTGTCCTGTTGTTGACGGCGGTTGCCAGTCTGGGAGCGCTGAATGCGCAGGCCGCCAAGGCCACTGCCAGCGATACCGCGCCCGCACAGAAAGTCTCGATGCTCGGCGGCAAGTTCACGTTCACCCTGCCCAAAGGTTTCATCGCCAACCCGCTGCCTGCCGGCGACGCGGCCACCGGCACCGCCGGGGCAACGGGCACCATGTACACCAATCAGGCGACTAAAACCGTCGTGATCGCCGCTGAAAACACCATCCCCGGCGGCCTCAATGTCAAAGACAACGACGGTCAATTCCTCGACTCCGCGGCGTCTGACTTCGCCACCGAACAAGCCACGGCGCTGCCGGACTTCACCAAGCTCAGTGAAAAAAGCCTGACCCAGAAAGGCACTGGCCTGGGGCTGCGGCAGATCGACAGTACCGCCACCCAGGGCGGCGGCAAAACCCTCGACACCACAGTGATGGCCGCGTCCAACACGCGCATGGCGATCGTTCAGGTGATTTCCCGCCTCAGCGACAATGCTGGCCACGAGACGCTGGTCAAACAGATCGTCACCGGCAAGTAAGCATCAGGGATTGAGACGCTGCAACCAGGCGCTCAAGTCCTGCATCTCGTTGGCACTGATGCTGTGACCGACGCCAGGGTAGGCATGAAATTCAGGCTTGAGTGACAGGCTCTGCAACAGGCTGTCGGCGTCCGTGCCGTCAATGTACGGAAGGCGTTTGTCCGCAGTGCCATGACCGATGAAAATCGCCAGCTTCTGGCGCTTTTCATCCGGTTTCAGTTCGGACTGGAGCACCGGCAAAATCCGTCCGCTCAACGCCGCGATCCCGCCCACCGCCTCGGGATGACGCAGGGCCACCTCATAGGACATGATCGCGCCCTGGCTGAAACCCACCAGGAATACCTTGTTCGGTTCGGTGTGATATTTCTTCGCCGCCTGTGCGACGAAATCCTGCAGCACCTGGCCGCTGGACTTCAGATCATCGGTCTCACCGTTGTAGGCAGCGTTACCCTTCTCGCGAAACCACTTGTAACTGTCCTCCTCCATCACCATCGGTGCGCGTACCGACAGGTAGTTGTATGACGCGGGCAATTCATCCTTGATGTCGAACAGGTCCTCCTCGTTACTGCCAAAACCGTGGAGGAAAATCACCAGGGGCTGATTACGCGATTCGGGGTGGGCCTGCTCCAGGTACTTGAGCGGCAGATCGGTTTGCAGCGGGGTTTGAGCGTGGACGGCGGCGGACGCCAGGAGTGTCAGCAGAGCGAGAAACTTCAACATAAACCTTCCTTCACAGAGCGCAGGATTCGGGGGAGAGCCTAACACTGTGAATCGGGATGTCGATGATCGGCTGGACATCATCGCCGCTTCATAGGGCCTCTTCGCGAGCAAGCCCGCACACACATTGAATCTCCTGTGTACACAAATTTCGTGTCCGACTGAGATGAAATGTGGGAGCGGGCTTGCTCGCGAAGGCGGCCTCGAAAACGACTAAGATCCTCAGTCGTTAATCAACTTCCCGACCCGAATCGGCTCGCGCCCCGCGACCTTCGCCTGCCAGGTGCCCGGCTGTGTATAGCGCCCGCGATCAATCGCAAACAACACGCCACTGGTCCCCGCGCAAACGGTCGTGACCCGATCATTCAGCGGGTCGACCACTTCAAACAGCGCATCCCCCTTCTCCACCCATTCACCCGAATCGCGCAGGAAACTGACGACCCCGTGATGCGGTGCGAACAGGTATTGGGTGCCTTCGAACGGCATACCTTCACAGCATTCGCTCGGGGCCGCAGGCCAAGTACCTGTGATGAAACCCTGCTCGGCGAGAAACCCGAGAATCGCCTCGCAATTGGCCTGCGCCTGATCGACTCGCGTATCACCCATGCTGCCCAGCTCCAGCGTCGTCGCCAGGTTGGCCGGCGGGATCGCGGCCTCAGGGAAAGCCCTTGCCAGACGCAACCACGGCGTTGAACACGACTCATCGAATGAGCTGCCGCCGGATTCTTCACAGAGCAACGCCACCCCAGCCTTCAAACGCGCTGCCAGGGATTGCCACTGCGGCCAGTGTTGCGGCAAGGCATACAGATGAATCGCCGCGTCGAAATCACAATGCAGGTCGAGGGTGATGTCGGCATCGCAGGCGTGGCGCAGCAGCAAGCGGTGCATGGCTTCAAGCTGCGAGGCCGGTGCCGGCAAGCCGTCGAGTACCTGGCCCATGGTCTGGCGAATCAGCGCAATGTTGGCAGCCGCATCACGGCCCAACCGATCGCCGATCAACTCGGCCACCGGTGCGCTGAGTTCGACGAAGGAGCGGTTGAAGTTCTTGCCGCTGCCCAGCTCGAAGCGGCCCATGTGGCTGCCTTGCAGGTGTTGATCGAGGCCGATGGGATTGGCCACCAGGACCAGTTCGATCACGCCCTGCAACTGACCCTGGGTTTCGAGTTCGGCCAGACGCTTTTTCAGTTCCCACGCCGTGCGCATGCCCGGCAGTTCATCAGCGTGCAGGCTGGCCTGGATGTAGACCTTGCGAGTGCCCGCGCCATAACGAAACACGCTGAGGGTGCGTTCGGTGCCTAGGTGGCTCCAGGGCAGTGAATGATCGATGCGTTGCATGGGGTGCTCCTGTAGCTATCGGTGCTCAGGATCGCTGAGCGTAGGAGCTGCCGAAGGCTGCGATCTTTAGATCTTGATCTTTAGCGGCAATGAAACTGCAGAAAATCAAAAGATCGCAGCCTCCGGCAGCTCCTACATGGGATGTATGTCGCAGGATAAATCACATAAAAAAAGTGGCAACCGCGTCAACGGTTGCCACTTTTTTGAACGGCGTGATTACTGGCCGTAAACGTCAAAGTTGAAGTACTTGTCTTGCACTTGCTTGTACTTGCCGTTGGCGCGGATTTCGGTGATGGCGGTGTTGAATTTCTCTGCCAGGGCGGTATCGCCCTTGCGCACAGCAATACCAGCGCCGCCGCCGAAGTACTTGGCGTCTTCGTAGGTCGGGCCGACGAAAGCGAAGCCTTTACCGGCGTCGGTTTTCAGGAAACCGTCGTCCAGGTTGACCGAGTCGGCCAGCATCGCGTCGAGACGACCGGCGACCATGTCCAGGTTGGCTTCCTGCTGGGAGCCGTAGCGAACCAGATTGATACCGGCCGGCACCAGCACTTCAGTGGCGAAGCGGTCGTGGGTACTGGCGCGCAGCACACCGACTTTCTTGCCTTTGAGTTCGGTCAGCGGGTCCTTGATGTCGGTGCCTTCCTTCATCACGAAGCGCGCCGGGGTGTGGTAGTACTTGATAGTGAAGTCGACGTTCTTTTTGCGATCGTCGGTGATGGTCATGGACGACAGGATCGCGTCGATTTTCTTGACCTTCAGCGCCGGGATCAGGCCGTCGAACTCTTGCTCGACCCAGGTGCACTTCACTTTCATCTGCTCGCACAGCGCGTCGCCGATGTCCACGTCGAAGCCGGTGAGTTTGCCATCAGGGGTTTTCATCGAGAATGGCGGGTAACCGGCTTCGATACCGAGGCGGATCGGCTTGGCGTCTTCGGCCATAGCCGTCAGGGACAACATCGACAGTGCCAGAGCACCGAACATCACTAGCTTCTTCATTTATAACTCCTGTATGCGAAGGCTTTTATTGGCAGCTTTCGGTAGCTGCTTCCGATTGGAGAGCACCGAAGTGGCCGGCAGTCTAGAGCGGCGCAAGGAGGGCAAATTGTGTTTAAGCGACAAATACTTATAAAAAAGTGGCCGACGGATTCGAGCCCCTTGAAGCGCGCGCCAAGCCGGTGCAAAGACTGTAGGACAAGCCCTTTTTTCAGACAAAACCTACAAGCAAAAACTACAAGAGAGCCCTTATGCCCACGTTGAACCTGATCCAACACCACCCCGCCGAAGGTCCCGGCGCCATTGCCACGTGGGCTGCGTCCCGAGGTTTGACCCTGAACGTCTTTCGCGCCGACCTCGGCCAGTTGCCGCCAGTCAGTGCAGCCCCCGTGATCCTGTTGGGCGGGCCTTATGAATCCAACGGCGGGCCGGCCTGGCTGGAAGCCGAACGTCAGTGGTTGGCGGGCAGTCTGGATCAAGGCGCGGCGGTGTTTGCGATTTGCCTGGGGGCGCAGTTGCTGGCGCAGAGCCTGGGCGGAAAGGTGCGGCGGATGGATCGAACAGAAACCGGTTGGACTCGCGTGACGTTCGTCGATGGTCAGCCTCTGAACGTGCTGGAATGGCACGAAGACGCCATCGACCTGCCGCCAAACGCACAGTTGCTGGCCAGCAGTGATCAGTGCGAGCAGCAGATGTATCGCGTCGGGCCGACGCGGGTGGGGTTGCAGTTTCATCCGGAGTGGACGGCTGAATCGGTGGCAACGCTCAATGATCACTTTGCCGACGAGTCACCGCTGCCCCGGGGTCAACAGGACAGCGCCGCCTACGCAACCGTGTTCGAGTGGTTGCAGGCGACGCTGGATGGGTGGTGGGCATCCGTTTAGAAGCAATATCAACAGATCGCAGCCTCGTTTCACTCGACAGCTCCTACAGGGGATCGCGTAGACCTGTAGGAGCTGTCGAGTGAAACGAGGCTGCGATCTTTTCGACTACATCAACATTCGCAACCGATCACGGTGCTGGCAGGCCGTTGCACCGCAACACTCAACTCAAACCCTTCATCCAGCCACCCGGTCACCCCGCCGATCATTTCCTTGACCGGGTAACCCAGCGCCGCCAGTTTCACGGCAGCCTTGTTGGCACCGTTGCAGTGGGGCCCGGCGCAATACACCACGAACACGCTGGTTTTCGGGTAGGCCGCCAGACTTTCAGCGGTCAGCAGTCGCCCCGGAATATTGATCGCTCCCGGCACATGGCCACGCTCGAACGCGAGCGGGCCGCGCACGTCCACCAGGACAAAATCCACTTCGCAGGCCTGTTGGCTGCAGTGGACGTCGGAACAGTCGGTTTCGAAGGTCAGACGGTTGCTGAAATGCATCAGGGCGATGGCCGATGGGGCGGCGGGAATCTCGCGGACCAGGCTGGTCATGGGCTGTACTCCAAAGTCTCGGTGGGTGTGAGAAGACTTTATCCGCCCGACGCTTGCGGCTACAGTGGCGCACAAGACACTCACCGGGAACTTTCCGCCAAATGCAGCCCACCCCTGGATTGGTCACAATTCTGGCCTACGACGGCCTCTGTACATTCGAATTCGGCATCGCTGTGGAGATCTTCGGCCTGGCACGGCCGGAGTTCGACTTCCCTTGGTACGAGCACCGGATCGCCGCCGTCGATCAAGGCCCAATGCGCGCCATGGGCGGCATTCAGGTGCTGGCCGATGGCGGCATGGAACTGCTCGAGGACGCCCGGACCATCATCATTCCCGGCTGGCGTGATCGCAGCGCCCCGGTGCCTGAGGCATTGATCGCGGCCCTGCGCCAGGCCCATGAGCGGGGTGCGCGGCTGCTGTCGATCTGCTCGGGCGTGTTCGTGCTGGCGGCCACCGGTTTGCTCGACGGTCGCGGCGCCACCACGCACTGGCGCTACACCGCTGAGTTGGCCGAGCGTTTTCCGAACATTCTGGTCGATCCGGACGTGCTCTATGTCGATTCAGGTCAACTGATCACCTCGGCCGGCAGCGCTGCCGGTATCGATGCCTGCCTGCACTTGGTGGCGCGGGACTTCGGTACGCAGGTGGCCAACTCGGTGGCGCGACGGCTGGTGATGTCGCCGCAACGCACCGGCGGCCAGGCGCAGTTCATTCCGACACCGGTCAGTCCTACGCCGCGTAGCGATTTGTCCCGCGTCATGCAGTGGGCACGCGAGCGTTTGCATGAACCGCTGGAGGTTCGCGAGCTGGCGAGTGAGGCGGCCATGAGTGAACGGACGTTTCTGCGCCGCTTCACTGAAGCCACCGGCATGCCGCCCAAAGCCTGGTTACAGCACGAACGCCTGGGCCGGGCCCGCGAGCTGCTTGAGAGTACGAGCCAGAACACCGACCAGATTGCCCAACGCTGCGGTTATCGCTCGGTGGAGAGTTTTCGGGTGGCGTTTCGCGGCGTGGTAGGGGTGCCGCCGTCGGTGTATCGGGAGCGTTTTGGGCGGGAGGTTAAAGCAATAATTTGAGGTGTTCTTTAGAGCCTCATCGCGAGCAAGCTCGCACAGTTGACCGAGTTGTCTGGACGGACGCGGTCTACTGTGGGAGCGGCGGTGCGGCGATCCGACTTGCTCGCGAAGGCGTCAGCCCAGACACCAATTTCATCAAGGCTTGCGCAACAGATACGTATCCATAATCCACCCATTCTCCAACCGAGCAGCCTTGCGCACCCGTTCGATCTCATCCGCCACATCCTTGAGCTTGCCGCTGATCAGGATTTCATCCGGCGTCCCCAGGTAGGCCCCCCAGTAAATCTCCGTCTCCTGGTCCGCCACTCGAAGGTAGGAATCTTCTGCATCCAGCATCACCACCAGGCTGTCGGCATCGCTCACCTGCGCCGCCGCCAGCCGTCGACCCGTGGTGATTTCAATCGAACGGCCAATGCGGTTCAGCGGCACCTTATGCTGCGCCGCCAACGCCTGAACACTGGTGATGCCGGGGATCACGTCAAATTCGAAGACGCACCGACCCGAAGCCAGAATCGCCTGCAAGATCCGGATGGTGCTGTCGTACAACGCCGGGTCGCCCCAGACCAGAAAACCGGCGCACTGGTCGTCGGTCATTTCCTCGTTGATCAACCGTTCGAAGGTCTGCTGTTTGGCCAGGTTCAGGTCTTCCACGCTGGCCCTGTAGTCCACATCACCGCGTTCGCGCTCCGGGCTGTGGGCTTCAATGAAACGGTAGTCGCGATCGGTGATGTAGCGCTCGCAGATCTCGCGGCGCAGGTCGATCAGTTTGTCTTTGCTCTGGCCCTTGTCCATGAGGAAAAACACGTCGACGAGGTTCAGCGCTTTCACGGCTTGCATCGTGATGTAGTCGGGGTTGCCGGCACCGATGCCAATGACCAGAAGTTTTTTCATCAACGTGTTCCCTCAAGGTCCGTGCCCAGCAAGCGTAGGCGCCAGCGGCCGTTGAACCGCAACTCGATGGCCGACAGCGGTTCAACGTCGATCAGGTTGAACGCCGCGCCTTGCAGCACCTGCGTCAGCGCGGCGCGCATGACAAATGGATGGGTGATGGCAACGATGTGCCCCGGTGTTGCCTCCAGCGTTTTCAGCCAAGCGGCCACCCGCTCACCGAGTTGCACCACCGACTCGCCACCGTGGGGCGCCGAATTCGGGTCATCGAGCCAGATCTGCAGCGTTTCGGCTGCGGTTTTTTGCAGATCGTCGATCCGTACGCCGTTCCAGAGCCCGAAATCGCAATCCCTCAATGCCTCGACAATCTCCACGTCGCTGCCGAACAACTCGGCGGTTTGCCGGGTTCGCAGTTCAGGTCCACACACCAGTCGCGGCGTCCCCTTGAACTGAGCACGACGCGATCCCCTTGCCAATTGCCAATCCATCTCTATTGGCTCATTCGTAGGAAAACACGCCAATTTCTGTGCGACGGTTCGAGCGTGGCACATCAGGGTCAAACGGGTCGCCTGCACGAAGGATCACTCTGTCGATGGAATGGAAAACGGCAACACGCCGCAAACAATTGCCCAATTGTGCCGCAAGAAGCGCGATCCAGGGCGTTTCGTTTGATCCAGCAAACATGGGTTCTAACTCACACACACCTGAAAAAATCGGCGATATCCGACACCACTATGGGCGATGGCCTACAAGCTCAGTCGACTTCCATGTAGCCCACGGCTCACGGGGTTTTCGCTCTATTTTGGGGCTTTAAAAAACCATTGAAAAATTCACTAGACATGTAGAGTCCGCTACATAAATACTGTTTTAGCAATTTATGAAATGAAACCAACATATCCATCCAGCAGGAGCCCGGATGCCTTCTCTCAGAGACCTGATCACCGATCCCGGCCTGGACCTTACGCCGTCGGAACGCAAAGTCATCCGTGCCTTGCTGGACCAGTATCCGCGTAACGGACTGGGCCCGATGTCACGTTTGGCCGAACATGCCGGTGTCAGCGATCCCACCATCGTGCGACTGGTCAAAAAACTGGGTTTCAGCGGTTATGCCGATTTCCAGGATGCCCTGCTCAGCGACATGGACCACCGCCTCCGCTCCCCCAGCGCCCTGTTGCAGCCTCGCTCTCATCTTCAGAAAGGCGACGCCTGGAGCCATTATCTGGCGGACAGCCATCGAGCGCTGGCGGACACCCATGCGCTGACCCAATCCGAAGATGTGCGGATTCTGGTGGAATGGCTGCTCGACACCCGCCATCACGTGCATTGCTTCGGGGGGCGCTTCAGCAGTTTCCTCGCCAATTACTTGCTTAACCACCTGCGCTTGCTGCGTCCAGGCTGTTTCGCCCTGGAAGACAACGCGCAACTGCCCGATCGATTGTTCGACGTGCAGCGTCAGGACGTGGTGCTGGTGTTCGACTATCGCCGCTACCAGTCACAGGCCCTGCGCGTGGCCAATGCGGCGAAAAGTCGATATGCACGCGTAGTGTTGTTTACCGACATCTATGCTTCACCGTTGCGGGAAATGGCCGACCTGATTATCAGTGCGCCGGTGGAGTCGGTATCGGCCTTCGACACCCTGGTTCCGGCGCTGGCCCAGGTCGAGGCGCTGATTGCCTGCCTGACCTTGCGCAGCCCGGATCTGGCCGATCGCCTGGAAGGCATCGACGCCCTGCGGACCGACTTCGATACCCACCTGCTGGAGGATAAATAAGGATGTTCACGCTCCCCCACCACTCGCCCCGGGATTTGCCATTCGTCACCGATCACACCGCGCTGTTGCTGGTGGACATGCAACGCGCCTGGCTTGAACCGCAGTT
The DNA here is from genome assembly GCF_004136015.1 of Pseudomonas sp. ACM7. NCBI lineage: Bacteria > Pseudomonadati > Pseudomonadota > Gammaproteobacteria > Pseudomonadales > Pseudomonadaceae > Pseudomonas > Pseudomonas sp. ACM7. The sequence goes on along the minus strand of NZ_CP024866.1, from coordinate 5,212,407 downwards.
CGACCCGCACCTCAACGGACCGGACGCCGAGTACTTCCTGACCCGCACCCACATGCAGGTGGTGCCCAATCAACGCCGGCTGCTCAGCGCCTTTCGCAGCGCCCGGCAAAACGTGCTGCACACGATCATCGAAAGCCTCACCGCCGACGGCCGCGACCGCTCGCTGGACCACAAACTCTCGGACATGCACTTGCCCAAGGGCAGCCCGCAAGCGCGGATCATCGACGACCTGACCCCGGCAGAAAACGAAATCGTGCTGCCCAAGACCTCGTCCGGGGTCTTCAACTCCACCCACATCGACTACGTGCTGCGTAACCTCGGGACGCGGCATCTGATCATCGCCGGCATCGTCACCGACCAGTGCGTGGACATGGCCGTGCGTGACGCCGCGGACCGCGGCTACCTGGTAACGCTGGTGGAAGATGCCTGCGCGACTTACACACCCGCGCGGCATCAGGCCTGCCTGAATGCAATCAAGGGTTACTGCTGGATCACCGACACCCAGACTGTGCTCGGCCGGTTGCAGGAGATGCAGCCATGAGCGAGCGCCTGTTGCCACTGCCCATGACCACCCTCGTCACCACCGACCTGATCGGCGTGACACGCGGGCGCTCCTTTCCCACGGACGAACTCGAGCACTATCAAAGGACGGGGTGTGGCTGGGTGCCGGCCAACAGTGCGCTGACCCCGCAAGACATCATCGCCTACGCCAACCCGTGGGGCGCTTATGGCGATTTGCGGCTGATGCCCGATCTGCCCAGCCGAGTGACGGTCAGTAACGGCCCGGATGCCAACGCTCCGGCGCTGGATTTTATTCACAGTGACATTCGCGAAACCGATGGCCGCCCATGGGGTGCCTGCCCGCGTACGGTGTTGCGCGACGAGGTAGAGCGTTATCGCGCCGAGTTGGGCTTGCAGGTCAATGCGGCGTTCGAGCATGAATTCAACTTGAACACCGGCGACGTTGAACACCTGGCGTTTTCTCTGCAAGCCCAGCGTCAGGGTGCCGAGTTTGGCGGTTGGCTGCTCAGCGCCCTGCGTGCCGGTGGCGTCGAGCCAGAAATGTTCCTGCCCGAGTACGGCAAGCATCAATACGAAATCACCTGTCGCCCGACCCTGGGTGTGGCCGCTGCCGACCGCGCGGTGAACGTTCGTGAAATCACCCGAGAGATCGCCCGGCAAATGGGCCTGGCGTTGAGCTTCGCGCCCAAGACCTCGGAGCACGCGGTGTGCAACGGCGTGCACCTGCACATCAGCCTGCTGGACCTGTCTGGCCAACCGGTGATGTACGACGCCGGCACCACCAATGGCTTGTCGACCCTCGGCCAGCACTGGGCCGCCGGCATCCTGCATCACCTGCCCGCACTCTGTGCGTTTACCGCGCCGACGCCGGTGTCTTACGAGCGTTTGCAGCCTCATCACTGGAGCGCGTCCTACGCGTGCCTCGGGCAACGCAACCGCGAAGCGGCGCTGCGAATCTGCCCGACGACAAGCCTGGGCGGAAAATCGGTGGCGTCGCAATACAACCTGGAATTTCGCGCCATGGACGCGACGTCCTCGCCGCACCTGGCCATGGCCGCGCTGCTGATTGCCGGTCGGCTGGGCATCGAGCAACGCCTGGCCTTGAATGCAATCACCGATGAAGTCCCCGACTCCTTGAACGAAGAGCAACGCCAGGCGCGCGGCATCGTCGCCCTGCCCGCGTCCCTTGCCCAGGCCCTGGACTGCCTGCGCAACAGCGAGGCACTGATTGAAGCCCTGCCGAGCGCGTTGCTGGACACCTACTTTGCCCTTAAAACCGAGGAACTGACGCTGACGGAACAGCTGTCGCCCGCCGAACGCTGTGAGCACTATGCGCGCCTGTACTGAATCCGCTGAGCTCGGTCTATACACCGAGCCCGCGTACACCTTGAGCCGGGAAGATTCTGGCCACCCGTTGATTCTGGTGTGCGAGCACGCCAGCCGTTTTATTCCGGCCGGGTTAAATGACCTGGGCCTGAGTCACGAGGCGGCCCGCGAGCACATCGCCTGGGACATCGGTGCCCTGGCGTTGGCCGAGGGCTTGTCCCAGGCACTGGGCGCAACCTTGTTGGCGGCCAATTATTCGCGACTGTTGGTCGACCTCAACCGACCGCGCCAAGCGCCGGACAGCATTCCGGCGCAGAGCGAGATTTATCAGGTACCAGGAAATCGGGATCTGGACGAAGCCACCCGCGAGTACCGTCGGCAAACCCTGTTCGAGCCGTTTCACTCGCGTCTGACAGACTTGATCGACGAACGTGTCGCTGAAGGGCGGCCGGTGCGGGTGGTGGGAATTCACAGTTTCACGCCGGTCTATCACGGCCAGCCCCGCGCGCTTGAAGTTGGCGTGTTGTATAGAGAGGCCAAGGAATATGCCCAGCGTTTGATCGATGGCTTGAGCCAGCACCCATTGAAAGTTGCCGGTAATGAGCCGTACAAAATCAACCCCCTGGGCGACATGACCGTGCCGGTCCACGGCGATGCACGCGGCCTGGAGTCGGTGTTGATCGAGGTGCGCAACGACCTGCTGCGCACGCCTGAAGACGTCAGTCGCTTTACCGAATACCTGGCACCGCTGCTGTAAAGGAATCGCTTCAAACTCGCAGCTTGTAGCTGCGTTCATATCAAGGAGAACGGCTTCATGGAAATAGAAGAATTCGGCTACAAGCAAGAGTTGAAACGCAGCCTGTCGCTGACCGACCTGGTGGTGTACGGGATGATCTTCATGATCCCCATCGCACCGTTTGGTGTTTATGGCTACGTCAACGCCGAGGCACCGGGGCTGGTACCGCTGGCCTACATCATCGGCATGGTGGCGATGCTCTTCACTGCCCTGAGTTACGGCAGCATGGCTCGGGCCTTTCCGATTGCCGGTTCGGTTTACTCCTACGCGCAACGGGGCCTGAACCAGCACGTAGGGTTTATCGCCGGTTGGCTGATGCTCCTCGATTACCTGCTGATTCCGCCGCTGCTGTATGTGTACGCGGCCATGGCCCTGAATCATTTGTACCCGGACATTCCGAAGGTCGGTTTCATCCTGGCCTTCCTGGTCAGCGCGACGTTCGTCAACTTGCGGGGCATCACCTTCACCGCGCGAATGAACATCATCTTTCTGCTGGCGCAACTGGTGGTGCTGGGGATCTTCCTGTTCTACGCCTGGAACGCGCTGCACAGTGGCGGCGGTAACGGTCAGTTGACACTGGCGCCGTTGTACAACCCCGAGACGTTCAACTTCGCCCTGCTGATGCAAGCGGTGTCGATTGCGGTGCTGTCGTTCCTCGGTTTCGATGCGATTTCCACCCTCGCCGAAGAGATCAAGGGTGACCCGGGCCGCAGCGTCGGCAAGGCCGCGCTGATCACGCTGGTGGTCATGGGTGTGATCTTCGTCGTGCAGACCTGGATTGCGACAGATCTGGCGGCCGGCATGGGTTTCAAATCGGCTGACACGGCTTTTTATGAAATCGCTGAACTCGCGGCCGGCAGCTGGCTGGCCATCCTGACCGCCGTGGCTACTGCGCTGGCCTGGGGTGTTGCGGTGGCAATCACCTCCCAAGCGGCAGTGTCTCGTCTGCTGTTCGGCATGGCCCGGGACGGCAAGCTGCCAAAGGTACTGGCCAAGGTTCACCCCAAACACAACACGCCGTATGTGAGCATCTACCTGGTGGCCGTGCTGTCGCTGGTGATCTGCTACCTGTTCATCAACTCGGTGGACACCCTCACCTCGCTGGTGAATTTCGGCGCACTGAGCGGTTTCATGTTGCTGCACCTGACGGTCATCAACTACTACTGGCGTCGGCAGAAATCCGGCCAGGTGATCCGTCACCTGATCTGCCCGGCGATCGGCTTCATCATCGTCGCGGCGATCATGTACAACATGGGCGTCGATGCACAGAAACTCGGTCTGATCTGGATTGCCCTGGGCCTGGTCTACCTGTTTGTACTCAACAAGGTGGGCACCCGCACGGTACTGCCCGACCCAAGCAACGGCTGACAAGAAAAAGAGCGGCGTCTGACAAAAAATCAGGCGACCGCCGATTTAACGCGTGGAAACCGACAGTGATAGTCAGGTTCGGTGCCAACCGCCGAACCCTTTGATACAGGAGTGCATCCATGCTGGTCTTACGCCCAGTCGAGTTAACCGACCTGCCCCAGTTGCAGCAACTGGCGCGCGACAGTCTGGTAGGCGTCACGTCCTTGCCGGACGACACCGAATGCCTGCGCGAGAAGATTCTCGATTCCTGCGCCTCATTCGAAAAAGACGTTGAGGGTCATGGCCCGGAGAACTATTTCTTCGTGCTGGAAGATCTGACCCGAGAGCGTTTGGTGGGTTGCTCGGAGATCCTTGCCACCGCCGGTTTCAGCGAGCCGTTCTACAGCCTGCGCAACCGGCATTTCACCAGCGCCTCGCGGGAGCTGAACATCGAGCACGGCGTGCCCGCGCTGTCGTTGTGTCACGACCTCAGCGGCCATACCTTGCTGCGAGGTTTTCATATTGACGCAGCGCTGGTGCGAACACGGTTCTCTGAACTGCTGTCCCGGGCACGGCTGTTGTTCATCGCCGCCCACTCGCGGCGCTTTGCCGAAGCCGTCATTACAGAGATCGTCGGCTTCAGCAGCGATGAAGGGCACTCGCCGTTCTGGGATGCCGTGGGCAAGCACTTCTTCGACCTGCCCTACGCCGAGGCCGAGCGGCTTTGCGGCCTGGAAAGCCGAACCTTCCTCGCCGAACTGATGCCTCAATACCCAATCTACGTGCCGATGCTGCCCCAGGCTGCACAGGACAGCATCGGCCGCATCCACCCCGATGGCCAGGAAGCCTTCGATATCCTCGAACGCGAAGGCTTCGAAACCAACAGCTATATCGACCTGTTCGACGGCGGTCCGACGCTGTATGCACGCACTCCCGGCATCCGCTCCATCGCCCAGAGCCAGACCGGCACGGCGGAACCGGGCTCGCAGATCGATGCCCGTGGCAGCTATCTGGTGAGCAACGATTCGCTGAAGGACTATCGCGCCATCGTCGCCGATCTGGATTACCAGGCCGGGCAACCTGTGGGGTTGAGCGCCGAGATGTGCGCCGCCCTGAACGTGACCGAAGGCAGCCCGATCCGGCTGATCGCCCTGTGAGCATCACCCGGCCCCGCGCCCAACGACAGCGCCCGAGCGGGCGTGCAGAAGGAGTTGCATCATGATTGTCCGCCCGGTTCACGTCACCGACCTGCCCGCCTTGCTGAACCTGGTGCACCAGGCTGGCCCCGGCTTCACCACCCTGCCGGCCAACGAGGAACGCCTGACCCACCGGGTGCGCTGGGCCCAACGAACCTTCGCCGAACAGGTCGAACGCGCCGATGCCGATTACCTCTTCGTGCTCGAAGACGACGATCAGCAACTGGTGGGCGTCAGTGCCCTGGTGGGCGCCGTGGGCCTGCGTGAGCCCTGGTACAACTACCGGGTCGGGCTTACGGTCAGTTCGTCACCGGACCTGGGTATCCGGCGACAGATTCCGACGTTGTTCCTGAACAATGAAATGACCGGCCAATCGGAGATTTGCTCGCTGTTTCTGCGACCCGATCAACGCCACGGCAGTAACGGTCGATTGCTGTCGTTGGGGCGTTTGTTGTTTGTTGCCGAGTTTCCGCACCTGTTCGGCGACAAACTCATCGCCGAACTGCGTGGCAGCGCCGACGAACATGGCTGTTCACCGTTCTGGGACAGCCTGGGCCGGCACTTCTTCAAGATGGATTTCAACCACGCCGATCACTTGTCGGGGCTGGGCAGCAAGTCGTTCATCGCTGAACTGATGCCACGCCAACCGCTCTACACCTGCCTGCTTACCGAACAGGCCCAGGCCGTGATCGGCAAGGCGCACCCGAACACTGAACCGGCGCTGAAAATCCTCACCGCCGAAGGGTTTGCCCATAAGGGTTACATCGACATCTTCGACGCCGGCCCGGTGATCGAAGCCCCGGTCTCGAATATTCGTGCCGTGCGCGACAGCCAACCGCTGCTGCTGGCCATCGGCACACCCGACGAGCAGGCCCCGGTGTGGCTGATCCATAACCGTCGCCTGGAGAACTGCCGCATCACCGCCGCCCAGGCCAGGCAGGTGGGCAACAGCCTGATCGTCGACCGCCTCACCGCCAAACGCCTGCAACTGCAACCCGGCAACTCGGTACGCGCCGTGCCGCTGCTCAATCAACAACAGCAGTCGGTGGCGGCGTGAGCGACGGTGGTCCATCCGCCTCTGCAAATTCGTCATCATCCTTCCCCCGCTCGCGTGATAGCCTTTTGTTCCTTCGGCGTTGACACTTTTGCTCAAGCCCTTCCATTCCCATTGCAGTGGTGGAACTCATATGTCCAGGCTTTCTCATCAAGATTTACGCCGTAACTTTCGCGAGCTGTTCGCCTCCAACGCCTGCTATCACACGGCGTCGGTCTTCGACCCGATGTCGGCCCGCATTGCCGCTGACCTGGGTTTTGAAGTGGGGATCCTGGGCGGTTCAGTCGCATCGTTGCAGGTACTGGGCGCCCCCGACTTTGCCTTGATCACCCTCAGCGAGTTTGCCGAGCAGGCCACTCGCATTGGCCGTGTCGCCCAATTGCCGGTCATCGCCGACGCCGACCACGGCTACGGCAACGCGCTCAACGTCATGCGCACCATCGTCGAACTCGAACGTGCCGGTGTGGCCGCCCTGACCATCGAAGACACGCTCCTGCCCGCCCAGTTCGGCCGCAAGTCCACTGACCTGATCGGGGTGGCGGAAGGCGTCGGCAAGATTCGTGCGGCACTGGAAGCACGGGTCGATTCGGAAATGGCAATCATCGCCCGCACCAACGCCGGGATCCTGCCGGTGCAGGAAGTCATCAGCCGTACCTGTCATTACCAGCAGGCCGGTGCGGACGGGATTTGCATGGTGGGCGTGCGGGACTTCGACCACCTCGAACAAATCGCCGAGCACCTGAGCGTGCCGCTGATGCTGGTCACCTATGGCAATCCGTTGCTGCGCGACGATAAACGCCTGGCCGAACTGGGTGTGCGCGTCACCATCGATGGTCACGGCGCCTACTTCGCCGCGATCAAGGCCACGTATGACAGCCTGCGGGAACAGCGGCAGATCTTTAATCAGGCGTCGGACCTGAGCGCTACCGAACTGACCCACACCTATACGCAGCCTGAGGAATACATCCGTTGGGCGGAAGAGTTTATGAGCGTGAAGGAGTAACCGATTCCACCGAAAAGATCGCAGCCTTCGGCAGCTCCTACAGGGTGTACGCCATCTCTATGTAGGAGCTGCCGCAGGCTGCGATCTTTTGATCTTGCCTACACCGCGGCTTTGAACTCCACCTCCCGCTGCAACGCCCGCGCCTGAACCACATCCAGCATCGCGCAGCCTTCGCGCATCAGCAGATGAACCGCCCGGGTAACGCGCATCAGATCGCAATCGGAAATGTCTTTGAGGTTCAGGCTGGACAAGGTGTCCGCCAGATCGCGAACGACGGTGAAGCGATGCGCAGCGCAAGCGGCGATGTCGCTGAGTTCTTTGTGGGTGTTGATGAAGAGCACCGGGGTTTCGGCGTCGTAGGTGTCGATGGGGAGGTAACGGGGCATGACTTGGTCGAACATGGGTTTAACTCCAGGTTTAGCTACCACCGTTCGCGGCCAAGCGAATGTAAGGTGGCAGCCGTGTGCGGGTTGGCCGACCGGTACCTGAAAGACCCGGCACACCCGAAGGTGTCCCACGCACAGCCGCCATAACACACCATTTCAGACGTAATAAACGTCTGAAATGGTGTTATGGACGCTGAAGCATTCCTAAACTCGACCGGCCAAGGTCGTTCGCGGTGTTTTCCGCGAGCCCGAACTATAGGGGTCGATGCCGAAACGCGGCAACAGGGTACGTCGTAGGAAACGTCTTGGAAAGTTGTGAGCCACACAATGATCGTTCCCACGCTCTGGCGCGGGAACGATCAGCAGTGAGATCAGCGCTTGGCCAACTCCATAATCATCCGCGACAACAGATAAATCCGCGGCGCCACGCTCTCAACCTCCGCGTATTCCTCCGGCGTATGAATATTCCCGCCAACAATCCCGAACCCATCCAGCGTCGGCGTACCCACGCCCGCTGACAGGCTGGCATCCGCCGCCCCACCGCTACCTTCTTCCGTCAACTTGCGGCCAATTTCACCGTAAATCCCCTGAGCCATGGCCATCAGCCGATCCGATTCCGGCGTTTGCGGCATCGGCGGCAATCCGCGCTGCAGTGTGGTGGTGACTTCTGTGTCAGCAATCAGCTTGTCTTTCGAAACCCGCGCCAGGTCCTTTTCGATCCGGTCAAACTCTTCCGGCACCGCTGCCCGCACGTCTGCCTTGGCGGTGGCTTGATCCGGAATCACGTTGGTGCGGTCGCCAGCCTTGAGCACGGTGAAGTTGATGGTGGTTTTCTTCTCCGCATCGCCCAGTTTGCCGAGCTGCAAAATCTGGTGTGCCGCTTCCATGGCGGCGTTGCGTCCCAGCTCCGGCGCGACACCGGCATGAGCCGCCTTACCCTTGACCTCGACCACCGCGGTGGCACTGCCTTTGCGCCACACCACCAGGCCATCCGCCGGGCGGCCGGGTTCGAGGTTGAGGGTGACGTCGTGGGCCTTGGCGGTTTTCTTGATCAGGTCGGTGGCGATGTCCGAGCCGGTTTCTTCGCTGGCGTCGAGCAGGAAGGTGATTTGCGCGTAGTCCTTGAAGTCGAGGTTTTTCAGGACTTTCAGCGCGTAGATCCCGGCAACGATGCCGCCCTTGTCATCCATCACGCCCGGTCCGTAGGCGCGGCCGTCCTTGATGTGGAACGGACGCTCGGCGGCCGAACCTTCCTTGAAGACGGTGTCCATGTGCGCCATCAACAGGATTTTTGCCTTGCCAGCGCCTTTCAGGGTCGCGATCACGTGGCTGCTTTTGTCCGGGGTATTGGGCACAAGCTCGATGGTCGCGCCGAGTTTTTTCAGTTCGTCGATGGCGATGTCGCGCACTTGGGTCAGGCCGGGCTCATAACCGGAACCGGAGTCGATGTTCACCAAACGTTCCAGTAACTTCAGGGCTTCACCCTTGTACTGTTCGGAATCGGCGAGGACTTGCTTGTGCGGTTCGGCGAAAACGGCGGGAGCGAAAGCGCCGAGGGCGAGGGTCAGGCCAAGGCTGGTGGCCAGTAGGGAGCGAGGGAGATTGAACGTCATGAATCGATCCTTGTTTCGTGTCGGGGGTGAAAAACACCCTACCTGACTACGGCGCAAGGCTCTAGACCCGATGCGACACTGAGCGTTCGGCTTTGGACCGAGTTGAAGCCATCGCGAGCAAGCTCGCTCCCACAGTGATCCGGGTGATCGCAAAATGTGGGCAGCACCCAGATCCCCTGTGGGAGCGAGCTTGCTCGCGATGGCGGAATGTCAGGCGACATTACTGGTGATGGATCACACCGAATCAAGTAATTCGTGATGCGGTTCGCCATCGCCGCAACAGATGACGCGGTTGCGACCGGTGGCTTGGGCTTCGTAGAGCGCCTGGTCGGCGTCGTTGAGCCACAGGGTTGCGTCGGTGTGTGCCGGGTTGAAGGCGGCCAGGCCGATGCTCAGGCTGACTGTCAGCGCCGGGCTCTGCTCATAACCCAAGGTGGCGAAGCGATCACGCAGGGCATCCATCACGGCCGCAGCGCTCGTGAGCGGAAGGTCCGGGAGGATCACGCAGAACTCGTCGCCACCGTAGCGCCCGGCAACATCCGCCGCGCGCAAGTTCTGCTTGAGCATTTTGCTCAACTGACGCAGGACGATGTCCCCGGCAACGTGGCCGTAGGTGTCGTTTATGGATTTGAAATGATCGATGTCGATCAGCGCAATCGCCCCGCCCTGCTGCTGACGCTTGCAACGCTGGAGTTCGACTTCCAGTTGATCCTTCCAGGCGCCGTGGTTCAGTAGGCCGGTGAGGCTGTCGGTGCGGCTCAGGGCCAGCAATTCACGCTTTTGTCGGCCGAGGGTGTGGGCCTGGCGGAAGCAGATCCAGCCCAATGCCAGCGGATACAAACACATCAAGGGCAAACAGGCATACATCTGCACTTGGCTGGTTTGCGGGATGAAGGAGGGGGAGAAAATCAGCAGTCCGACGCCTATCCCGAGAATCTGCGCCACGGTTCCCGCCAACAGGAAACGCAAACCGCCAATGGCCACGTTGTTCATCGCCATCATGGACAGGGTCGTCGCGCTGGGCAGCGGATTGAACTGCATGGCAGCGACCCAAAAGCCGCCGAGAAAGGCGTCCACCAGCAGGTTGCGGTGTTCAGCGTGATAAGGCACTTGCGCGCGGCGCGCCCATTGATAAGCCAAGTGCGGCCAGAGTACGGCGTTGAGCAGCATCGCCACCCAGACCCACGGTGCCGGGTTGAGTGGATACATCGCCGCGCTCACGAGCAACAGCCCCAAAGCTAATCCCAGGATTCGCGATGTATAAAGCCTCCTGGCCAGTGAAAGTCCTTTTCCTCCCGTTTTTCCCATAGGAGCCTCTGCGCCACAGAACGGAACCTGAAAACACTAGGGTTTCAAGTGTGGTGAGAGTCTATCAGGGTAACGTCAAATAGCCATCACCGGCTGGCGGTCTGAATACCCAGGCATAGCCATGAGGCGAGCGCCCAATGTTTGGCTATACATGAAAGGAGGGTTCGATCAATAACGATAAAAAAGGAGGCCCATGCAGACCTTTCAAGTGTTGATCATCGGCAGCGGTTTTGGCGGCCAGTGCGCGGCGATCAATTTGCTCAAGGCAGGCATCGACGATTTCCGCCTGCTGGAACGACGGGACTTTTTCGGCGGCACCTGGTGCCAAAACACCTACCCTGGTGCCGCGGTCGACGTGCCCTCGCCACTCTATTCGCTGTCCTTCGCGCCCTACCGCTGGACGCAAATGTTCGCCGAGCAGGCCGAACTGCACCACTACACCCAGTACGTGGTGGAGCACTTCGGCCTGCGAGACAAGGTGGAACTGCAGGCCAATGTCGAGCGCATCGAATGGGACGATGACGGCAAACGCTGGGCGGTGCACACCGCCAGCAAAGGCACGTTCCATGCGCAGTTCCTGATCAACGCCACCGGGCCGTTGAGCCAACCCGTGATTCCACACTTCGAGGGCCAGGAGCGGTTTCAGGGCAAGACTTTTCACACCAACAACTGGGATCACACCTACGATTACCGGCAAAAACGCGTGGCCATCGTTGGCAGCGGCGCCAGCGCGGCCCAGGTGATTCCGACGATTGCCCCGGACGTCGAGCATCTGCATGTGTTCCAGCGCACGCCTCACTGGGTATTGCCTCGGGCCGACCGTGCCTTTGGGCCATTCCAGCGTTGGTTACTGGGGCTCAAACCGGCCTACAAACTGTTGCGCTGGATGATCTACTGGCTGTTCGAAACCCGGGTGATTGCCTTCAAGTATTCGAAACCAGCGATCCGCTTGGTCCAGCAACACGCCCTGCGCTTCCTCAAACGGCAAGTGCCCGACCCCCAATTACGGCAAAAACTGACACCCGACTACGTCATCGGCTGCAAACGGGTGATCATCTCAAGCACCCTGTACCCGGCGCTGGGTCGCAGCAACGTGAGCCTGCACAGCCGCGAGCAAGGCATCGCCGCCATCGATGAAACCGGCATCGTCACCCAGGACGGCCAACACATCGACCTGGACCTGATCGTCTGGTCCACCGGTTACGACGCCACCGACGGGGTGATTTCCTACCCGGTCACCGGCAAAAACGGCACACAACTCAAAGATTTCTGGGCCCAGTATCCGCGGGCCTATCTCGGCACCAGCCTGCCGGACTTCCCCAACCTGTTTATCGTCACCGGCCCCAACACGGGCATTGGCCACACCTCGGCGCTGTTCATCATCGAGTCCCAGATGAATTACATTCTCGATTGCATCCGCACGTTAAAAGAACACGGTTTGCGCAGCATCGAAGTACGCCCCGAAGCAGAACGTACCTACACTGAAATGATCCACCGGGAGATGGAACGCACCGTATGGAAGTCCGGGGGCTGCCACAGTTGGTATCAAAGCAAGAGCGGTCATGTGATTGCGATGTTTCCGGGCTTCAGTTTCAGCTATCACCGGTTGACCAGGGCGCTGAAACCCGCCGATCACATTCTGTCCTGATCACGTAAAAGGAAGATGCCTGATGCTTTTGTTGGTTGTCGCTATCGCAGTTTTCGCGGCCTGGAGCTGGTTGAGTTACCCGGCCATCGGTTATTGGCTCTATGACTTGGACATGTCGATAGAGGCCAAGCTGTATGGACTGCACAAAATTGTCGTGCCGATCGCCGAAATGACCGTCTCGACCTGGCAAGGCGGGCCGTACGAAGCGTCCAGCAGCGTGCTGATGCTCCACGGCTACAGCGCCGACAAAAACATCTGGCTGCGTTTTGCCCGGCACTTTGTCGGCAACTATCGGGTGATCATCCCCGACATCGCCGGCCATGGCGAAACCGGCTTCAAGGCGGGCGGCGGCTACGACATTCCTTTGCAGGCCAAGCGGATGATCCAGTTGCTCGATGTCTGCGGCGTCGAGAAAGTCCACGTGATCGGCAACTCGATGGGCGGCTACATGGCAGCGTGGCTCGCGGCCACGTACCCGGATCGCATTGTTTCGGTGGCCCTGATCGACCCCGCGGGTGTCACCGCCCCCGAAGCCAGCGACCTGGAGCGGCATTTGGCCAAGGGCCACAACCCGTTCCTTATTCACTCAAGGGAAGAATTCCAGCGTTTCTACGCCATGACCATGGCCGAACCGCCGTGGGTACCCAAGGTGGTGCTGGACGCCATCGCGCAACGCTATGAACAGAGTCGCGATGAGCTGGAAGAAATCTTCAACGACTTCCGTGCCAGCCCGCCGATGGAGCCGAAACTGCCCGACATCAAGTGCCAGGCGCTGTTGCTGTGGGGACACAAGGACCGCTTGATCGATGTCAGCAGCGTGGCGATCTGGAGCAAAGGCATCGCCGATCTGCGAGTGGAAGTCTGGGACCACACCGGCCATATGCCGATGGTGGAACAACCGACGAACACGGCGCGGCTGTATCGGGAATTTTTGGCATCGCTGCGCTCGGAACTTCCGGTGTAGCAGCTGCCGAGCCTGCGAGGCTGCGTTCGGCTGCGCAGCAGTCGCAAACCCTGTATGCACGTTCCTTCTGACACACCACAGTGGCTGATTTCACGACTGCTTCGCAGCCGAACGCAGCCTCGCAGGCTCGGCAGCTGCTACAACAAGCAGTCCTTTGCAGAATGAAGTTCGTAAGATTCTTCGTTTGTCAGCGCCGCGCAAGGCTGCGATCTTTTCCCGCATCCTTTACGTCACCGCGCCAGGAATTCTTTCATGAGTCACCCGAACTTCGTCAGCCCTGACCTGATCCGCCAACGCTTCTCCAAAGCGATGTCCGACATGTACCGCGAAGAAGTGCCGCTGTACGGCGCGCTGATGGAACTGGTGGGACAGACCAACCGTCACGTGCTGGACAGCGATCCACAGATCGCCCGACAGTTGAACAGCACCGGTGAAATCCAGCGCCTGGACCTGGAGCGGCATGGCGCTATCCGTGTCGGCACCGCCGATGAACTGGCCACCCTCGCCCGGCTGTTTGCCGTGATGGGCATGCAACCGGTGGGTTATTACGACCTGACCCCGGCCGGCGTGCCGGTGCACTCCACGGCTTTTCGCGCGGTGCATGAAGCAGCGTTGCAGGTCAGCCCGTTCCGGGTATTCACCTCCCTGCTGCGCCTGGAACTGATCGACGACCTGGAACTGCGCGCGTTCGCCCAATCGGTGCTGGATAAGCGTTCGATCTTCACGCCCACTGCGCTGATTCTCATCGAGCGCGCCGAAACCCAGGGCGGCCTCACCGAACAGGAGGCCCAGGACTTCGTCGAACAGGCGTTGGAAACGTTCCGCTGGCATCACACCGCCACCGTGACCGCCGAGCAGTACCGCAAACTCAGCGCCCAGCATCGCCTGATCGCCGACGTGGTGGCGTTCACCGGCCCGCATATCAACCACCTGACGCCGCGCACCCTGGACATCGACATCGTCCAGGCGCAAATGCCTGCCCACGGCATCACCCCCAAAGCGGTGATCGAAGGCCCGCCCCGCCGTCAGTGCCCGATCCTGCTGCGCCAGACCAGTTTCAAGGCCCTGGACGAGCCTGTCGCCTTCACCGATCAAGCCGAGAATCGTGGCAGCCACAGCGCCCGTTTCGGCGAAATCGAGCAACGCGGTGCCGCGCTCACCCCCAAAGGCCGGGCGCTTTACGACCGTTTGCTCAACGTTGCCCGTGATGAGTTGAAAGACTTCCCCAACGAAGCCAACGCCGCTCGCTACAACGCGCTGATGGCGCAGCACTTTGCAGAATTCCCTGACACCGTTGAGGGCATGCGCCAACAGGAACTGGCGTACTTTCGCTACTTCGTCACGGAAAAAGGTTTGGGGGCCGATGAGCTGAAATCGTGGTCGCTGGAGGATCTGCTCAGCGGCGGGTATTTGCGGGTTGAACCGTTGGTGTACGAAGATTTCCTGCCAGTCAGCGCTGCGGGGATTTTTCAGTCGAACCTGGGCGATGCGGCGCAAACCCACTATGGTGTGCAATCGAACCGGCAGGTGTTCGAGAAGGCGCTGGGGCGATCGACGATTGATGAGTTGGCGTTGTATGCCGAGACGCAGCGGCGCTCGATCGAGGAATGTTTCGCAGCGTCGAGCCTCGCTGTCTGAAGCGTGGCACAAACATGTAGCAGCTGGCGCAGCCTGCGTCCGGCTGCGCAGCAGTCGTTGTATCCGCCGCCGCGGTCTTTCAGACACACCGTGTTTGCCGGTTTTACGACTGCTGCGCAGCCGAACGCAGGCTGCGCCAGCTGCTACACGTCAGATTTAGCGGAGCTTCGCCAATAGTTCTTGTGCCGCTGCTTCAGAGGAAGCCGGATTCTGACCGGTGATCAGCAAACCATCAGTGAGCACATAACTGGCCCAGTCAGCCCCCTTGGAATAAACACCCCCCTTCTCCTTAAGCATGTCCTCCACCAAAAACGGCACAACCTTCGTCAGTTGCACCGCCTCTTCCTCAGTGTTGGTAAACCCCGTCACGCGCTTGCCTTTGACCAGCGGCTGGCCGTCCGCGCCCTTGACGTGACGCAACACACCCGGTGCGTGGCAGACGGCCGCGACCGGTTTGCCCGCCTGGTAAAACGTCTCGATCAGAGCGATCGAAATTTTGTCTTCGGCCAAATCCCACAGCGGGCCATGGCCGCCCGGATAGAAAATCGCATCGTAATCTTCAGCTCTCGCGCTGCTCAGCAGAGCGGTAGACGCCAATGCGGACTGGGCGGCAGAGTCTTTGCGAAAGCGCTCGGTGGCCGCGGTTTGCGCGTCCGGCTCGTCGCTTTTTGGGTCCAGCGGCGGTTGGCCGCCCTTGGGCGAGGCCAGGGTCAACTGAGCGCCGGCGTCCTTGAAGGCGAAATACGGTGCGGCGAATTCTTCCAGCCAAAAGCCGGTTTTCTTACCCGTGTCACCCAATTGATCGTGTGACGTTAGAACCATCAGGATTTTCATGTCGTACTCCTTGAGTTCGCAGATGTTCATTTATCTCGGCGCTGAGTTTGACCTCCAGGCTGCAGTGTTCGTTGCACCTGTCACCCTAGCGCTTCTGCTGCCGGTTTTCGGCCAATGAGACGACTGGTCACCCGATGATGGCCAAGCGCCTTGATGCGCAAGAAGTTGCGCAATCAACGGTGCGAAAGCCCTTCCCGGGGGGCTGATCGCCCGGCCTGTCAGGCGCCCCAGCCAAGTGCGCAAGAAGTTGCGCAGTACTGCGCAACTTCTTGCGCACATTCACAGGCAATCGCTGCCGAACATTCTCCACGCGGCCGAAAAAACCTCTCAACCACCTGATTTATATAGCGTTAACCGTTTCTGGCACGGACCTTGATAACAGTCAGGCACCCACCGGGCGATACCGCCTCCCGGGCACCCTCAATTTTTAGCAAGGAGCACATCCATGGCTACACCAGCGTACATGTCCGTCACTGGCGAGAAACAAGGTCTGATCACTGCCGGCGCATTCACCGCCGACTCGGTTGGCAACACCTACCAGGAAGGTCACGAAGACCAGGTCATGGTTCAGGCTTTCAGCCACGACGTGATCATCCCGCGTGACCCACAGTCCGGCCAACCGACCGGTCAGCGCGTTCACAAGCCAGTCGTGATCACCAAGGTCTACGACAAGGCTTCGCCACTGCTGCAAGCTGCTCTGACCTCCGGCGAGCGCATGAGCGAAATCGTTATCCAGTGGTACCGCACTTCGGCTCAAGGTACCCAAGAGCACTACTACACCACCAAACTGGAAGACGCGATCATCGTCGCCATCAACAACAAAATGCACAACTGCCAGGACCCGTCGAACTCGCACTTCACTCACCTGGAAGAAGTGCAGTTCACCTACCGCAAAATCACCTGGACCCACGAAGTATCCGGTACTTCGGGTTCCGATGACTGGCGTCAGCCAGTCGCTTAATCGCGGCTGACCGCTTCACGCATCGGCCAGCTCTGCTGGTCGATGTTGTTTACGCCCTTTCAGAATTTTGCGTCTGCTGATTCCTTTTTCCGGTATTGGCGAACGCCACAGCACTGCACGAGGAACAAGGGATGTTCGCGCCGGCCAATCAAACTCACTTTGCCCTGACTATCGAAGGTCTTTCCAGCGACTTCCAGGTTCTTTCCCTGCAAGGTCGGGAAGCCATCAGCCAGCCCTTTGTGTTTGAGGTGGAGCTGGTCAGTGAACAGCCGTCCCTGGACCTCGAGACCCTGCTGCACAAACCGGCCTTCTTGCAGCTCTCGCCTGACGGCAGCGGCATCCATGGCCAGATCTACCGCGCCGCCCAGGGTGATTCCGGCAAACGCCTGACCCGCTACGCGGTGACCCTGCGCCCGCAACTGTCTTACCTGGCGCACCGCATCAACCAACGCATCTTCCAGAACCTTAACGTGCCGAAAATCATCGGCAGCGTCCTCGAAGAGCACGGCATCCAAAGCAACGCCTATGAATTCAAAGTCGGGGCGATTTATCCGGAGCGCATTTACTGCGTTCAGTACGATGAATCGGACCTGCAGTTCGTTCAGCGTCTGTGCGAGGAAGAAGGTATCCACTACCACTTTCAGCACAGCGCCACCGCCCACAAGCTGGTGTTCGGCGATGACCAGACGGTGTTCCCTAAACTCGCGCCCGTGGCCTACCAGCAAGACTCCGGCATGGTCGCCAATGACCCGGTGATCAAGCGCTTCGACCTGCGCCTGGAAACCCGCACCAGCCGCACCACCCGCCGCGACTACGACTTCGAAAAACCGCGCCTGACCCTGGAAAGCGAAAACCGTGGCGACGCCCTGCCCGACCTCGAAGACTACGACTACCCCGGTCGCTTCGTCGACCGCGAACGCGGCAAGCACCTGGCCAAACGCGCCCTCGAACGTCACCGCAGCGACTTCCAGCTCGCCGAAGGCAAAAGCGATCAGCCGTTGCTGGTCAGCGGTCACTTCCTGGCCCTGACCCAACACCCAAAAGCCAAATGGAACGACCTGTGGCTGCTGACCGAAATCCTCCACGAAGGCAAACAGCCGCAAGTGCTGGAAGAGTCGGTCACCAGCAGCACCACTAACCTGAAAGACGATTTCCACCAGGGCTACCGCAACCGCTTCCAGGCCACCCCGTGGGACGTGCCGAATCGCCCACCGCTGACCCAGAAAAAACCGCGCATCCTCGGCAGCCAGAGCGCCGTGGTCACCGGGCCAAAAGGTGAAGAGATCCACTGCGACCAATACGGCCGCGTCAAAGTGCAATTTCACTGGGATCGCGAAGGCCAGGCCGACGACAAAACCAGCTGCTGGCTGCGCGTCTCCTCCGCCTGGGCTGGCGCCCACTACGGCGGCATCGCCATCCCGCGCATCGGCATGGAAGTGCTCGTCAGCTTCCTCGAAGGCGACCCCGACCAACCGCTGATCAGCGGCTGCCTGTACCACAAGGAAAACGTCGTCCCGTACGCCCTGCCGGCGAACAAAACCCGCAGCACCTTCAAAACCCTCAGCTCCCCCGGTGGCGGCGGCTACAACGAACTGCGCATCGAAGACAAAAAGGGCCAGGAACAAATCTTCCTGCACGCCCAGCGCGACTGGGACGAAAACGTCGAACACGACCAGAAAATCCGCGTCGGCAACGAACGCCACGACACCGTCGAGCAAAACAGCTACAGCGAATTCAAGGCCGAAGAACACCACACCGTCTACGCCGACCGCAAAGTCGAAACCCGCGCCAACGACCACCTCACCGTGGGCGTCAACCAGCACATCAAGGTCGGCACAGGCCAATTCATCGAAGCCGGCCAGGAAATCCACCTGAGCAGCGGCATGAAAGTCGTGCTCGAAGCGGGCAGCGAACTGACCCTCATGGGGGGTGGTAGCTTCATCAAGATCGACGCCAGCGGTGTGACGCTGAGCGGGCCGGTGATCAACATGAATTCCGGCGGCAGTCCGGGAAATGGGACAGGTGCTGCGCCATTGATGCCGGGGGTATTGAAACAGGCGGATGCGGATAAGGCTGGCCAGGTTGTTGCGCCCTCCCTTGCATCGTATAAAGCGCAAGCAAAGACAGGGGTGCTACTGCCGACTCCTTCGTGCCACCTCGATGCCTCCGGCCATTGCCCCATTCACCAGCCGGGTAAAACAGCATGATGGACTCGATTCCTTCGCCGTTCGAGCAAGCTGCGTCACCGGGCACCATGTGCCTGATTCTGGATGGCAGCTTTGATGCGGATTTGCTGACGCGTCTGTTTCAAGGTGACGAACAATCTCGCCCTCGGTGTATTCCACTATTCCTCAACACGCCATATGCCGAACTTCAACCTGCTGGACCTTACGTTGTCGTGTGCCCTGCAAAAGGCGACTCGACGGCCTATGCCAGTGCCTTGCTGGAGCAGTCCGACGCCGGCTGCGTGGCCTGGCTGAGCAATGAGCAAGCCTTGGATAACGGGGTTGAACACTGGCAAAGCCTGC
Organism: Pseudomonas sp. ACM7; assembly: GCF_004136015.1. Lineage (NCBI taxonomy): Bacteria > Pseudomonadati > Pseudomonadota > Gammaproteobacteria > Pseudomonadales > Pseudomonadaceae > Pseudomonas > Pseudomonas sp. ACM7. The sequence continues at coordinate 5,193,283 of NZ_CP024866.1, read as the reverse complement.
TCACTGTGCGCACCGACGACGCGCCGCAACAAATGATGCGGTTTTTCGATCCACGTTGGTTGGAGCCCCTGCTGCGCAGCCTCAATGAAACTGAGCGCGCCCAGTTTATTGGGCCGTTCACCGGCATGGCCTGGCGTAACGAAATGGGCTGGCGGTATTGCGCCAAGCCCCCCAAAAGTCCCGCCACCGAACTGCAACCGCCCGCTTGGCTGTACCTGAGCCCGGAGCGCGAAGAATCGATTGAACAAGGTCGATTGAAGGTCATTGCAGCACGCTTTGCCGAGGACTATCGCGAAGTATTACCCGCCGAAGACACCGTCGAGTTTGTACATCGTCAATTGCTGGCCGGACAACAAGCAGGCTACCAACAGATGGCAGATCAGGAGCGCTGGCTACGCCTCGCCATAAGCCGTGGAGACTCCTTTTGGGCAAACGCCCCTGATGCAGAACTCCTGGCTCGTAACGACGTGGCGCTGGGTGAAAAATTGACTCAGCTGGAAAGCCTCTGAATCACAAGGACGATGAGCAATGAGCAACACCTACACGGTTAAAAGTGGCGACACCCTCGGCAGTATCGCCAGTACGAACAAATGCTCGTCGGCAGACCTGCGGGCACTGAATCCAATCATTACCGACCCCAACCACATCAAGGTCGGCTGGGTGTTGACGTTGCCCGCAGCCAAAATATTGCCGCCGCCCAAGCATGCGGACAACCAGAGCACCACCAGCGTCAAGGGCGAAGCCCAATGCAAGGACGAACTGGTGGACGTGGTGCATATCACCGGTGAAGACACTTTTTACGTTCTGACAGAAAAAGAGTCAAAAGCACTCAAAACGCAGACTGACCTCGTCAAGAAACTCATGGACGAGCTGCACCAGAACCTGGCCAAAGCTACCGAAGCGAGCAAATGCACCAAGGCGTCAAATCCTCAGACCAGTTGCGCCTGCTCGCGCTGTATCAAAGATGCCTGGAACGCCAAGGCCGAAGATGCCGGCCTGGTACAGCGATCAGAGCCACAGCCGGAAAAAGCGACCGCAAAGGCGGTTACGCGCAAAGAAGACTTGCAAGGTCAGTTGGCAACCGTGCAGCAGGCACGTGACTGGTATCAGCGTTATACGCCGAAGGTTTCGCTTGGGGGCAACTACCTGGAGAGCAACTGGAAACAGCTGCAAGCCAAAAAAGTACTCGAATTGAACGCCGAGATTGAATCCCTGCGAACCAAAATCGCAGCGCAAGGAAAGGCCGAAGCCGGCGACAGTTCCACCAGCGCCAACAGCGCTGCGCCTGACATCAAGCATGGCAAGGGAAAAACCTCCGAAAGCCAAAAGGGTCGGCAAGTAAAAACGGGCATTACCGTCATCGAAGTCATCTCGTTCAGCGACCCAAGCCGCCGGCACTACATACCGATGAGTTACCGGGAACAGCTTGACTGGAAAGTGAAGGTCAGCACGAAGGTAATGCAGGGCAAGCCGCTCGATAAAAACCTGGCTAAAGAACTGTTCAAGGACATTAAGTCCGCCGTCAATGAAAGCCGTAAAACCAGTCCCCTGGGCGGTCTGGAAGCCAAATTTACGACCTGGACGAGCAAGGACGACAATTTGCTTAATGCGCTGCATAAAGAATGCTCCTGGACTTCCAACCAGGCAGACTCGGCTAAATACGCCGTCTCCGCCGAAGCCCACGCTTTCCGTTTCGCCGCCACCGCCAGCGCCGGCATCAACAGCTGGGAACCCGGCAAGGGCAACATCGAGGTGGGAGTTAAGGGCAGCGCTGCGATTTCGTTGGCAGAAGGCTCGGCCGCCCTCAAGAGTTTCTTTCCCGATCAGGGAGGTTATGTGGTGCGGATGCCTTATCGCAACGCCGAAGGCAAGGAAGTAGTGAGCGACATCGGCATCTTCCGTCTTGACGGAAAAGTGGAGCTGTCGTGTTTCGTCGGTGCGACGGCACAAGGTCAGGCTGGCGTTAAAGCACAATACAAACCCAAGGAAGTTGAAGCCTCGGGTGCGACGGCGCTGCTCAGTTCACCCAGCATGGCGGTGGATAAAAAGCGTGGAGGTGCCGTAGGTTTGAAGGGCAATGCCTTTGCAGGCGTACAAAGTGGCGGCACCGTAACCGGAACGTTGAAGTGGCTTGATCCGGCCAAGCAAGGGGGCGGCAAAATTGTCGCGGGCCAGGCGAATGACAGTGGCAGTACAGACTGGGCGAGTCTGGTTGAGATCAAGACTGAAGGCAATGTGGCGCTTGGCATTGGAGCAAGTTTTGATTTCGGCATTGAAATCAACGCGGATCGTTTGGCGATCAACTGCAAGGCCAGTCTGGTATTTGGCCCGGGGGCTGGAGGCGGTTTTGGTACATCCGTGGATTTAGAACAGGTTGGGAATCTTGCATTTATTTTATGCAGCGCCTTGTCAAAAGCAGACTTTCATTATCAGTTGGCAGTGACGGAAGAGGCTTTTAGCTACATGGCCAAGGGGCTATTTCACGTTGCAACACATCCAGGAGAAGTAGCTGGAAAAGCTTTCGTAGAAGGCTTTGAAAGCATGGAACGTTGGTGGCTAAGACGAAAGGCCACTAAAGAAGAAGCCCAAAATTTGGCCGCATATCTACTCAGTAATCAAGCCATCAATGTAAATAGCAAAAAAATCCCCCTCAAAATACTGCCACCTGAAACCATTGGCCCCATGCTTTATTTGTTAACCGAGAGCTTTGTTGAAAGCTGGGCCGAAAACCAGGAAAAAGCCGTTGTTTTATTGCTATCTCATTTGCGTACCTGGCGTCATTTCCTTGAAGTATTGGAACATTGTTCAAAAAATGGCAGCAAAGTCAAAGCGATAGATAGTTTGGATCGTATTAATGCGCTTCTGGATGGGAGCGAACAACGAGAGTTCAATCGTTTTATAGGAACTTTAGCGATTAATAGCGATTCATCCGCACGAACCGATGGAATGTTGGCTTGGTCTCCAGGTTTGCCGTGGCGTAAAGAAGGTGTGTTAGTCGCTGCTCGACGCAGCAATCTATTTGACGGCTTGGCGTAAAACTTAACTAATTAATAAGGGCGCCGTTGGCGCCCTGATTTTCAGCCAATTAAAAAGACTTATCAGTTTGAACAGCACATCGAAAACTCGTTCCAGGATAATGCGCGTCCTTTGAGGGAGCATCAGCCCAGCGACGAACAACCGGAGCTGCACCTATAGGCCCCTCTGGATAGTTTGAACCGCGTCTAACCCTCTGAGTACCAGTCTTAGGCCCTTGCGGGTTATCCATAGGAGACTGCTGATAATAGTCTTTTCCATACCAGTCATTGACCCAGTCCGTAGCATTTCCGGACAAGTTATATATACCTAAAGGATTAGGAGTAAAGCTATCGACTGCAAATGTGCTGCCGCCACTCTTCACTGGGAAATTGCGTCCAAAGTTTAGACTGCCATTATCAGTAGGAAATAGTACGTGCTGACCACGACTACGGGCCGCATACTCCCACTGCGCCTCTGTAGGCAAATCAACAGGGTATCCACTTAGCTGACCAACCCACAGACAATAATCTTTAGCCTCTTGCCAACTTTGTGTAGGTGCGGGTAAGTTTGGTGCATAGAGATGTTTCAGATCCTCTTGTTCTCGATCTTTATTATCAAGTATTGGCTTACCCTGCGCGATAAAAAAAACGTCAAAATCACCTAACCGGGTCTGAAACTTTGAGAGATAGTAGCTACTCAGTTTTACTGGATGTACAAAATCATCATTCCCATCCCTGCTGATATTGCAGAGCTGTTCAGGATCTTGCCCACAAGGCCAGGTACACACATCCTTTTCGTCGTATTCACAAATCCAGCCGAAGTCACCCATATCAAACTGACCACCCTCGACAAACACCATATTGTCGATGGACTGCACGACGGTGTTGAGCACCTTGCCACGCAGTTCGCTGGAAAGATCAGGGTATTTCTTCGCGATAGTGGTGGCGATGGACGCGACTTTCTCTGGGGTAAGGCTCTTGCTGTTTGGCAAAGGGCCGGATTCCGCCTCGCAACCAACCAAAAACATCATGGCTGGCAGGGCAAGCACGAGCTGACGTAGCACTGGGAATATCCTTATAAAATGCGACAAGGGCAGAACATTACCACCCTACGCATGCACAACAAAGCCCAACACTACGCCTTCGAAAAAGACTACGACTACCCCGGTCGCTTCATCGACCGCGAACGTGGCAATCACTTGGCCGAACGCGCCCTTGAGCATCAGCGCAGCGACTTCCAACTCGCGGAAGGCAAAAGCGATCAGCCGTTGCTGGTCAGCGGCCACTTCCTGGCGCTGACCCAACACCCGAAAGCCAAATGGAACGACCTGTGGCTGCTCGCTGGATTAAAGGGGGGACTGGATTAAATGGATTAAAGGGACACCCATTAGCCTTGACTTGAGACCGGCTAATGGGTGTCCCCTTTTGGTTCCAGCACGGCGCAGCAATCTATTTGATGGCTTGTCTTAAATATACAATTAATTATAAGGGCGCCATCGGTGCCCTAACATTTAATACTCTATAGGTTTTTATCTGACTGAATAGCACAGCGAAAGCTCGTACCAGGATAATAAGCATCCTGTATTGGCTTATCGGGCCATCGCCTTACAATTGAAGCTGCTAGCAATGGACCCTCAGGATAATACGAGCCGCGCTTAACTTTATCTGCCCCTGTCTTCGGACCTTGCGGATTTTCCAACGGCGAGTGCTGATAATAATCTTTAGAATACCAATCGTTAACCCAATCCGTAGCATTACCGGACATATTGTAAATACCCAAGGGATTAGGGGTGAATCGGCCAACTGCAAAAGTCTCACCTTCACCTTCTACCGGAAAGTTCTTCCCAAAACTCAGGCTTCTGGTATCGGTAGGAAATAGCACATGTTGCCCGCGGCTACGGGCGGCATATTCCCACTGAGCTTCTGTAGGCAAATCTACCGGATAGCCACTCAGCAGCCCAATCCATTGACAGTAATCTTTCGCCTCCTGCCAGCTCTTTGTGGGCGCCGGTAAATTCGGGGCATACATACTTTTCAAATCTGCTCTGTCGCGGAATTTAGTATCAAACAACGGCTTATTTTGCACGGTAAAAAACAGATCGAAATCACCCAAAATAGTTTGAAACTTCGACAGGTAGTAGCTGCTCAGTTTTACCGGATGCACGAAATCGTCATTACCGTCCATACTGATATTACAAAGCTGCTCAGGATCCTGCCCACAAGGCCAGGTACACACATCCTTTTCGTCGTACTCACAAATCCAGCCGAAATCACCCATATCAAACTGACCACCCTCGACAAACACCATATTTTCGATGGACTGCAGGACGGTGTTGAGCACCTTGCCACGCAGTTCGCTGGGAAGATCAGGGTACTTCTTCGCGATAGTGGTTGCGATGGACGCGACTTTCTCTGGGGTAAGGCTCTTGCTGTTTGGCAAAGGGCCGGATTCCGCCTCGCAGCCGACCAAAAACATCATGGCTGGCAAGGCAAGTACGAGCTGACGTAGCACTGGCAATATCCTTATAAAATGCGACAAAGACCGAACATTAACATCCCACGCCTGCACAACAAAGCCAGACTACTGATTTTCCCCGCTGTACCTCGGAGTTTTCGGATCAGTGAGCTATAGCGGCCTATCCGACTGAATCGCACAACGGAAGCTGTTACCTTGATAGTGACCACCTTGATCTGGCTCTTCAGCCCAACGTCGGACTATAGGAGCGGCGAACAAAGACGCCTCAGAATGATTTGATCCCCTTTTTATTCTCTTAGTACCAGTGTCTGGTCCTTGCGGATTTTCTAAGGGTGAGTGCTGATAATAATCTTTGCCATACCAATCGTTGACCCAGTCAATAGCATTGCCTGACATACCGTAAAGACCCAAAGGGTTAGGAGGGAAACGTTTCACAGGAAACGTGGCTGTTTCAGACTCCATTGGAAAATTTTCCCCGTAACTGAGACTCCCAGTATCGGTTGGAAACAACACATGCTCGCCTCGACTGCGGGCGGCATACTCCCACTGCGCCTCAGAGGGTAGGTCCACGGGATAACCACTTAGTTGGCCAATCCATTGACAGTAATCTTTGGCCTCCTGCCAGCTTTGTGTGGGAGCAGGTAATACTGGATTAAAAAGTATATCTTTTAGATCTTCTCTATCTCGATATTTAGCATCAAACAGAGGCTTTCCGTTCGCAACAAAAAACAAATCGAAATCACCCAACGCAACCTGAAATTTCGACAGGTAATAACTGCTCAGCTTTACCGGATGCACAAAATCATCATCACCACCCGAACTGATATTACAAAGCTCCTCCGGATCCTGACCACAAGGCCAGGTGCACACATCCTTTTCGTCATACTCACAAATCCACCCGAAGTCGCCCATATCAAACTGACCGCCTTCGACAAACACCATATTGTCGATCGACTGCACCACGGTGTTGAGCACCTTGCCACGCAGTTCGCTGGAAAAGTTCGGGTATTTATTCTTGATCGTGGCCGCGATCGCCGCGACTTTTTCTGGCGCGAGTTTCTGGCTGTGCGGCAAGGGTTCGGATTCTGCCTGGCAGCCGAGCAGAATCAATGCTGGCAGGGCAAATACAAGCTGACGTAACACAAGCGATTTCCTTATCAACTACAACCATGCCAGAACCTTATCACTCCCCGCCTGCACCACAAAGCCCGATACCGAGCCTATCACTGAAGCCCCGGCAACCGGTTTTGACAGATCGGACACAATCAAGGCATGCAAATGCCGCTTTGTGGCTATGTTGGTTCAGGAGATTCACCATGAAAATGTTTCCACCCGAGTATCCCGATCCCCTCCAATTCAGCAAAGCAACCCAACGCGCCGTCAGTGCAATCCACAACATCCAACCCCGCCGGCCTCGTCTTCACCCTCCTCCCGGCCATCGACACTGAAACCTGTTAAACCACGCCTGCGAAAACCTCTGCATCACTCAACGAACTGACCACAGATCTCAATTCCGCGACAGTCGCAATTTGCTGCGATGCGGCCAGGCAGCGATTGCAGGCACCGGTTTAATCCAGGCAATAAAAATGGGCGACTACCACGGTCTCCCATTTTTTATGTCTGAAGCTTTTAAACTGCTCTCCAGAGAAGGTGTTCGCCCAGTGTAATGGCCTGGCAATCCATGCACCGGTAAAGAGCCCTGACACTGGGCGAACGGGAAGTATTTTAATTGAAGTTTTCGAATATGTCCGCGTATATGAACATGAAATTTATCGAAACAACTTTCGATTAAATGTCGGCCCAAATACTATTTTACAGACTAGCAAACTCACCAGTTAGACCATTAAAACTGATTGTTCTTATACAAAAATTGTACAAGCAACCTATAGAGCTAATACTCAACTTCCGTGCTTGCTGTTCACTTTCAATATATCGGTATAGGTGACAACGACACTCTGCCCAACTTTCAGATCTTTCAATTCCGCTTGAACTTCGGGTCTTACGACGTCAACGGTCTTGGACTGGCCGGCGGGGTTTTCGAAGGTGACCTGGTTTTTCTTCACGTCGATTTTGGTGATTTTTAGTTGGACCTGCACCTGACGGTAGGCTTCGCCACCCGGGTTGTCGCTGCCGGGAGCTGCGCGGACTTCGCCAGCGCGTTCGACGGTGCCTGGCAGGCCTTTGTCGACGTCGGTGTCGAGGTAGGCGGCGACAGCGCTAGTAACCTTGACATCGACTTGGTCGCCGACTTTCAGTTTGCCGAGGTTTTTGGCCTTGTCGGTCAATTGCACATGGACCTGACGACCTTCCGGCCCCTCCAGGACGACCTGGTGATTGGCAGCATCGACCGAGACAACTTTGGTGGTGACCTGATCCGCCTCCACAACGGCAGACAGCGGGATGTCCGCCGCCATGGCGCTAAGGCTGGCGGCAGACAGGAGGGTCGCAAGGGTGATGGCTTTGGTCAGTGCGTGAAGTTTCATAAGCGGTACATTCCCTGTGATTTGGAGGCAGCAACGAGCGCTGAACCACCGTCCAGCGCCCTCTGCGCAGATGAGCATAGACGCTGATCAGGGAGTTTTTGCGGTTTCTTGTGCGGTGGATTCACCACTGTCTGTGCCCTTGCCGCTTTCCTTGCGTCGGGTTGGATCGGTCGGGCGCAGGGCGTCGTTGTCGCGCTCGACTTCACCCGGTGGTCGGGGCTCGTCGGGGTTTTCCAAAGTGTCAGGCGGTTTGGGATTCATGGAAATTCTCCTCAGGCTTCGGGATCGTCAACCTCCTGGGCGACGTTCACGGCAGGCGAGTCTTTATGAGATTGATAGGCCTTGGCCTTCAAGGCCTGCCATTGTTCCAGGTCGATGGCGCCCTGCCCCAGCAAGTCATCGGCCACCCGCAGCAGTTCGGCGTAATGGGCATCAGGGGACTGTTGCCAGTAGGCCTTGTCTTCGAACAGGCGCTGCCACGAGGCAAGGTCAGGTGGTTTTAGGTCGTCGCTCATGTGTGGGCTCCTGCGGGGGTTCTCACGGTAGAGGGTTGGGCGTCGCGAGGAGTTCCGGGGGGATTTCGGGGGATCAAGATCAACGTCAAAGGATCGCAGGCTTCGCCAGCCTACAGGGGAGCCTTAATACCCGGTCATTTCCAGATAACCCTGCCCACCATGGCTGCCGCTCAATTGCACCGGCCCTTCCCAATAGGGAATGCGCAAAGCCATCCACGCATTGGGATTGAGCGCGCTGATCGTGATGTCGAGGTGTTTGTCGGGGATTTTGATCGACCAGCGTACCGGCATCGAACGTCCGGCCACTTTGGCGGTGTCTTGCGGTGTGAGGCTTATGTCTGCGGCGTGCAGCAACTGCGTCTGGCCTTGAGCGTCGATCCAGGTGCCGGTGAGGTAAGGCGCGCCGTCCTTCTGCCGCATGCGGTAGAGCATCACCTGTTCGCCGCTGTCCAGGTGCAGGGAAAACCAGTCCCAGCCCGTCTGGTTGGCAGTCAGGGGCTGGCTGCTCCATTCCCGGTCGAGCCAGGCCGGGCCGCTGACTTGATATATTTTACCGTCGATTTCCAGTGTGCCATTGGCCTGGAAAAACGGCTGACTGTAGTAGTACGACGCCTGCCCTTGTTCAGATTTCTGACTGAAGCCTTTGTCGCCCTGAAGCACCAAAGGACGTGTGGAGGTCAGCCGCAGTTGATAGCCAAAATCCTTGTCCCGGGCGCTGAGTTGAAGATCCGCCAACGGGTCGGAACCCTGACTGCTGAAATGCCAATCATCGATCCACGCGTTGAACGGTGCGAGACTCACGCCAGCCTGACCAACACCACCACGGGCATAGCGCTCGGCGGCGTGATGCACTGTCGCCGACGTCACGGCCGCGTGGCCAAGCCAGATGATTTGATTACCCCAGCCAGCGACCTCGGGCGTCGCTTTCAAGGCGCTGCGAAACAACGTCCACTGCACGCCGAACTCGCGTCCCTGATCGTCCTTTAGGTTGGCGGTGACGTACCACCATTCGATGCGAAAACCGTCATGAGGACCGTGATCCGCCGGAAAGCTGAACACCTGACCGGGCACCACCGGGGTGAACGCGGCAGCCTGATGACCCAGCCCCGCGAAGCCTTTCTCAACAGGCCCCGAGTGATCGCACCCGCCCAACAAAGCCAATAGCAACACGCCGAGCTTAATCTTCATGAGCAAACGTCCTCAGCAGATCCGCCGGTTGCGTGCGATACAGCGAATACAGCGGCCACGCCGACGCCAACAAAGTCGCCAACAGCGCCAACCCCATCAACTGCAACAGCTGCATCGGAAACACCCGCAGCGGCAAGCGCCAGCCAAAGGCCTGAACGTTGATCACCGTGTCCAGGCACCACGCCAACGCGATCCCCAACGGCAACGCCAGCACCAAGGTCAGCACCGCCAGCAACCAGGTCTGCCCGAGATTGAGCAACATCAGTTGCCGGCGAGTCACGCCGAGCGCCCACAGGGGCGCGAGTTGCCCGAGTCGGCTCTGACTTTGGGTCAACAGGCTGATGAACAGCGCCACGCCCGCCACACAGAGGGTCAGGCTATTGAGCGCGGCGGTCGCGGCAAAGGTGCGTTCGAAGACTTGCGTGGACCAACCCTTGAGCCGGGCCTGGTCGACGATGCGGCTGTCCTCCAGCGTGAAGCGGGTTTGCAGCGCGGCCTGGAAGGCAGGGATCAACGTCGGGTCGATGCGCAGGTTGAAACGGCTGGGTGTCAGCTGCGGCCAGCCACGCAGCAGATGGTTGACGTTGACCAGCATGTGGCCCTTGGGATTGCCATAGTCGGCGTAGATGCCGACGATCCGTGGCGACCATGTGCCATTGGGTGTGGGAATCGTCAGGTGATCGCCAAGACGCACCTTCAGCCGACGGGCCAGTTGCTCGCTGAGCATCAGCGCATCGTCCTTGGCGAGTCGGTCCCAAGGGTTGTCGCCCAAGGCTTCCAGCAGCGGCCAATGCTGGCGATACGTCGGGTGATCGATCACGCCGAAGACGTCCGCCGGCCAGCCCTGCAACTGGATCGATACTTGCCAGTTGGGCAGCACTGCCGTGAGTCCGGGTTGCTGCTTGAGCCAGGTTTGCAGCTCTCTGGCCTGGGCCGGATTTCGCGGATTAACGTACAGTTCGGCGGTCAGGCGTTGTTCGAGCCAATCGCTGAAGGTCTGACGAAAACCGGCCGTCATGCTGCCCGCTCCAATGTTCGCCGCCAGTGCCAACAACAGCGCCATCAGCGCCAGGCTCAGGGCCGGCAGTTGCTGACGGCAGTCGGCGAGAAACCATTGGCCGAGTACCGAGCGACTGCGATGCAGCACGAGGTTCAACACCCAGTTGAGCACCACCGGCAACGCCAGCGCAGCGCCGATCAACAGTGCCGCCATCAGCACGAAGCCACTGCTCAGGCTGTCGCCAAAGATCAACGCCAGCAGAGCGATCACCGCGGCGATCACGGCAACCCAACCCTGACGCCGCAACCAGCGCGCGTGAGCCTGATGCCAGGCTTGCGGGTCGGCCAGGGCCAGCAAAGGCAGGCGCGCGGCCCGCAACAAACTGTTGGCCCCCGTCAACAACGCGCCCAACAGACTCAGGCCGACGCCGCTGAGCCACCACCACGGACTGAGGCTCAACTGCCCCGCCACTTCGGCGCCGTACAACCCGCGCAGGCTGGCGGCGACGTCCGGCAACAGCACGCTGGCCAGCAGGTAGCCGCTGGCGACGCCGACCAGTCCGCCGATCAACGCCAGACCACCCAGTTCAACCGCCAGACAGGCAATCAACATCCGTGCACTGACACCGCAGGCGCGCAGGGTTCTGAGTAAGCCACGGCGTTGTTCCAGCGCCAGGCCGATCGCGGCGTGGACGATGAACAGGCCGACCACGAATGACAGAAAACCCAGCGCATCGAGGTTCAAGTGAAAGCTTTCGGTGAGGCGCGACAAATTGTTCTCTTCGCCGCTGGTCTTGAGCTGCAGTTGACCCTTGAAGTGATCAGGCAGGGGCGCGGTGAAATCCTTCGGCAGCAGCAGGCGTGACAGCTGATCCGGCAGGCCCAGAATCTGCTGGGCGAAGCCTATGTCCACCAACAACACACCGGGGGCCATATCGGGTTGGGCATGCAGCGGCGGCAATACCTGATCACTCAAAGTCAGCGGGCCTTCGCCCTCATGCAGACCTAGTGCCTGCAACGTCTGCGGCGAAATCCAGGTACTGCCCGGAGGGCTGAAAAACTCGACAACCTGCTCAATCGCCAACGCCTGTCCGGCCACTGCGGAACCGGCGGGCAGCGACACAGGCTCGATCCCCATCAACTGCAAGCGCTGGTCTTCATGCCCCTTGAGCGTCACCCGGCCTTGCAGGACCGGCGACACCGGCCAACCCAAACGGCGCAGGTCGACAAACACGTGTTGGGAGAAGGTTGCGCCACTGGGTGCACTGAGGCTGGCCTGGGGTTCGCCGCCGATCAACTGACTGGCCCGGGCATAGCTTTCACGCGCCTGGCTGTTCAGCGCCTGCACGCCGGTCAGCAGGCTGGTGGCGAGCCAGAGCCCGGTCAGCACACTGAAAAACTGCACCGGATGCTGCCGCCAATGACTGATCAGCGCCCGCAGCGTCTCGCGAAAGACCCGCACTTCAGCGCTCGTCCGCGCCAGCCAGACGGCCACCGTGGAGCACCACTTTTTCGGCCAGCCGCGCGGCAACCCGCGGGCTGTGGGTGACCATCAACAAGGTGGTGGGACTGTCGTCGAGTAACTCCAGCAACAACTTCAAGACCTCATCGCTGGTGGCTTCATCGAGACTGCCGGTGGGTTCGTCGGCCAGCAGCAGTTTTGGCTGCGACGCCAGGGCACGGCCCAGCGCGACCCGTTGCTGCTGGCCACCGGACAGCTGTTCCGGATAACGCTGCAGCAAATCACCCAAGCCCAGACGTTGCACCAGATGCGCCTGCCAGCGCGGATCATGGCGCCCCGCCAATCGCGCCTGAAATGCCAGATTGTCCTCCACGCGCAAACTGCCGATCAGGTTGAACTGCTGAAACACCAGGCCGATTTCGGTCCGCCGCCAGTTCGCCAGTTGCCCTTCGTTCATCTGCTCCAGCCGATGTTCGCCGCTGCGGATGCTGCCGCGATCGACCTTGTCCAGCCCGGCAATCAGGTGCAGCAAGGTGCTCTTGCCACTGCCCGACTCCCCCATCAACGCCAGGCTGCTGCCGGGTTTCAAGGTGAGGTCGACACCTTGCAGAACCGGCAGTGGGCCCTGGGGAGTGGCGTAGCTTTTGAAGACGCCTTGGACCGAAAGCATGGGGAAAACCGTTCGATGTGCGTGGAGCAAGGATAGCGGACGGCAGCAGCACCGCGAATTAACCCCCACGGATACCCCATAGCCCACACACTTCAGGGAAAAAACATACATAACGAAGGAATTGCCTGACTGCTCATTCGTATCCATATGGATACATTTGAGTAATGAATTATCTTATTCAACAAACTATGATCTTCGCGACATGGCATGCCTCAGTTCGTGACTTGCGGGCGAAGTTAGCCATCGCTCGTCGCATTGACCGTGCCTCTGCGGGTAATCTGGGCGATGTCAAACCGGTGGGTGATGGTGTTTCCGAAATGCGCGTGGACGTCGGTGCAGGCTATCGGGTCTACTTCACTATGCGAAATAGCGTCGTCATTGTGCTATTGGCGGGTGGTAACAAATCTTCGCAAACCGCCGACATCAGGCGGGCGAAAAAATTGGCAAAGGAGGTTTAAACATGAGCCAGACTTTGACTACTTTCGATATGGCGGCTCTGCTGGACAGTGACGAAGCCATCAGCGAGTACCTTTCGCAAGTGCTCGCAGACGGCAACAACGAAGAATTTCTTCGCGCTATCGGCTATGTGGTGAAAGCGCGTGGAATGACACAGATAGCCAAGGATTCGGGTATGGGCCGCGAAAGCCTGTACAAGGCCTTCGCACCAGGGGCAAAACCACGTTTCGATACGGTATTAAAGGTCATTCACGCCCTTGGCATTGATCTCTGCGCGCAGCCGGGTCATTCGGTCAATCACTCAACGCTCTAAGAGACTCTTCTGATTAGACTGCTCGCTTGCGCGCCACCCACGTAAAACACAACGGCAACTGCGCCGTTTGCTGCTCATACCGATCATAGAGTTCCTCGCGGTTGGAATGCGGGTACTCCTTGAAGTGGCTGATCTGCAATCCGGCGTCGATGGCGCCGGTGAAAATGGCGCCCAGGGTGTGGACGAACCAGTAGGACGGAGCCGCCTGCTAGTCGACTTTGCCTTCGTAGACGATCGGCTGGTCCTGCACGAAAGGTTCGCTGCGAAAGTACGAGCTGTCCGGCCGATACGGATCGGCGGACTCGGGGTCGAACATTTCGAGGAAGGGATGGGTTTCGTACACCACCAGGCTGCCACCGGGCTTGAGGGTTTGCGCGACGTGGCGGAAGAATTCGTCGATGTCCGGCATCCAGTTCAACACGCCGATGGTGATCAGGGCCACGTCGAAGCGGCCATGAAGTTCAGGCGGCAAGTGATGGATGTCTGCCTCGATGAACTCAGGCGCATGGGGCGAGCGTGACGCCAGTTCCCGCGCCTGATCGAGAAAAGCCTCGGACTGGTCGACGCCCACGACGTGGCGGGCACCCAGCGCAAACAACGAAAGGCTTTCGCGGCCGTTGTTGCAGCCCAGTTGCACCACGTCTTTGCCGTCGACACCCACTTGTTCCAGCAAACCTCGGAGGGTGTCGTCCATGCAGCAAAAATCCCTATTCCCAACAGCCGTCAAACGGGCCCGCCATTCGGGATTGTCTTTGTGGTGTCGGGCGGAGTCATTCCAGGCATCGCGGTTGCTGGCGATGGCTTTTTCTTTTGTCGGCATTTCCATTGCGCGCTCCAGACTGGGGTCTTGATTGACCGGCACGAGTCTAGATCAGCGTTTTGAAAAACCCCATTGAGTCTTTGTTCAAATCTTGTAATCCGGGCATCGCGAACGCGCGCTCGTACGGGAGCTATAGTTAATGACCTTGGGGAATTGCGGGAAAAACCGATTTCGCAGGTGCTGCCATGAAAACAACCGATCTGAGGCTACTGCTCGCCCTCTGCCTGATCACCACAACCGGTGCTCACGCGGACGACAGCCTGACACCCACTACCGATTACAGCAGTGAGTTCAACTATTACGGGGCCGACCAACCCTTCGCTCACCCCGTGCCACCGTCACTAAGCACGGTGCCGCCCGGCTCGTACATCCCGACAGCGCCTCAGGACTTCACCCCCATTTCGAGTCAGCATGAGTTCTACGACTCAAGATTGCCGACGGTAGCGGATGCCACGGTTCGAGTGTTCATCCGCTCCTACGATCAGCAACGCGGTGTCTACGTGAACGAAGAAGTCCTCGACCCCACGTGCCTGCTCGCGTGCCTCAGCCGTCAGGGGCCATTGATGCAATAAGGTCTACCATTGGCGTTTTTCCGGGCGCGCGAGGCCAAGTTTTTCGATCCGGTAGCGCAGCATGTCGCGGCTCAGGCCAAGCAGCCGTGCGGACTTGGTGACGTTCCAGTCGGTCTTGTCGAGCATCTTGCGCACCATGTCGCGCTCCACTTCCGGCAGGTTCATGGACTCGGTGCCGTTGTAAACCGGACGCGGTTCGCAGTATTGCGGCTCTTGCTGGAACAACAGCGGCTCATCCACCAGGCTCAGGCACACGTTCAATTGATGGGCGGCGACGGTGTCGCTCTGGGCCAGCAACACGGTTTGCTCAAGCATGTTGCGCAACTCGCGCACGTTGCCCGGCCAGCTGTAGCTGAGCAGCAATTCCTCGGCCTGATCGCTGAAATACAGGTTCGGTTTGCCATAACGTTTGCCGTGGATCGCCAGGAAGTGTCGAGCCAGCAGCAGGATGTCCGCGCCACGGGCATACAGGCGCGGCACCTTGATCGAGATGATCCGCAAACGGAAGAACAGGTCGCGGCGGAACTTGCCCTGCTGGACCATTTGTTCAAGGTTGCAGTTGGTGGCGCTGATCACCCGTAAATCGACTTTGCGCTCCTTCACCGAGCCGACCCGGCGGATCGTCCGGTCCTCCAGCAGCTTCAGCAGTTTGGCTTGCAGCAACAAGTCCATCTCGCCGACTTCATCGAGAAACAGCGTCCCGCCATCGGCCGCTTCCACCAGCCCGACGCGGCGGTCCTTGGCGTCGGTGAAGGCGCCTTTCTCGTGGCCGAACAGTTCCGACTCCACCAGGTTGGAAGGAATCGAGGCGCAGTTGAATTCAATGAACGGACCTTTGCTGCGCGGGCCGTCGAAGTGCAACGCACGGGCCACCAGTTCCTTGCCGGTGCCGGTCTCGCCTTCCACCAACACCGGAGGCAGATCGGTATTGGCCATGCGCCGCTCGGCGTCGAGTAACTGGCCAATGGTGCTTTTCAGGTACTGCATCGGTGCCGATTCGCCGATCAATGCCTGCACCCCTGACTTCTGCGCTTCGCGTTCCTGATAGAACGACAGTGTGCGTTCCATTCGGTCGGTGGCCAGGGCCTTGTCCAGCAGCAGTTTGAGTTCCGGCATGGCCACCGGTTTAGTGACGTAATGGAAAGCGCCCTCTTTCATTGCCACCACGGCGTCGTCGACGTTGCCGTAGCCGGTCATCATGATCACTTTCAGATCCGGCGCGCTGATGCGCAGCTTCTGGATTAGGTCGTGACCGCTCATGCCCGGCAGCGAGTTATCGGTCAGCACCACGTCCGGGACGAAAGTGCCCAATTGTTCTAACGCGTCCTCAGCCGAGTGGCAGACCGTCACCTCGAAGTCCTTGCGCTCCAGGTAGGTCTGAATATTCTCGGCGAGGAGTTCATCATCCTCGACCAGCAGAATGCTGTGCTCCATAGTCCCCTCCCGTTGCCACTTTAAAATTGAGACAAACGCGGGTTCCTTCCTGCTCTCGGCTGGTCAATTCGACCGAGCCTTCGAAACGCTCCATTATTCTTTTGACCAGGGCCAGGCCCACGCCCAACCCTCCTTGTTTGGTGGTGAAAAACGGCTTGAAGGCCATTTGTTGTTGCTGTGTGGTCATTCCCTTGCCGGTATCGCTCAGGGTCATGCGCACGAGTCCGGGCTGCGGCGTTTCGATATCGATACTCAGCACGCCGCCCTTGGGCATGGCTTCCAGGGCATTGGCAAACAGGCTATTAACAATTTGCGTGAGCAACACCTGTTGGCTGATGACCGGCGGACAACTCTGAGGGGTGAAACGCACGTCGATGCCGGAGCGTTTAATCAGCGCGTCAAACGCACTCAACGTGTCGTCGATGACAAGCACCAGGTCTACCGTTTCGTAGTCGTCGTTCACGGGTCGCAATGACACCAGCAACTCCCGAACCCAGCGCGACATGCGGTCGACCTGACTGATGATGTCACCGATGTTCTTCTGCGCGTTCTGGCTGGCGATGTCCTGAGCCAGTTCGGCGCTGGAACGAATGTTGGCCAACGGATTGCGCAAGCTGTGGGCCACCGCCGAGGACATTTCCCCCAGCGCGACGAAGGTCTCGTTGCTGATCAGTTGTTTCTGCTGGCTTTGCAGCAGCATGGCCGCGCGCTGCACAATCCAGAACAGCCCGAGGTAGATGGCCAGACCGCCAAGTACAGTTGCCAGCCAGATCAGCTTGAAGCCACGCTGGATGCGTTCCACCAGGTCCGCGGGTTCCTTGTAGATCTCCACCATGGCGATCACTTTGCTCTTGTCGGCGTTGAACATCGGGATGTAGGTCTCGATGAACAGAAATTCAGGCTCACGCAGCAGTTGCTGCTCGGGACGTTCCTCATCGATTTCGTGGTAGCTGGTGGACACCGGTTCCTTCATTTCGAAGGACTCGTCCAGTTCCTCATCACCTTCGACGCGCATGCCAATCATTTGTGCATTGGTCGACCAGACCACGGTGCGATCCAGGGCGTACACCACCGCCAACAGCGTGTCCGGCAGGTGTTCGACATGATCGAGAAACTCCATGCGGGCAGCGGCACGGGCCGCCGGATCTACGTCGGGATAGGCAATGTCATCGCGCGGATCGAGCATTTCGCCCATGGTTCTTTGCAGGGTGATGCCGGCATGGCGAATTTCCGCATCACCAATGGCCTGAATGAACTGCGCAGTCAGCATGGAATCACGCTCGATGCTCTCATCGACGACGAAACGCGTGGACACATAGCCCAACCCCAGCGCCACGGCGGCGATGATGAAAAAGCTGCCCAGGGAAAACCAGCGCAGCAAGTTGAACTGTCCTCGCCAGTCCTTGCTTTCTGCTTCCGACATAGCCGACGCAGGTATTTTTTGTTGTTCTGGTATCTGCATAGGACCTTCCCGGATGCCTTGCATAGCCTTTTCAGCCGTGTTTCGGATCAGTGTAGGTGGCATTGATCGAGACAGACGGCCCCAATGACAGGATTAAGCCGCTATTGCGTTTGCGCGGCCTGTAGCGGGTGCTGTCGTTCGGTTTCCTCCTGCAAAAAACCCACGATGGACTGCGCCGCGTTCTCATCCAGCCGCAGGTTGGGCATGGGAATTTTGTCGAAACGCTCAAACAGCTCCAGCGCGATCGGGTCTTTTTCCGCCAGCATGCGGTCCGGCTCGCGAATCCAGCGACTCAGCCAGGCCGGATCACGCAGGCGAGTGACGCCGATCAGGTCCGGGCCGATGCTGCGCATGCCGATGCCCTGCCCGTCCATCGGACCCAGGCTGTGGCACGACGCACAACGGGTGCGAAACAGTTCTTCGCCGTTGCTCGGCGGACGAATCTCGGGCGCATCCGCGTAGTTTTCTTCAACGCTGGGCTGCTTCCAGTTCTGCAGTGTGTTGGCCAACTGATCGGCCAGAATCCACGGGTTTTCGAAAGGTGAAGCTTTCATCCAGCGGCCCGTGGTCTGGTTGCCGACGATCAGGCTGAGGTTGTGGTCCTTGCTGCGTCCGTTGTCGACGCCTTCGATAAACAGCCCGAGTTTTTTTCGCAGATCGGTGACGTCGGCAAACTCCCCGGTGAGAAACTTCCAGCCCGGCCCGACCTTGAAGCGTTGTGCGTAGGCCTTGAGCACATCGGGTGTATCGCTTAAGGGGTCGATGCTGATGGAGTAGAAAAAAATGTCCTGGCCGACCCGATCCCCCAGCAACTTCTGCACCTGACGCAGGCGCGCGGTTTCCAGCGGGCAGGAGTCGCTGCACGAAGTGAAGATGAAATTGATCACCACCACCTTGTCCTTGATCAAATCATCGAAGAAACGCAACTGCCGACCGTCCTGATCGGTCAGCAAGGTGTTGGGGAAGTAATCACCGCCCCAGGGCGTCGCCGACTCCGTCGGTGACGCTGACACGGACGGAGCAGCTTCATGAGCCACCAGCACCCGACTGGCCAGCAGGCAGGTGACCAACATCAAAATCAGGTGCATGCCCAGGGCGCGGGAGCGCGGCGTATGCATTTTCATGTCGGCTCCCTCGCGGTTCATGGTTGGACCACCTCTTTGGGGCCGGGGCCGGAGCCGTCGCCAGTGCGGAAGGTTGGCAGCGCGGCGGAGTTCACGTAGCGCACACCATCCCAACTTGGCAGCGGTGTCGGCATCAGCTGGAATTGCCCCGGTTTTTCAATGTCCCAGCGCAGCAACATGGAGTTGTCCTCATGCTGCGTGTTGTGACAGTGCTCCATGTACGTCCCGGCGAATTCGCGGAAGCTGATCGCTATTTCGACGCTGTCCAGGCCATCCTTTTCCGAGCCGATGCGGTACACGTCCTTGCGTGCCCATTTTTCCCATTCCGGTGGCACCTTGCCGCCGCGGCTGAGGATGATCCCCTCCTCGAAGTGCACATGCACCGGGTGGCTCCAGCCCTCGCCGCCGAGCTTGATGTTCCACACTTCCAGGGTGCCGAAACCGGCGACACCGGCATCGGTGGGGCCACTGGCCAGCTGGGTCGCGGTGTTCAAGCGACGTGGGTCCATGGAGAAACCGAAACCGCCATCGGTCTTGACCGTCCACGGTGCTTCATCGGTACCGTCGGAACGGCCGAAGGTGAAGGTGCGGTGACGGGCTTTGGCCAGCAGCGCCTTGTCGGCGGTGTTGTCGCGGTGAATCTTCAGCGGGATCATCACCAAGCCTTCGGCTTTGCCCGGTTTGGCCGGTTCGTACGCTGCCGGATCCATGGCCAGGTCCTGGCCGGTGTAGGCCTTGACGTTGAGTTGCAACACCTTGCCTACCGCCGGATCACCGTCCTCCCACTTCGGCCCCTTGCTGGTTTGCTTGAGGATCGCCCGGTATTTCTCGGACAGCACGTCAGCCAGGGAGACGGGTTCTTTCGGGCCCTTGCCGTCTTCGTGCACCAGCAGGTTGACGAAGAACAGCTTGTCGCCCGGTTTGATCCCGTTTTTCGAGAAGTTGACGATGATGTCGAAACGTTCGGCAATGCCCAGGGTTGGCAGGATCGCGTTGTGGTTCTGTTTATCGCCGTCGGCATCCAGGTCCATGCTGCCGTCGAACGGCACGCTGTGTTCCATGATGTTGCCGTCGTTGGCAATCATGTGGAACGGCACGCGGGCATACGACACTCCCGAGCCGGCAGGCCCTTGGAACTCCCCGCTGGTGCCCTTGATCTCGCGCACGAGCGCCAGTTTGAAGAAGCGCGACACGGAGCCATTGAGCATGCGGAACCGATAGCTGCGGGCGCGCACATCCAGGGTCGGTTTCCACTGCCAGTTGACCAGCACCTGATCCCCGAGGAAGCCGTTGGTATTGAACGGGTTGAACCACAGTTGACCGTTTTTATCCCACGCCTTGTCGGCAAACAGCAGGTTGACGTCATAGTCGCGGTTACCCCAAGGCAAGGCGCTGCCACTGGGAAAGCGCAGGTTGACGCCGTCATTCACCGATTCATTGCCGCGGTCCAGGGCGCTGTAGTAGTTCATCATTGCCGCGTTGCCCTTGTAGACGTTCTGCGCGGTGAAATCGAGCATGTGGTCGTGAAACCAGTGGGTGCTCATGGTTTCGCGCCAGTCGCCGCGGATTTTGATGGTGCCGTTTTCGCAGGTCTTGCGGCTGGGGATGAGGTCGTTGGTCCATAGGGTTTCGCCCGGCGAGCACGGAAAGGCTGCACGCGGGTCTTCAGCCTTGGTGTTGATGCTGTCGTAGCCGGCCAACTGGATCGGCCAGCGATAGTCGTAAAATTGCCCGGGGAAGAAAAACGCATTGGCATAACCGTCACTTTCAGCCGGTGTGTGGCCGTTGTGTTCGTGGGTGGTGATGGTGTGCAAACCGAACCCCATGTTCGCCGACGGGTCGATCGGCAAGCCGTTGTAATGGCGCATCAACACGGGTTGCCCGTAACGCACCATCAACAATTTTGGCGGCAAGGTGCCATCAAAGGTCCAGACCGAGTTGTGGTTCTGCACCGGCATTTTCGGGTGGAAACGCGCATCGACGCCCTTGGCGGTGCCATCGGTCGCCGGTACGCCAGCCACGTTGTGATAGAGGCCGCCGGGGCCAAACTCGCCCACGGCATAGCGGTGCATCTGACGACTATCACGCCCACCGGTATTCAACCGTGCGCCGGTTTGCACGGTCTTGTAGGCGATTTGGGGGTAAAACTCGTTCCAGCGCTGGTGCGACCAGCCTTTTCCTGGCGGACGGCCTTCAGCCGACGAGCCGATACGGCGGTTGAGGAAAAATTCGATCTGCTTCTGCCACGGGTTACGGTCGACCACGTTGGAATACTGGCTGGGGAACGGAGTCAAGCCTGGTTGACGCAGAAAGGCGTCGAGTGCCGCACTCGGTGGCGCACTGCGGGCCGCACTGGTGGGGTCCTGCTGTGGCAACGGGCCGATGGCTGCCGGTGGAAAACCCAACGGCGCTGCCGGTGTGGTGGGGTCGAGTTTTTCCGGGCCGAATTCTTCGAACAGCACCAACTGCTGAGTAAACGGCTGAGCGCCATACAGTGGACTCGGCTTGCCGTTGGTGGGGTAGTTGAAACTGGTTTGCACCACCGGCGGCAGAATGTTTTCCACCCGCGTGGTGTCTTTGCTGCCTTTGACGCCACCGGGTAAATCGAAGGAATCCTTGTTGGCCTCGGGCATGGTCAAAATGGCATTCAACGCCGCGGCTTTGTCAGCCGGTTCATCGTAGTAAGCCGAGGGGTCGGAAGGTTCTGGCTGTCGCTCGTCGTCGATGGGGCTGGCGCGAAGAGTCGCTGTGCCCAGCGTCATTGTCAGAAGAACGCTCAGAGGCGTCAGGAGGCCAAACCGTTTGAAGGGGTACCGCGCTTTTCTGTCCATCACCAGCCGCCTCGGAGTCGTGAAGGGGGTAATGGGGGTTTTGCAAGGACCTCGCCAGATCTGTAACCGTTATTTACAAAAGTATTAATACTTAACAAAACAATGACTTATCAACATCAATGTGCCATAACCGGGGAAAACGACTGGGGAATGACACCCACTAACGGGGAAAGTTCACACCCTTTTTCAGGGGACCAATTTGAACGACAGACGGACACTCGTGCCCTCGCCTTCACGGCTTTCCAGGGCCACCGCACCGCCAAACCGCTCCATGATCCGCTTGACCAGCACCAGCCCGACACCCAGCCCACCTTGTTTGGTGGTGAAAAACGGCCGGAAGGCCATGCTGCGCTGTTCTTCGTTCATGCCTTTGCCGGTGTCGCTCACCACCACGCTGAGGCCACGGGAATCGGTCGGCTCCAATGTGATGATTAACGTGCCGCTCTTGTCCATGGCTTCCAGTGCATTGGCCAGCAAACTGTTGAGGATCTGCGTCAACTGCACCTGCTGGCTAAGGACCATGGGCGTCAGCTTCGGGTCGAACACCACATGGACCGAGGCTTTGGTGATTTGATGCTCGAAGGCCATCAGGCTGTCATGCAGCGCCGCCACCAGATTGACAGGCTCGGCGTCATCGTTGAGCGGACGCAAGGATTGCAGCAGCTCCCTCACCCACTTCGACATGCGATCCACTTGGCCGATGATGTCGTTGATGTTCTTGTGGGCCGGGCCGCTGTCGAATTCCAGCGCCAGTTCGGCGCTTGAACGGATGGTCGCCAGCGGATTACGCAAACTGTGGGCGACCGCCGACGACATTTCGCCCAGGACGACCAAGGTTTCGTTGGTGATCAGTTGCTTTTGTTGCGCCGCCAGCAAAATGGCAGCCCGGCGCACTATCCAGTAGAGCCCCAGGTAAATCAGCCCGCCGCCCAGCGCAGTGGCCAGCCAGATCAGCACCAGGCCGCGCTCCATGCGGCTGATCAGGTCCTTGGGTTCCTTGTAGATCTCGACCATCGCCGTGACGTTCTTGCCGTCGACATCGAACAACGGAATGTAGTTCTCGATGAAGATGTATTCCGGGGGCGCCACAAACTTCTGTTCCATGCGGCTCTTGTTCACATCGTGATAGCTGGCCGACACCGGAATTTTGGAAGCAAAGGCTTGATCGAGGTCTTCGTCGGCATGGATCGTAGTGCCCATTAACGCCGGGTTGGTCGACCAGATCACCCTGCGGTCGGGGGCATAGATATTGGCCAGGATCACGTCCGGCAAGTGCTCGATATGGTCAAGGAATTCGCCCCGGGCAATGGCGCGGGCCAGCGGGTCGACGTCGGAAAAGTCCTTGTCTTTGCGCGGATCGAGCAGCTCGCCCATGGTCCGCACGTTGGGAATCGATACGTGGCGCACCTCGACCGAGGCAATCGCCTGAATGAACTGGGACGTCAACAACGCATCGCGTTGCACGCTTTCGGTAATCACGAACCGGGTGGACACCGACCCCAACGCCACCGCCACCGTGCCAATCACCGCCATGCTGATGAGCGAAAACCAGCGCAATAAATTGAACGGCTGCTTGCGCGAGCTCAGGCAAACATCACCCTCCTCGGCCTGAAGTGTTTGAGTAGGCATGTCCATGGACGTGTTCCCGACGATTCCCCTATAGGGTTATAGCCCACTCATGGCCGTTTGCCCGACGTTGGGTCTCGTCCCCCCACTTACTCCTTATCCCCATCTCCCCCCAATCCTGGGGACAGAGGCCCGCTCCCAAAAACCGCGCTCCGATGCCGTTTGTGAGTGACACGCCCATGACTCGGGCCTCTACCGGCCGTTTTCGACGGTTGGTATGGAAGTTGCCGAAGCCCTCTCAACTGACCCGTCTCCATGGGGCAGGCATTTCGATATATAGAGGGCTTAACTCATGCACCCTTTACTGTCCAAAACCGCGGCCGCCCTGGTCGTTAGCGCACTGGCCCAAGGCGTCGCCCAGGCGGCGCTGTTTGCCGTCGACCCAGGCCCCTACGTGCAAGCCAACGGCTCGTTCGCTGCCTGGTATCAGGACACTCACGGTCGAACCCTCGATCTTTGCCTGTCCAAGGCTGTCAGCTCGCGAGTGCCCAGCGCACCGGGCGCACCGACGTACATGTGCAACTTGCTGCCGGCACCCGGGATCTTCGACGACACGCAACCGCTCGTCTTCCCGACCAACTTCCCTGATGAGGCGTTCTGGTTCACCGGCGACGGCACCATCGTCGACGCAGCCCGAGGTATCGACCTGACCTACGTCAGCGCCGTTGAAGCCGCCTTCAGTGGTGGCGACCCGGTCGAAGGTGACCAGATCAGCTTCGCCCGCATCCGCCTGCGTGTCGATGTACCGACCGCGGGCACCTACGTCATTACCCACCCCTACGGCGTCGATGTCTTCAACGTCGACACCCCCGGGCGTCGGGCGATCAACATGACCCGGGATATCGGCATCGGCGTGCCGAAAACCTACGACGGTGCCCTTAAGGGCGATGTCGGGCCGTTCCTGCGCAGCGTCAATGGCCCCTACACCGAGACCAATCCGGTCACCGGTTCAGCCGAGCAATTCGTCGGCGACCCGAACCTGGTGGAAGCCTTCACCGGCAGCCCTTTCAATACCAACTACATACGCATTGAAGGCCCCAACGGGCTGGATTTGCGCACGACGGTGATGGCCATCTCCGGCAAGTTGGCGACAATGGCACGGCCGACGCCATTGATCACCCAGCGCAGCACCTACTCGCGCAAACCCGGCGCCAGCGCTCCGGTGGCTCAGCAAGACGTGTTCGCCCTGGCCCCGCCGCCACCGGCCAAAGTGACTCTGGACAGCAACAACCCGGTGTTGAACCTTACCGAGGCCAACACCACCGGCAACTGGTATGCGCAATCTTCGACCAACCCCAGCTTGCCGAGCACGTTGCAAGTGACCGCCGACAACCACCTGGCCATCGCTAGCAGCACACCGACCACCTTACCCATGCCCCTGACGGACCTGGTGGTGATTTCACGTGCCGAATACAGCCTCAGCACCGGGCAAATAACGGTCGTGGCCTCGACCAGCGACGAAACTTCGCCACCGGTGCTCACAGCCACCTCTGGCACAGGTGTCGCCATTGGCGCCCTCAGTGGCGATGGCGCAGTGAAATCCCTGGCCACCGGCATCTCGCCGATACCACCGGCCAAGGTTCGAGTGACGTCATCCAATGGCGGCAGCGACACCGAAGAAGTGGTCATCGTGCAATGAACGCTCACATGCCCAGTTCCTCATCAGGAGGCATCATGAACAATTGGCCACGCCTGGCGCTCAACGCCCTGGGACTGACTCTATCGCTGTCCGGCAGTGCATTCGCGCAACTCGCTGCCGTCGACCCCGGTCCTTATACCTTTGCCTCGGGGAAATTCCCGATCTGGTATCAGGACAACAATCTGCTGTCGATGGAACTGTGCCAATCCCGAGCCACCAGTTCGCGGGTACCGGCTGCCACGCCACCGGCCTACATGTGCACCCTGCTGCCGACACCGGGCATTTTCGACGACACCCTGCCGATGGTGTTCCCGGATAACTGGCCAGACGAAGCCTTCTGGTTCCTCGCCGGGATGAACATTCCCAACAATGCCGCTGGCTATGGAATGGACGCCTACGTGGCCGGGATAGAAGCAGCTTTTGCCGGCGGAAATCCGCTCGATGGCGATCAAATCAGCTTTGCGCGGATTCGTATGCGGATAAACGTGCCCGTCGCCGGGACCTACACCATTACTCACCCTTATGGCGTGGAAACGGTCAACGTCACCACCCCCGGTCGTCGCGCAATCAACATCACCAGAGACATCGGCGTAGGTCCGGCGGGGAATTTCAGCGGGGCACTCAACGGTGCTATCGGGCCATTCCTGCGCAGCGTCAACGGCCCCTATACCGAAGTGAACCCGGACACCGGCGCAATCGAAACCTTCGTCGGCGACCCGAACCTCACCGAACAAGTCACCGGCAGCCCCAACAACACCAACTTTGTGCGCATCCAGGGCCCGGCCGGCACGATCCAAAGCAACCTGTTCACGCTGGCCGGTAAAGTCCTCGACAACCGTGCGCAAACCCATGTCGACCTTAGCCGTGCAACCTACCGTCGCATCGCCTCGGGCACCGGTACCAGCACCCGGGTCGAAGTCTTTGGCAAAGCGGACAACAGCTCTACATTGTGCTTCCGCGAAACCCTCGCCCTTGTGCCAGGCCCACCGCCTACGCCATGCCTGATCAACATGGTGGGTGACGGCACCGGGTTGTACTTCGGTCAACACCTGCTCAGCGGCCCCGTGCCTCCGGTCGTGGTGCTCACCGCCACCAACCCGGCCGGCACCACCCGCCCTACGGCGGTCTCGAGCAAGCTCGTTGACCTGGTGAAAATCCAGACCGCTCGCTACAACTGGAGCAATCACAGCCTGCTGATCGAGGCCACGTCCACTGACGAAGTGGCGGTGCCAGACATGGTCGCGCAGGGTTACGGACGTCTGTCGAAATCCGGCACTCTGCAAAAAATCACCATCGCCGACCTGACCCAGCCACCCGCCACCGTCACGGTAAAATCCGCCGCGGGCGGCAGCGATACCGAGCCCGTCGTGGTTGTCGGTACCGCACCGGATACCGGCGAGAACCAGGCGCCACTGTCTGTGGCCGACACCGGCAGCACCAGCTTCGGCGTGCCGATCACCCTCAACCTGCTGGCCAACGACAGCGACCCGGACGGCAACACGCCACTGAGCATCACCGCGCTGACCCAACCGGCCGCCGGCCAGGGCACCGTGGCGTTGAGCGGCACGACTGCGGTGGTCTACACCCCGCCCGCCGTGGTCACTGTGCCGTTAACCACGACCTTCACCTACAAGGCTCAAGACATCAAAGGCCTGGCTTCGACTACCCCAGCGACCGTGACCATCACCGTGGCGCCTAACCGGCCACCGGTGGCAGTCGCCGACGCCGTCGCGACCCTGGGCGTGGCGATACCGATCAACGTGTTGGCCAACGACACCGATCCGGAAGGCAACGTGCCTTTGGCGGTCGCCAGCCTGACCCAACCTGCGGCGGGTCGTGGCACCGTCAGCAGCAACGGTACTGTGATCACCTACACCCCACCGGCCACGGTCACGACGGCCTTCACCACGACCTTCACCTACATCGCCCGGGACAGCTTCGGCGCCCTGTCGACACCGGCCACGGTCACCGTGCAAGTCTCGCCAAGGCCTGCTGCGGAAACCTTCACGGTGACCACGGCAACGGTGTCGGCTCGCTCCAACAACCGCTTCACCTGGGACTTTGCAGGCACCTCATCGGTGACCACCGGCAACACCATCACCATCAAGGTCTCCACCCCGACCGGGCTGGCAACCCTGGGCACCACCACGGTACCGGCGACCGGTCGCTGGAGGCTGACAGTGAACAACACCACGGCGGTGATTCCATCGGCGAACCCGACAGCCACCATCACCTCGTCCCAAGGCACCGTGCGCACGGTCTCGGTGATCTCGAACTGAGCCCTCGCCCCACCCGCCGATTCGGTGGGTGGGGCCGGCCTCTTCCCAAAGGACGCAACCATGAAAACCTCGACCGCCGCCCTGCTCTGCCTGCTTCTGCTCTGCAGCAGTGCGGGCGCGCGCGCCGACGATTTGATGGAGAACGACGACCTGGCCCCCGGCGCCGACCTCGGCGAGTTACCACCACCGATTGGCCAGCAAGCACTGATCGATCAGAACGGCCAGGCCAACGTTGCGCTGTTGCAACAGAACGGCCAGTCGCTGCTCGGTCGCATCGTCCAGTCGGGCAGTAATCAGGAAGCCTACATCCTGCAGCAAGGTAGCGACCTGATGGCAATGATCACCCAGCAAGGCAGTGGCAACGCCGCCTCAATCACGCAAAACGGCAGCCACAACCGCGCGCAGATTTCCCAGAACGGCAACAACAACGACGCCAGCATCGACCAGGCCGGCACGGGGCTTTCAAGCGCCGTGACCCAATCCGGAAACGGCATGAGCGTTTCGGTCAAACAATACCGCTAAAGCACTGCACCACATGGAGGTTTCATCATGTTCAAACTGACGCCCCTCACCGCCACCATCCTGGTCCTACTCAGTGCCCAGGCGATGGCCGACGACAGCGTTTCCACCCAGGACCAGGTCGGTACCGCCAACATCGCCGACGTGAAACAGACCGCGGCCCCGTTCAGTACCGCCACCCAGCAGCAACTCGGCGAGGGCAACGATGCCGCAGCGGTGCAAGACAACGCCACCGGCACCATCACCCAGGATCAACTCGGCGACTACAACGCCGGTTACGCCGAGCAACTGTTCGAAAACGGCAGCACCATCACCCAGCAACAGGTCGGCAGCTCCAACACCAGCCATGCCAGCCAGTCGATCGGCATGGGCGGCAACGAAGCGCTGCAACAACAGCAGGGCAGCGGCAACTTCTCGTTCATTTATCAGGACAGTCAGGAAGGCACCCAAGGTCAAACCTTCCAGTTTGGTGACAGCAACGAGGCCAATATCGAACAGATCCAACTGGGCACTGCCAACAACGCAGTGATCATCCAGTACGGCACCGCCAACTACGCCACCGCCGAACAAATCGCCCACATGGGCGGCCAGATCAATCTCAACCAGGCGGGCGAAGGCAACTACGCCTATGGCGACCAGCGCGATGGCAACGGCGGTACCGTGACCATCAACCAGTTCGGCGACTTCAACGGCGCCGAAGTCTGGCAAGGCGGGCAAACCGCCAGCGAGGCCACCGTCAACCAGTACGGGAAAACCAACGAGACCGTGGTCGACCAGAGCTTCGGCGAAAACAACGTCGCCCAGGTGCTGCAAGTCGGCGACCTCAACGCAATTTATGCGGACCAGTTCGACTCCATCGGCTCGGTCCTGGCGCTGTACCAGCAAGGTACCGGCAACGTGCACTTCACCTATCAAAGCGGCGACAGCCAAGTGTTGAACGCTACCTCCGTGGGCACTGAAAACAAGGTCTACGCCAGCAACTGGAAAGGCCCGCAACTGGGCGGCCAGTTCGGCAGTAACCAACGCGCAACCATTACCCAAGCCGGCAATAACAACACCGCCAGCTTCAAACAAGACGGCGTCGGCCACATCATGACCACCAGCCAGACGGGCACCGGCAACAAAACCACGGTCAAACAGGCTGAAAACTACAACGAGCTGTACTTCGACCAGAACGGCAGCGACAACATCCTCATCGCCGACCAGCGCGGCACCACCAACCTGGCTCAGGGCAGTAGCACCGGCACTGGCAACACCACCGACTTCGACCAGTCCGGCACCATGAACGTGGCCTACGTCACTCAGGGCGGCACCGGCAACATTGCCAGCGTCACTCAGAGTGGCATGACCCAGACTGCGACCGTGCAGCAAATGGGCAACGACAACCGGGCAACCGTGCTACAGCAATAATCGCGCTGCAAAAAAACCGCGGTCCTTGGAGGGTCGCGGTTTTTTTGTCTGTGCCGATCAGCTACGTGGGTGAGTCTTGCGGATCGATGTTATCCAACGCCCGATTCACCGCCAGGTCGGCCAGCATGATGACCTGCTGGATGCCCAACAACATGCTGCGCTGCGGCCCCTCCACAAACACCGCGAAATCAGTAGCCATGACACTGGCGGAAGCCAACGATTCACAGGCGTGGGCCAACAGGCTTTCGGTATCGATGTCCGGCGCGATGACGAACATCGTCCTGACCTTGCGTTCGGGTGTGTCTTTGTGGGGATTGAGGTAATGGTCGAGGGCGCGGTCGGCGGCTTCGTGGAGTTTTTTTGAATCGGGTGACGCGTAGGGGGAAACGGTGTCGGTTTCTGGGGGATTGGGTGTGGGTTTGAACATGGGGAAGCTCCGTTATACCTGATGGAACCACCAGTACCTGTCGCTAAACAAGTAAGGGTGGCGGCCGTACGCGGGTTAGCGAACCGAGAGGTATAAGACCCGGCAGACCCGAGGGTCTCCCGCGCACAGCCACCATATCGAATGCGGACATAACATCGCCTGCAATAAAGACGGGTGCATTGTTGCACTTATACCAGGTCGGGTCGCTAAACCCGATCGCTGAATTGGCAGCGATGGGTAAACGATAAAGACCAGGGCCAAAGCGCACAAGCCGGCGGATTCTGGCGTAGTCGTAGGCAACGGCGCAAGGGTCTGTAGCTTTCAGGAAGTAACGTTAAACACTATTAAACACACTCCTCAAATCAGCACATATTCCCTGTGGGAGCGTGGCTTGCCCGCGATTGGCCCTGTCATTCAGCCAGTAATCCACTGACAAACCACCCTCCCCCAAACACCGAGAAAAATTCGGACTTCCCCTACAAGCCAAACAGAATCCCCCGGCATCCACCCCAGAGCGTGATCGCCAAAGTGCCCCGTTTCCAAGGACTGGGCGACAAGCGTGACCAAACTCATCCCCCAACACCAACTCGCTGGCCAGCGCGGCCAGGTACTCGACAGCCATCAAGCCATCGACGCCCTTCGCCAAGCCCTGAACTACCCGTACGACTTACAAGGCTTCGACGACCTGCTGAATGCCGTGGGCGCCAACCACTCCAACTACATGCAGACCGCCCACCAGCAAAAACTGATTCAGGCCGTGAGCAACGGCGATTGGGTGATGGTCACGCCTCGCGTCAATCTGGATAACAGTGGCGGTTCATGGAATGGATTCAAGACACAACCCGAACCACCCCCGGCGCAACATCTGGTCGAAGATCACGCCTTCACGCAGCCCAAACCGGCGGAGTCGGGATTTTATATAGTTGAAAAGCCCATGAGTCTTGAGTCGCTGGAACGCTCGCTGTACGAGAGCTCGCCAAGCGATGCGTTACGTCGCGAATTTCGTTCGCTCAATCGCCATCTCGGCGAAAGGGTGAAACCGGGGCAAATGGTGATCTTCAGCGATTCACGGCACTACATGTGCCGGCGTGAAGAGGCGCAGATGATGATCGCTGCGGAAAAGGTTAACGAAGTGCTCAAGGATCTGAGTGATGAGGAAGCTTCGTTTATGGTTGAGCACCATGAGGTTATAGAGCCGTTTCTGGAAGTGTCGGCGGGATCGCTGGGTGTGGCGTCGTTCATGATTGGGCAGCATCTGGAGGGCTTGAAAAATGCCCTCAAAGAACTGGAGGAACTGCATCAGCAACAATATCGCCAGTACCGCAATCTGCATTCGCCAGAGTTTTTTTCCAAGCGTAAACGACTTATGGCGAAGCTTGATGCCAGCCTTGGGTCACTCGTACGCAAAGGCACCGGCATTGCGGATCACCCGAAACTCAAGCGAGCCTTGGGGTTATCAACTCGCAGAACGATTCATCGTTGGGACAAGGCTGGGGCACCAACACAGTTGCCTGGGTACGCAACGAACATTGAGGGTGTCTCACGAGCAGCAAAATATATGAAAGCCGGTGGTTATGTCGGGATTGGTCTGCAGTTAGGCGCATCCAGTTTAAAAATTCATGAGGTATGCACTACTGGTCGCGAGGATGAATGCAAGCAAATGAAATTTGTTGAGGGCGCAAAAATGGTGGGCGGTACAGCCGGAGCTGTCGCCGGGGGTGCAGCAGGCTCGAAAATAGGCACCGCTGTGTGTGCAAAAGTAAAAGGGCTCGGAAAACTCGTTTGTGTACTCGTTGCCGGCGCGGTAGGCGCCACCGGAACCGGAACGCTGATGACCGACGGCAGCGAACTGATTGGGCAAGAACTCTATGAGCATTCTGAATAATGGAACTCACTAGAACAACACTCGCCTGGGTCTGGGGAGCGCTTATCCTGCTGAGCCTTTTCGACGTAGCTATCATTTTTTATGCTGCTCACACAAAACTCGAAGCGCTGGAAAAGCATTTCAAGCAACTGGATTCCATATGCGTCAACCGCCTCACGTGGGGCACGGGGCATCATGGAAGAATTTTTCGTCTGGCCGCAATCAGCGCTTTAATCTCGTCTAAAAAAATTCAGCGCCAGGAACCCTTATCAGTTGAAGAAGTGAAACGGTTGCCTAAAAGGCTCAAGCGCTGGGCAGCGTATCCATTTCATATTGCCTATTTCGTTACAGGGGCGGTGGTGGTTCTTTGGCTATATGGGAAATACACCGGCCTACTCAAATGAAGAACCAGCAGCTAATTCTACGACCCAATACGAGTCCCTGAGATTTACTGCCTGTTCATGCTTCGGTTTGGTAGCGCTTTGGGCGCTGGGGAAGGCCACCGGGCTACTGGCCGTACACCCTGTGTGAGATTGGTCGGCTATCAGGCCGCCATCGCGAGCAAGCTCGCTCCCACAGGGGATTGGTGTTCGCCTTTCGCTTCTCACCACTCAACAGGCCGAGCGTTAGCTCGCCTGCCGCTTTTGATCTTGATCCACCCGCCCCTTCGGGAGGCTGAGTGGAGGTGTTCATCTGGGGGGCAGGCGCGCAGCGCCGTTCGACGAAGTCGAACACATCGAGAGGAGGTTGAAGCGAAGCCAACCGGAGGCGATGCCCCCAGATGGACGCCGGAGCGAAGGAACGCCGAGCCTAAGCGAGGGGCCGGACGCTTGGGGCGAGACCTTTTGGTTCCTTTTGGGGCGTTTGCCAAATCGGCATAGGGGACGGCCATCTGGCCGTGCCCCTGCCACACCACCCGGCATGCGGGTCCGCACCGGGCGGTTCGAGAAGTTGAGGTCAGCAGAGTCGAGGTAGACCCAACCGGTCGAACCACGCCACCGTCAGCACTCCATGGATCAGACCGACACTGTTGTGCCAGAACCTGTGGCTGTTGCCGGCTATCGCCGCTGCCAAGTCAGGGTTTGCTCCAAGTTTGCGCAGTTCACCGTACGTTCTCCTTCCGGTTTTCCATTGTTTGAGCTGGATGGCCCTGAGTCGTCGGCGTATCCATTCATCGAACCTATGCCAAAGGCGAGGGGTTTGCGATAAACCGAAATACGCTTTCCAGCCCAGTAGGTAGGGTCTCAGACCTTCCACCACTTGCGACAGGCTTCGGCCTCCATTTCGAGACGTCAGCTGTCGGATGCGGCTTTTGAACGTCTGTAGCGCTTTGCTTGCCACCCAGCGTTTGACCTCGCCTTGAGCTGACAGCCAAAAGCCGTAGCCCAGAAACTTGCGGCCAAACGCACTGGCAATCGCGCTCTTGCTCTCGTTCACTTGCAGCCTAAGTCGGTCATAAAGGCGACGGAGCACTGCCATTACCCGCTGACCGGCCTTGAGGCTGCGTACGTAAACGTTCGCATCGTCCGCATACCTGACGAAGCAATGGCCTCGTCGCTCCAATTCCTTGTCCACCTCGTCCAGCAATACATTGGCCAGCAATGGTGAAAGGGGGCCACCTTGCGGCGTCCCTCGCTCACTGGCGACCACTACGCCGTCGATCAACGTCCCGCTGTTCAGATAGGCCCGGACCAGACCCAGAACGCCTCAGTCGGTCACCTTCCTGCTCAGTCGAGCGATCAAAAGGTCATGATCAACGTGATCGAAGAACTGCTCCAGATCGACGTCCACCACAATGTCCCGCCCCGAGTGAATGTATTGCTGCGCCGCCAGTACCGCTTGGTGAGCGCTGCGACCGGGACGAAAACCATAGCTATGATCACTGAATCCCGGGGCCAACAGAGGCTGCAAAACCTGTAACAGCGCCTGTTGGATCAGTCTGTCCGTCACCGTCGGGATGCCCAGCTTGCGCTCGCCACCCTCCGGTTTTGGGATCAGAACTCTGCGCACCGGACTTGGCCGGTACGTTCCCGCCAGCAACTGCGCCCGTATCACGGGCCAGGCCGTTTTCAGATGCTCGACCGTCTCATCGATCCCAAGACCGTCGACGCCCGCAGCACCTTTATTGGACCGAACTCGCTTGAGCGCCAGTTGCAGGTTCTCTCTGGTCAGGGCTTCTTGCAGAAGCCCTGACCCCGTGTGGCTCAGGTCATGACGCGGACAACCGGCTTCATCGCTGGACGCTTCGCGTCGGGTTTCACCCGTTGCAGCTCCGTCCCGCCCCGGTTTCCCGGGCATCTGATGCAAGGCTTGTTGTATCGCCATGGTGAACCTCACTCCTTCTCGTTCGGCCCTTCGCTGCAACGCAGCTACTATGGCCTCTGCTGACTTCTCGCTCCGGCTTGCGCCGTCGCCCTTTCAGGCATGAGGCGAGATCTCCCCAGGTAAGAACGCCATCCTTCACCGCACAACCGCCGCATTTACGTCCCCGGGACTTTGGCCACAAGAGCTTCGCAGTCACTTGGCTGCTCGCCCTGACCGGTGACGCCTCAGATGCGGTTCGTGTACCTCGGCTCGCGGTTTACGTTCCACGCTTCCTTCCCACACTCGGTCGCCCTCATGCAGTTGCGCTTCGCTTCATTCGCTGTGGCCAGCTCAAGAGAGGATTTTCACCTCTAGGATGGCGCCCATGCTGGGCGCACAAGGGACTCGCTGTAAGAGCGAAACCATTAGCGGCCGTTACCGCAGGAATGGATATGTACACCTGAAAGAAATAGGTCGGCTATTAGGCCGCCTTCGCGAGCAGGCTCGCTCCCACAGTTGGACTGGGTACATCTGAGGGAGACTGGTCGGCTGTCAGACCGCCTTCGCGAGCAGGCTCGCTCCCACAAAAAATCAGACCTGCGAACCCCCAACCAAACAACGAGGCCGAGCGTTAGCTCGCCTCGCCTGCTTTTGATCTGCCCGCCCCTTCGGGAGGCTGAGTGGAGGTGTTCATCTGGGGGTCAGGCGCGCAGCGCCGTTCGACGCAGTCGAACACATCGAGAGGAGGTCGAAGCGAAGCCGACCGGAGGCGATGCCCCCAGATGAATGCCGGAACGAAGGAACGCCGAGCCTAAGCGAGGGGCCGGACGCTGGGGCGAAGCCTTTTGGTTCCTTTTTGGCGTTTGAAAAAGGGACTCGCTGTAAAAGCGAAACCATTAGCGGCCGTTGCCGCAGGAATGGATATGTACACCTGAAAGAAATAGGTCGGCTATCAGGCCGCCTTCGCAGCGATGCGGCGACCCGACAAGCCAGCTCCCACAATGGTTGCAGGTACATCCGCAAGAACAGGTCGGCTTTCAGGCCGCCTAGGTCGAGATCAAAAGATCGCAGCCTTCGTCAGCTCCTACAGAGGGATCGGGTACATCAACAAAAACCAGGTCGGCCCGAAGGCCGCCTCGGCTCACTCTTCCTCACCTTCAGGAACAACCTTGTTCTGGGTCAAATAGCGGTCAAGCGTCGCATTGTTATCAGGCGAAGAATTATCCCCGGCCACCTGCCACAACCGCCGCTCAATCCCCTGCGCCAGCAAATGCCCAACGGCCGCCTCGATCGCCGATAACACACACAACTGCGCCGGCTCGTTCGTGGTGTAGCCAACCTCGGCTTCGAGCAACTTCTTGAACTCGATAAACTTGAACACCCCCGCACTGCGCCCGACAGAGTAAATCGTCTTGCTGGTCATCACATTGGCCAACACCTGCCCACTGCGCACATCGACAGCACGAAGATTCACCGACACCTGATCCACCCGATACTCCCGGGAAATATCAATCCCCAGATACCGCGCCCCTTCCCCGCCGCTGCGCACGTTGGTGTCATAGGCAATAATCCCGCCCTCAAGCATCAAATTGGCCGCCTGCAACGGTGGCAACTCACCCTGGATATTCACCGGCGTATTGGGCTTTTTCTGCGACGCGCGAATGATCTTGCGCTCGGTCAACAGGTTCTGCAGCCCCTCACGTTCCAGCACCACAAACCAGCCACTGGCCTGCAACGCATCCATCAACATGCTCGCCGCGCCCTGGGTCACGCTGGTGGAAAACGAACTGGCCGGAGTCGGTTTGTACTGCCCGGTCTGATCCCGGAAGCCATACACCACCGCCATCAACCGCCCCTTGGGTCGTGGCATGTTCAGCAAGTCGTAATAGGTCGACGCCCGAGGTGTCAGGGTCGGTGATTCAGTGTCCTGCTCGGCCCCCATCGGCTCGCGCAAACTGCACCCTTGTAATGCCGCCAACATCAGCCCCAGCGCTATTATTTTTTTCATGTCCTTGACTCCCCATCGATCCAAGTCCCCGTCAAGGGGCCAGGCCATTCACCTGGATTTCGGAAACTTCACCGGTCGCTCGGTCGGTCACTTCAATAGTCAGTGCACCGGAGTCGTCGATGACGTTCACAACAAAAGCGTCAGTGGTCAGGCTCCCGGCATTGCCCGCGGAGATGTTGTCCATCAACTGCCCTAGCAGCCGTGATTGCAGCTGACTGGTGAAGCGCTCCAGGGCCGACGTGCCGGCCGCGCTGGTACGGTTCTTCAAGTCAGGGTCGTCGTAATCGTTCTGCGCCTGGGCGTTGTTGAGCAACCAGGTCCCGTTCAACGGGTTGCCGCCAAACGACGGGTTGACCGGCGTGTAGACCAGCTCCGTGGCCTGGACCAGCCCGCAGCTGCCCAACCCTAATAACCACATGCCCGTGCGTTTAGAGAAAGCTCCAGTGTTCATAGTTCGTCCCTCTCAAGGTCGGTGGTGTCCTGCAACAAGGTTTCCAGCTTGCGCTGGACGATCTGCACGCGGACCAGATCGGCAGCCTCATAGGCCTCGTCCTTCAACTCCACGGTGTTCGGCGGCAGGAAGCGCCGATAAACCAATCGTTGCTGATATTCCACGGTCACCAGGCTGCCCCAGCGTGCCGAAGGTCGTTCACGCACCACCAGGTTGAAATCCATCGGACTGGTGGCACGCAGGCGTTCACTGAACGAGTAGTAAAAGTCGTGGCCGATGTGCGAGATCGTGTCGTCGACGATAAAACCCATCATTTCGTCTTCTTCGCCAGCCGACACGAAGGACGTCATCAGCATCAGGGCCAGGGCCGCTAGCCAGTGTCTGTTCATGGCATCAGCGCCCCAACGCCTGAGGCGTTTGGGATTGGCCTTTGGGCGCGGACGCGCCATCGAGGAAGGCCTTCTCGGCCACGAACTGCCAGTCCTTGTAGCTCGCCATGCCGGTGAAGTCCGACCATTGAGTGGGAAAATCCGCCTGCTTGAGCGGCGTGTCCGTGGAGGGGCTGCTGAGGCCGGTGATGCGTCCGTCAAAACCGCGCAGCAACGTCCATTCGCCGCCACCAATCGGGTCCGGGTAGAGGTTGCGCAAGTGGTGTTTGGGCGACGGAAAACGCTCGTCCTGCATCAGGTCCGCCAGCTCTTTGGGGTACTGGGCCAGGCCAGGCGAACTGCGGTAATAACTGCGCAAGGCCTGGGCGTATTGAGTGCCGACCCAGAGCAACTGCCGTTCACGATCACGGCGCGACGCGGTGGACCACAACTGGCCAGCGCTGGCCAGGCCCATGCCCATCAACATGATCAGAAACAGCACGCCCAGGTAAGTGAACCCGGCCTCATTCGAGGGCTTACCACTCGGAATAAAGGCTGCCATCACGCGCCCTCCCTGTGGCCCCGCTTTTGATATCGGCGACTCCGCCCGGGACGCCGTCAGGCGGCGCCACCAGCACCCAGAGGTCTTTGCGTTCAGCGATCGGGTCCATCGGCGGGTTGCGCAGGTAACGCTGTTCGACCAGCTGTTCGATGGAGTCGGGATAACGCCCGGTGTCGCCGTAGTAATGGTCCAGTGCTTCGCGCATGGCCGACAGGCTCTGGCGCAGCGTGGTCTCTTTCGAGGCCTCGAGGCTGTTGAAATAGCGTGGCAAGGCGATGGTCATCAGGGTGGCGATGATTGCCATGACCACCATCAGTTCCAGCAGGGTAAAACCCTTTTCCCGACGCATAATCTCACCACTCCCGGTAGGCGATGCCGTTGAGCCCCTTGCCGCGCGCCTTGGAGTAGACGTCAAAAACGTCTTCGCCTTCGCGCGGGTTTTGAGCCGTGCTGTCGTAGGAGCGCACGCCCCAGCCGCCTTCGTCGTTACGCTTGACCGGCGCCAGCGGATCATGGGGCACGCGCCGTAAAAAGAAGAACTTGGCACCCTTGGCGCTGCGCACATCGCGCACACCGTCCACCAGCACTTGCAGGTTCGGCGGGTAGCCGCTGCTGTTCAGGGATTTCTCGATGTAGCCAGCGTCGAACGCACGTTTGTAGGCGTCGATGGCATCGCGAATCTGATACAGCGCCGTGCGCAGTTCCTGCTCCTTGCCCCGGCGCACCACGGTCTCGGTCAGCGGCGCAGCCATGCCAGCCAGCAGGCCGATCAAGGCCAGCGTCACCACGACTTCGATCAGGGTAAAACCGCGTTGCGAGGCGTTCATGATCAAGGCTTCTCGACGACAACGCGGGTGGATGCAACCGGAGTACCGAGGCTCTCTGTGGGACTCGCCGAGTCCATCCCACGTTCCGGTGCCTGGATGTGCATGCTGGTTTCAGTGCCGGTGGTGAACTCCATGTCCGACGGGCTCTGGTACGGCAGGTTGCGCACGATCCGCGGCGTGATCGACAGCACCAGTTCCGACTTGCCGACCGTGTCCTTGTTGCTGCCAAACAAGCGGCCAAGACCTGGAATGTCGCCAAGGCCGGGGATTTTGTTGCCGGTGGCGCCATGGTCGTCGCGCATCAGGCCGGCGAGGATCTGGGTTTCGCCGTCATGCAGACGCAGGGTGGTCTGGGCGTTGCGGGTGTCGACCTGAACCGGAATCGTGCCCTGGCGGGTCGGCTCCAGTGGCGTGGCGTTACTCACTTCCAGGGCGATTTTGATCGCCACTTCGTTGTTCAGGTGCACGGTCGGCTGTACTTCAAGTTTAAGACCGACATCGAGGTAGGTGACGCTTTCGGTGATCACCGGCCCTTGAGTCGAAGGCACCGAGGTGGCGCTGATGATCGGCACGCGCTGACCAATGTGGATGCGCGCCTGTTCGCGGTTGCTGACGCGAATCACCGGGCTGGCGAGGGTGTTGATGTCGTTGTCCTGGGCGTTGATCTTGGCCTGCGGCGACGGCGAGATGGAGATCCGGCTGGAGTTGATGCCTTTGAGTTGGTCAAGCAGGGTCACGGCCGAGCCATCACTGTTGACCACGCCGAAGGTGTTCGGCCATTGCAGGCCAAGGTCGAGAATCCGCTGGGTGGCGACTTCCATCACCTCCACTTCCAGCACCACTTCAGGGTTGGACTGGTCCTGCGATTGCAGGAGTTTTTCAGCCATGCGGACAGCGTCTTCAGAGTCGCGCATGGTCAGGGTATTGAGGCGTTCGTCGACGAACACATCGCGGGTCTTGAGCATGGTTTTGATCATGTTCAGCGCGGTGTTGGCATCGATGCTAGTCAGGTAGAAGGTGCGCATCACCAGCTCTTGGTAATCCTTGAGCTTCTGCGGTGAGTCCGGGTAGATCAGCAGGGTGTTTTCGTTCACCACTTTCTGGTGCAGCTGGTTCTGTTGCAGCAGCAGTTCCACGGCGTCTTCGATGCGCACGTCACGCACGAAGATGGTGGCTTTCATGTCCGGGCGCAGGTCCTTGTCGAAGATGAAGTTCAAACCGGCGACCTGCGACAGCACTTCGAAGATGGTTTTCAGGTTGGCTTCGCGAAATTCCAGGGTCACCGGCCGATCGAGACGGGTCCGCAGTTGTGGATACGGAACCACGTTGCGGCTTTGTACCAGTCGGACATTGCTTTGCAACTCCAGGGCCCCTTCATTTTTCGGGTCCAGTTCGAGGATTTGTTTCACCTGGCGGTCGGCGCCGTAGATATCGCCGCGACGCAGGTCGCCGCGGGCCAGTTCGAGTTTTTCATCCAGGCTGCGCATGTGATCGAGCTGGCGCAGCGAGTCCTGGGCACGGCGGTTGTTCGGTTCGATGGTCAACACCCGGCCGAAAGCCTGGCGGGCAGACGCGAAATCACGCTGGGCGCGATCCATGTCGCCCTGG
The DNA here is from genome assembly GCF_004136015.1 of Pseudomonas sp. ACM7. Lineage (NCBI taxonomy): Bacteria > Pseudomonadati > Pseudomonadota > Gammaproteobacteria > Pseudomonadales > Pseudomonadaceae > Pseudomonas > Pseudomonas sp. ACM7. The sequence continues at coordinate 5,153,572 of NZ_CP024866.1, read as the reverse complement.
GTCAACAGCGCCGTCACTGCACGGGCACGGCCACTGTTCAGGGCCAGGTGCAGCTCGGTGTTGCGAGGGTTTTCCTTCAGCCCTTCCTCGATGCGGGCCAGGCCCGCTTCGTACTGTCCCGACTCCATCAGGTCGGTCGCCTCTTGCTTGGCAACCTGCGCCGAACTGCACGCGGCCAGTCCTGCACACAGGCAAAGGTTTATCAGCAAACGGGATCTGTTCATTGCGTGCTCCCCACAGACAAAGTCTGAGACAAATGCAGAGGCAGATAGACAAAGCTGAGTTCCATGTCGGAAATCCCCTCGATCCGCCAGGTGTCGTCGATCACATCCCCCTTGCGCACGACGTATATTTTTTCGCCGCTCTGCAAAAACACTTGCAGGTCGGAACGGTCGTTCAGCTTGCCAATGAACTGGAAAGGCATCGGTGGTGCAGTGGGGACTTGCACCTCCGGGGTCAGGTTGACGGGTTGTTCGGTGACGGTGGCGAGCTGCGGCGCAGCCGTCCAGCTGCGGGCGGCGAACAGGTCGCCAACCGGGCTCAGGTCCTTGATCGCTGCCGATGTTTTGCCGGCGGATGTTGCGGGCAGCACTCCACGGGTTTTGCTGTTGGTCGGGGTGGCCACGGCGGCCACCGAAGCATCGCCCTCCTCGGACGACGACGTGAAGTATTCAGGCAACCAGGTCAGCGCCGCCGCCACGCCGAAGAACGCCACCCAACCCACTGCGCGTTTGGTATTCATCATGACCTCGACAGGTAAAGGGTCATGCGGATCCGCCCGGTCAGGTCGGTGTCGGCGATTTTTTTACGCTGGAACTCCACGTCCTCCACCACCACCGCCGGTAACTGGCCGAGCAAGGCGTGCAGGAAGCGCCGCAGTTGCGGGTAGCTGCCGCGCACCGGCAGCAGAATCTGATAACGGGCCAGGTGCGTCTTGGGGTCGATGCCCAGGGAATATTCGCCACGGGCCAGGGTGATGTGCTCCTGAGCCGCCAGTGCGTAAATCTTGTCGATGGCCACGGTGGCCTGCGGCTGGGACGGCAACTTGCTGCGGAAGTCGTCGAGCTGACGTTGCGGCACCACCGGAGCGGCAACACTGCCGTCTTCGACTTTGGCCAGGTACTCGCCGGCTTCGCGCGTCTGCTGGCTGAGTGTTTGCAGCGACTGCCAGTCCGGCATCAGGCCCACCAAGCCATACACCAGCGCCAGCAGCAACATCGCCAGCCCTGCCAGGCCGGGAATGCCCAGGCCTTGCAGGTATTCGTGGACGATCAATCTAGGGATTTGCATCGCCAATCTCCCAGCTAGCCGACAGGTTGAATTGCACCGGGTGTTCCGGCACGTTCGCGACGATTTCGTGGCTGAGCAGCGACACATCGGACAGCTCGTCGCTGGCTTCGAGGCTGCGGTGGAAGTCGAGCATGGCTTCCAGGTTCCGCGCCTCGGCGCTGATTCGCACCAGGCCTTTGCGGGCATCCGGCGTCAGGGTCAGCAAGGCAATGTCGTCCCGGGGCATGGCTTCGAGCATGGCGAACAGACGCTCCCAAGGCCGGCGCAATTGCTGGGACACCTTGCGCATCTCGGCCAGGTTGTGCGCCTGTTCGCGGGTTTCGGCCGGGGTCAGGCTGACCTTGCCGCCCGTGTCGCCGGTGAGTACGCGCTGAGTGGTTTGCAAGTGGCCTTGCTGTTGCGCGGCCTGATCACTGAGGTGCTGCTGAACCAAGAAGCAACCCAGCGTCAGCACCACGCCACCGACCAGCAGGCTCCAGCCCAAAGGGCCCGAGCGGCGGCGCGGCTGAAAGTCGAGCATCAAGGCGCGCATGTCAGGCCACCGCCCGGGACATGACGTACAAACAATCGCGTACGGATGCCCGGCCTTCTTTGAGTGTGCGCAGGTGCACACCGGGTACGTCAGGGTGCGAGTCAATGCGTGCCGGCGCGTGCAGGTAAACATTCAGCGGTCGCTCGCTGGTGGACGCCTGCAATTGGCTTTCACGACCGATCAACGCGGTCAACGCGACGTCGCTGTCGCTGCTGCCGACCGAACGCACCGATGCCCAGCGCCCTTCCCGGGCCAGCAGCAACACACTGCGCACCGGCTCGGCGACCACGAACAGGAAGTCGCCGGCGTCGAAGCTTTTATCGAAATGATTGAACGCCGCCATCAGGTACGGCTGCACCGAACGCAGGCGCAGGCCACGACCCGTGACCAGCGTGCGCAGATGCGTCAGCAAGTCCTGCGGCAGCGCGGTGGCGACCCGGTCATAACCCGCCGGCTCAGCGGACAACACCATGCTCCAGGGTTGCGGCGGTACGCCGTAAAGGTCTTCGAAACACAATTGGGCAAACCCGAGCAATTCGGCAGGGCTGCTGATCTGTTCGCTCCACGGCACCAGACAGAAGCGGCTGAAGTGCCCGGAGATCACCACACTCAATTCGGCACCGGGACGGGTGTGTTCGCCCAGCAGACGGTCGAGGGTTTCCAGCGCCACGGCCCAGGCATGGAAACCTTCGTCGATAAAGCCGACGCTGCCCAGCCACAGGGTTTCACTGCCACGGCGCTGACCCAGACCGACACCACTGGCGCCGAGCACGGCGACAAAACGATCACGAGATAAAAGTGACACGATTGATCTCCTCGAGCGTGGTCCGCCCCTCTGCAACCAGCTCCAGTGCCGACTCGCGCAACAGGCGCAAGCCACGGCTGCACGCCAGGGCCTTGATTTTCGAAATGGGTTGGCGTTCGACGATCATTTGCCGCAGCTCGTCGTCGAGGTGCAGCAGTTCGGCAATCGCCGTACGCCCGCGGTAACCGGTGCCCCGGCAATGGCCGCAGCCCTTGCCGTGGACGAAGTGGTAGTGATCGACCTGTTGCGGATCGAGACCGGAGAGGCGCAATTCTTCATCAGTTGGGTAAGCCGGCGCGCTGCAACTGGAGCAAACCAGTCGGATCAAACGCTGGGCCAGCACCGCATTGAGTGCCGACACCAGGCTGTAAGGGTCGATTTCCATCTGGGTGAAACGGCCGATCACGTCGAACACGTTGTTGGCGTGAATGGTGGTGAACACCAGGTGCCCGGTGAGCGCCGATTGCACGGCGATCTGCGCGGTGTCGGGGTCGCGGATTTCACCGACCATGATCTTGTCCGGGTCATGGCGCAGGATCGAGCGCAAACCACGGGCGAAGGTCAGGCCTTTCTTTTCGTTGACCGGGATTTGCAGCACGCCCGGCAGTTGGTATTCCACCGGGTCTTCAATGGTGATGATCTTTTCCACGCCGTGGTTGATCTCGCTGATCATCGCGTACAGCGTGGTGGTTTTGCCGCTACCGGTGGGGCCGGTCACCAGCACCATGCCGTAAGGTTCGGCCGCCAGCCGACGCAGATGGCGCAGGGTTTCTTCTTCGAAGCCCAGGGCTTGCAACTGCACGCCGCAGACCTTGTCGGCCAGGTCCTGTTTGTCGAGGACCCGCAGCACCGCGTCTTCGCCGAAGATGCTCGGCATGATCGACACCCGAAAGTCGATCTGCCGGCCGCTGATGCCGATCTTGAAGCGACCGTCCTGGGGCACGCGTTTTTCACCGATGTCCAGTTCGGCCATGACCTTGACCCGGGAAATCACTTGCTCGGCGAATTCGCTGCCCTGGATTTTGCTGATGTTGTTCAGCACGCCATCGATCCGGTACTTGATCACCAGGCCGCTGCCGGTGGTGCCCAGATGGATATCGCTGGCGTGCATTTTCAGCGCGTCGTAGAGGGTCGAGTTGACCAGTTTGACGACGACGCTGGCGTCCTCGCTGATGCTGGTCAGGGACAGGCTTTGCAGGGTATCGATTTCGACATTGGCGTCGGCCTGGGCGTTGAGCGACTCCACGGCGTGGAAGCTCTCTTCGTGGCGTGCCAGGTAGGCTTTCAGGTCGTCGGCATGCACCAGGTACAGCGGCGCACCGTGCAGGCAGTCGTCGATCCAGGCCAGGCGTGAGGTATCGAAGGGGTCGGCAAACACACCGATGACCGCATCGTCGTGACGCAGCAGGATGAATTCGCGTTTGAGGCATTGGGCCAGGGTGACCCGGTCGAACACCGGAGTGGCTTTGAACAGGCTGTCGGTGTCGAGCACCGGATAATGCAGGGTCGCGCCGAGGCACTGGATGAAGGGCATGGGGGCCAGTTCGCACAACACCCCGAGGGCTTCCAGTACCCGTTCGCCGGAACTGGCGGCCAGGGAGCGTGCCTGGGCCAGTTGCTCACTGGAAAAGCGAGACGGTACACAGTCCAACAGCACCGGTTCGACGGCAAGGAATAGACGGTCCATGGCATGCTCTCCAACGCCGGGGGCTTTGAGCCCTGTCGACGCGGCAGGCCATTGCGGCGGATGCCGGAACGTCTTGTCGCGCCACTACTCCCCGGTGAGCAATTGTTCGTCGCCTGGTGCCTTGGAGGTCGATAGACTTCGTCGACGATCTGCCAGCACCCAACTGCCGTCGTACAACTGCAGCGGGAAACTCTCGGTCCTGCTCTGGCGTCGTTCGACAAAACCTTGCGAATTACTCATGCCTGCTTTGGGTTCGCGCTCCATCCCCAGAAGGTCGCAGACTGCTCGGGCCAACTCCGCCAATGGAAACGGTTTGAACAGGATATGGCTGACTCCCAGTTGCCGGGCCCGCTCACAGACTTCAGCGGTTGGGTGCCCGGTAATCAGCACAAAATGACACTTCCTGTTCTGGCGGACAGCATCGAGCACCTCAAAGCCTTCCATGTCGGGCAAGCGGTAATCGAACACCATCACATCGGGTGCAAACTGTTCGGCTTCACCGATACCTGTCACACCGTCATGTGCAATCCGGACGTCGAGCTCTTGCGCCTGAAGGTAATCCTTGAGGTTTTCGGCAAGGAGCTGTTCGTCTTCGACAACCAGTACTTTGTTTAACAAGGTCGACTCCTTGAAACCGCAGGTCCGATGTTCCAGCCCTGGGAGTACGCGCCTTCACTGAGGCTAACGCACACTTCATGCCAGGCTGAGCGCCGGTTTTTTTACCGTTGCACGTCGTTGATTTTCATGAAAAAACCATTTCGTCCAGGAACCCTGTCCCCCAAAGGCGGGGGAAGCGCTCGGAGGTGTCTTGAAGCTTTTCCCCATTATTGGGGGGGGGAACCTTCAATCATCGTCAATCCGTTCAATTCGATTGCTCGATCGCAGCTGCGCCAGAACCTGTAGACGAGCATGAGCCTGTTGCTGTCGGGCAAGGTAAGCCCGGACCATTTCAAGCCCTTGCACCTCTGAGACATCGGTCGCCTCCAAGTGGTTCTGCAAGTAGATCAAATGCCAGCCCAGCGGTGTACGCACCGGTGTACTGACAGCCCCCGGTGCCAGGGCAAAAGCCGCTGCTTCGAATTCAGGCATCATCCGTCCACGAGGGAAATAGCCCAGATCACCGCCCTCGCTCGCAGAAGCATCTTCGGAACCGGCCCGGGCCACGCTGGCAAAATCCTCACCCGCACTGATTTTCACCCGCATCTCCTCTAAGCGTAGCCGGGCAGCTTCAACTGCGGCGGCATCCGCGCCTTGAGGCACTTTGATCAGGATGTGCCGTGCCTGGATTTGCTCCGGCCGGCTCATCTCGACGCGATGCTCTTCATAGAACGCACGGACCTGTTTTTCGTCAGGCCCGGCGACCTGGGTGAGGTCGGCAAACACTTGCTGGGCCGCGAGCTCACGGCGGGTGTACTCGGTGTAACCGACTTCGTCGAAACCGGCCTCTTCCAGGCGCCGGGCGAACAAGTCGGCACCGCCCATGGCCTGCCGGGTCTGATCGACCTGGCGTTGCACCACAGCGGCACTGACCACCACTCCGCGCTTGACGGCTTCTTGCCACAGCAATTCTTTGTCAATCAAGGCTGTCAGTGCCGCCTGACGTAATTGCTTGTAGGCCTTTGGGTTGCGGATGCTGCCCACCGCCCGGCCCTGATCCTCCAGGTATTCGGCGAAATAACGCTCCAGGCGAAACGCGGAAATTACCTCGCCATTGACCCGCGCGGCGGCCGGGCCATTGCTGCAGAACGCCACGGGAACCCACAGCGTGAGCAGGAGCAACAGAGTCTTGAGCGGCATGATCGAGACCTCCAGTCAGGGTGTAGCGGCAATGGGTTTATAGGGCGCGACCAGATAAAAGCGCTGGCCGGGCAAGTCCACGGTGACGATATGCGCGCCACGCAAACCGAGCCGGCGACCGGGACCGAAGCTGATCAGCGGGGTCAGCCCGGTATCGAAGTCATGCAGGCCTTCCAGCGCACTGATGAGTTTCTCGCGGCTGGCGTCGCGCCCGGCCTGTTTCATGCCTTCGCTGAACAGCAACATCGAACTGAACGCGCCGACTTGCAGCATCGCGTGCTGACCGCCGAGCCCCTGGCGTTCGCGCAGTTGGGTCAGGGCCAGGCGTCCGGCCAGCGTCCAGTCACTGGGCACGAACGGATAAGCCAGAAACACCCGCCGGGAAAAATCACTGGGCACCTGCAACAGATCACCCGCCACCTGGTTCGACGCAGCGAACAGATAAGGCACCTGCCCCGCCGCCTGCAAGCGCTCGGCGAGGCGACTGAAACCGCCGCCGCTGCCCAGGTAAAACACCGAACGCGAGCCCAGTGGCAGTTCGTCTTGCGCCGAGTCGTAGGCTTTCAGACTGACCTTTTGCCAGTCGTGATCCTGCAAGTACTGGCCGAGGCTCTGCGCCGCCAACCGTTGACTGGGCTCGTCCGGGTAAGTGATCAGCGTCGGCCCCTGGATCACCCGTAAATTAACGGTGGCGTAATCGGCCAGGGCGATCAGTTGCTCGCGCAACCCCGGCAGCGGTTCGAAAATCTGCCGACTGGCCTGCGCCGTGCCCAGCAATGACAGCGGTCCGATCAGCGGAATGCCGGCCCGTTCCAGGCGCGCGGCCAGGTCCGAGTCCAGTGCCGGCGCCAGCGGCGCGATCAGGGCGAACACCTGTTCCTGCTCGATCAATTGATCCAGCGCCTGCTCGGCACTGGCGCTGTCCGGGCCCGGATCGACGATGGTCAGGCGCAACTGCCGGCCATGAATCCCGCCCGCTTCGTTGATTCGCGCCACGCTGCCCCGGAGCACCGCCGCCACCGTGGCGCCCTCCTCGCTCAACGGCCCCTGGCTTGGCAACAAGGTGCCCAGGTGCAGACTGTCGGGGGTCAGGCCGGGGTCGCGGTCCTCGGCCACGCGTTTGAGGTAGGCCGTGAGGTTGCGCTGATCATTCATCGACAGGACGAAGCGCGGCATCGCCGGGTCGAGCCGATTGTTGCCCGGATCACGCCCTTCCTGGATGGCCCGCGCCAACGTGCCTTCGGTATACGCCGGGTAATTACGGCCATTGATTTGCTGCTGGCCGTAAGTGCTGGTGAGCCGCGACCAGCTGAGATCCGGCGGTCGCACCCCGCCTTCGGGCCGCCCGAGGCCATCGGCGCCGTGGCAGTTGGCGCACGGCAGGCTGGTGGCGGGCAACAGTATGTCCGCCGCCCCGACCCGCGCCATGATCGGCTCGCCACTCGCGGACACACCCTCGCGATACAGCCGTTTGCCGGCGCTTTCGTTAGGGCTCAGCGGCAACGCATCAGCGGCGAAATGCAGGCCGCCAAGCAGTAGCAGGCCGAGAGCGAGTGAAGTTCTCATGGCGCGGGCTCAACGACCGGCCACGGGCATTGTCAGCAACTGCAAGCGCTGGGCAATGGCGGCGGCCGGGGCATCGGGACGGATTTTGCTCCAGCGTTTGTTGGCCACGTCACCCACGATCAGTTGTGTTGAATGCTGCTCGGGGGTCGGCACGATCTGGCCGATGCGCCCCAATACAAGGTCCATCTGCGCCTTGTCGCCGGTAAGAAAAAGCCAGTGGGGGCCATCGACGCCCTGCTTCAAGGTGTAAGCCTTGAGTACCGCCGGGGTGTCCCGCAGCGGATCACTGGTAAGGGAAATAAAGGTGATGCCGTCGGCCTTGTCGCCCAGCAACTCACGCACTTCCTTGAGCTTGCGGGTGATCAACGGGCAGGCATCGTTGCAGCGGGTGAAAATCACGTTCAACAGCACCACGCGGTTCTGCAGCGCGTCGCTGTAGAACCGCAGGATCTCGCCGTTCTGGTCCTGCAACGGCGTGTCGGTGAACCAGGTTTTCGCATCGCGCGTGCCAGTGCCCGTAACCAAGCCGGGCGGTGCGGCAACGACGGCCACCGCCGGTGCCGGCTCTTCGTGCCCTTCGTGGGCGAACGCCAGCGAACTGAACAGGCAAAAGCAAACCGTCAGGGAGATCCAGTCGAGGGCTCTCATGGCTGCTGCTCCATCGCGATGGCCGTGTGCTTGGCGTGGACGTTGCGCTGACCGCTGAGTTTCTCCACTTTACGGGCCAACACCGTCGGGTCGGTGAAGCCGTAATAGCGGGTCCAGTGGCGGCTGTTGCCGTCACCCACCAGAATCAGTGGCTGATGGTTTTTGAAGTCCCCGCTGAAGGTGCCCAGTCCCTTAAGGGTTTCGTTGATCGACTGCGAGCTGCCGGTCAGCCAGCTCCAGCCCGGGCCGTGCTGGAAGTGGCGGGCGTAGTCGCTCAGGCGTTTGGCGTCATCGCGCTGCGGGTCGATGCTGATCGACACCATTTGCACCTCGCCGCCGACCCGGGCACCCAGCTGTTTTTGCACCTTGCCCATGATCGACGACACCACCGGGCAAACCGTGGTGCAACTGGTGTAGATGAAGCTCATGACCACAATCTTGTTGGTCACCAGGTCTTTTTCCAGGCGCACCGCTTTGCCGTTCTGGTCCACCAGCGCCACGTCGGCGAACTTGACCTGGGCGCTTTCCGAACGGGCGCTTTTGGCCGGCATTTCGTGACCGGCGTGTTCATCCGCCGAGTGGGCCAGGGCCTGGCCGATACCGGCGGCCAGCAGACAGAACGTCAGCAGTCCACGGTGTGCGAATCGGTTCATGTCGAAACTCCTTTAGTGGGCATCGCCGGGCAGGACCCGAACGCTGGCAAAAGTCTTGTCATCGAAACTCGCGCCCAGCGAGGCCGCGCGTACGTGCAGGTACCAGGCGCCGTTCTGGTCGAGGGTCACCGGGGCTTCATAAACGCCGTCGCCCACTTCCAGCGCGGCGACTTGCTGGACCCGGGACGTCGGGGCCCGGAAGTAGCGCACCTGAACGTCCTTGACCCCGCTGCGCTGTGCCTTCTGCTTGCCCTGAACGATGCGAAAACGCACCACGTAAAGACTACCTAGCGCGGCCGTGGACGTGCCGAGCATGAATTCCACCTTCGGCACACCCGGGTGACGGGTGAGGGTTTTATCCGGCTCAACCAAAGCCGTGAAGCAATGGATGATGTTCGGCTGGTTCAGCAGGAAGGCCACGTCGAAACGTCCGGCGGCGGGCAGTTTGATCCGGGCGCTGTACAGCCCCGGCTCGACTTCGCGCAGGCTGCGGTCGATGACCATCGCCGCCCGCGCCACTTGCCCACGATTGGGGTAGCCGGACATCGGCGCGCTCATGCCTTCGGCGTAGAAGTAGGTGGTGTTGTCCACCGGGTTGACCACAAACACCGCGTTATCGTCCCGCGACACCGCCAGGCTCGATGCCAGCGGCAGGTCACCGGCCAGCCGTGGCGCCTGAGGCCCCGCTTCGAAGCCCTGGCTGATCGGCGTGCGGCCTTCACCCAAGGACGACAGATTGATCATCGTGACCTTGGCCGAGGCCAGTCCGCGAATGTAGGCGTAGGCCTTGGTGAACACCACTTGATAGGGCTCGGCGGACACGTCCAGTTCATGGATCAACGAGTCGGTGGCCGCATCGATAACCGAGGCCTGATTCTCCAGGGTGTTGAGCACGATGCCGAAGCGACCGTCAGCGCTAAAACCCATCGGGCCCAGGCCCTGTTTCATCTTGATCACCCGCCGGACTGCGAGGCTGGTCGTGTCGACCACGGTCACCGTGCCGTCCTTGCCATCGGCGACATACACCGCCTGGGACAGCGGCGAGTACGCCACGGACAACGGGTGCGAGCCGGTCTTGAGTTGCTTGCTGATGGTCAGGCTGGCGATGTCGATGAGGCTCACCGTCCCGTCATCGCGGTTGGTGACGAAAGCAAAACGACTGTCCTTGCTGAAAGCGATTTCGTGATGCCCGGCACCGGTGGCCAGGTGTTTGAGCGTCTTGAGGCTGCGCGTGTCGATCACTGTCACCCCGGACGCCTCGGGCGATTTCGCGTTGTTGCCGACCCACAGCAGACGCTCATCCGGTTGCAATGCCAGTCGTACCGGGTTGCTGCCGGCAGCCACCGAGTCGATCAACTTGAATTGCTCGCTGTCGATCACCGCAATCTCATCGGCGGTCGGCATTGAGACGAACACCCGCTTGTTGTCACGGGGCGTGACCCAATCCATCGGCGGTTGCTTGATGTCGATCCGCGCCATCGTGCTGGTGATGCCGCCCACCGACACCGACGGGTCGACCACCGACACGCTGGCATCGCGGTTCATCACCAGCAGGAAGTAGCTGTTCAGATCGAGCAACGGTCGCGCGCCGATGCTCGATTTCAGAAACACCCCGACCCGGGATTTGCAGCTGTGTGCGCGGCCCTGGGCCTGGTCGGCGGCGACGGTTTCCGGATCGAGCCAGGCACCGGGGGCGACACCCGACAGTGGCTGGCCCGAAGCGCTGTCGGTGACCCGAAAGCGCACGTCGGCGAACTCGCCCTCGCGCAGCACGCCGTCCTGCGCCAGCGGCCGCACCTCGAGCGCCACCGACACCCCGTCACGCTCAAGCGTGTTTTTGCTCCAGGTCTTCGGCAGTGCCACGTCGTTGAGCATAATCGGCTGCGACGCGCGCCATACCCCCAGCCCGATCAGCGCCAACCCTACAACCAGCGCCCAAGCGGCCACTATGATGGTCCTGTTCATATCGTTTCTCCCCTTTCTAATCTGAGCCTGCCGTAACGCGCCCCTGTGGGAGCGAGCTTGCTCGCGATAGCGGTCTGACAGTCGACATCAATGTTGAATGTGCTGGCCTCATCGCGAGCGAGCTCGCTCCCGCAGGTATTGCGTTATTTCCCTGCCCTACGGAACCGGAGCCGGTTCAGGTTCGTTGGTCACCCGCAGCAATCCCCAAAGCCCGGCGGTGCTGCCGTAAGCGCCGTAGTCTCGGAACAGGTAGTCGCCCGGTATTGCATTGCTGCCCCCGGCGCTCGGGTGCATGAAGCTGAAATGCGCCGCCGGCAGAATGCTTTCGCGGGCGCCGATGTACATCGACATCGGGTTGTAGCCGAACCGCACCGAACCCACCCCAGGGGTCATCATCGGATAGCCACCGGAGTCGCTCTTCTCTGACTGGAACGGGTTGACCGACCAGACGTGACCGTCCAACTGGAAGGTCGAACCACGGCTGCCACCGGTCGGCATCAGAATGTGGGTGCGGAACGGTTGCCCCGGTTTCACATACAGCACCGGCGTTTGCGGATCGCCCCCCACCAGCGCATTGCTGAAGGCCATGTGCGCGTTAGGCACGTCGCCGTAACCATGGCCGTCGGCGTGGCCGAACGGCGCATCCGGTGGCAGACCGAAGCGGAACCACATCGGCTCGGTCTTGTAGTTGATGGCCATGCTCGAGTTGTCCTGCGGATCGGTCGGTACACCGGCCTCCGAGGCAATACCTTCCACCGGACGACCATTGGCCCAGCGCATGTTCAACGCCTTCTGCCAGACCATCGCAAAATCGCGGTAGGTGCTTTGCCCCGGTGCAGTGACGGTGGCATTTACTTTGCGCGTGTCTTCAACCCAGGTGGCGCCGACCGGCAGGATGCTCATCGCCCCACCGAGGCCTTTTTGCGGCTGCTTGATGACGTCCGCCGGGGTGAAATTCAGCCCGCCGAATTCCACCGCCGTGGCATTGATATTGTCGACACTGCGGCCCAGTTGCGTGACCGGTTTGCCTTCACGCTCCAGGTGCCCGGCGTAGTACTGATAGGTCCGCGTCGGGTACGCCCCAACATTGCCAACACGCGGTGGCACGGTCTGGATCGGGTTGGTGCCGACGTTGGTCCCGTCGGATTTGGTGATGTCGTACGCCAGCAGTTGGGCGTGCAGGCCCACCGTGCTGGACGGCCGCATCAGGTTATTGCTGAAGGTGGTCGAGCCCTCGCCATCGTTGCGGTCACGCTTGACCATGCCCATCACCGAAGCCGTCTGAGCCAGGTCCGGCATCACCATGGGCAGACGGTTTTCCAGGGTGATGTTGATGCAGTCACCAGCCGCCGCACGCAGCACCAGCGGTTCGACAGGCACACCGGGTTTGAGCTTGCCGGTGATTGGATCGAGGTCGCCCTTGCGCACATAAAGGATCGCCGTCGGATCATGCAATGGCCCGCTTTGCCCGCCGATGGTGAAGGTCCCCTCCACAGGGTCGGTCACCGTGACCTGAGGAATGCTCACTGCCCGCGAGTTGTACACCAGGGTGCCGCCCGCCGGCTTCAACGCCCCGCCGACGTGTTGCCCGATACCGGCCGGATCGGCCATCGACAGGTTCAGCGGATTGCCCAGGATGTCGTTGGCCAGCGCCGCGACCACTTCATAGTTGCGTTGTGGCGTCGGCCGGGTGCCGATACCGTTAGGGTTGGCGCCGTACCGTGGGCAGATGCCATCGAATGCCACGGTGTTGCGCATACCGGCCGGTTTCGCGTTGTTCGGCAGCGCGAACAGGTCGCTGCGCTGGGCCGTGTAGTTGCGCATCACGCCCCAGATCCCGCTCCAGTAACCTTCCAGGGAGGCGTCCATCGAGTACAGGTAATCCCCGGTGGTCGCGGCCGCGCTGGAGATCATCGACACCGGCGCATTGAAGCCCATCTGCTCGGAGATCCCGAGCATCTGCGACGAGCGCCAGCCGGAGTTGGAGCTGTTGCCATAACCGGAACCGCTTTGCAGCCACTTCACGCCGTGCAGGGTCACGTTGTGCTCTTCTTCGTGACCACCGGCATGCACCCGCAACCGGACGTTGTCCCCGGTGTAGGTGCGCAGCATCGGAGTGAACGGGTCACCCGGTTCGGCGCCGCCACGGTTGATGTGTGGCGGGAACAGCGTGGTTCCGCCGGTTGGGCCGGTGGCTGCAGTCACCAGGTTCGGCGCCAGGTTCATCGCCGGGATGGCGCGGTCGGTACGGCTTTGCATGGCGTACGCCAGGTCGCCGCCGAGGCCGTCGGCCTGCATACCACGCTTGCCGTCCGGGCCGACCTTGTTCGGGTCGTACACCCGCAGGGCCAGCGGTTCGTTGCGGTAATTGACCACGAACATGCCAGGGTCATCGACCGAGATAGCTTGTGGGCATGGCCGGCTTGGGCAACCGGGCATAAGTCCACCGCGGGCTTCGACCACCTGTTCAAGCAGGGTCTCGGCTTCTTTTCGCACCGGTGGGTTGATCGCGTAGCGGAAGCTGTCAGCCGTGGCCGGGAAGGCTTGCGGATTAGGCACGCCGTTAGGACCGGCGCCCACGTACACACCGGCTTCATAGGCGTGCTGGAAGTCGCTGTATTCGAGGAAGAACTCACGGAAGCTGTCGTTCTTGCCGTCGCCGTCCAAGTCACCGGTGGACACCACCGCTTGCCACGAAGTGGGTCCGCCGTCCTGCCGCGCGCCGCTGTACAACGGCTCGCCGGTTTCGGCGTGGAACCAGGTCGAACCGGCCGGTTCTGCCAACACGGTGGCGTACAGACCGATCTGTTGGTGAGTCGATGGGCCAAGGTGGTCGTGGGTGAAAATGGTTCCCAGGCCACGGTCGACGCCTTTGGCGTTCACCACCGGATCGACAAACCAGCGCTGCATCGCCGTGCGCGCGCCAACCCAGTCGGCCCGGCCGTATTGGCCGAAGAACGGGTGAGCCTTGGCTTTCGGGCAGGTCGGCGTGCCGTCACGAGGATCGGTGCCTTGGCACTGGTTGAACTCGCGAATGGCGTGGATGCGTTCTTGCACTGCACCGGGGGAAAGTACGCCGTCTTCGTAGTTCCAGCCGTTGGCCGAACCGTCAGCAGCCGTCAGGTCCCATTTCGGCAGGTGAATGTGCTGGCCGATCACGTCGGTTGGCGTGCGCACCTGATAGTCGTCCATTTCATAGGTGGCCGGCACCAGGTTGGTTTGCTGGTACTGCACGCAGTCGAAGGTGTTCATGCGCATCACCAGAGGCTCTGGCGGCCGCTGCTTGTTGATCACCGGCCAGGCGTCTTCCCACAGCGCGAGAATGCGCGCTTGCGGGAAGTGGTAACCGACTTTGTTGTAGACCGCATCGAACTGAATGTTCGCGGCTTTATAGACCCGTGGACGGTCGGCGGTGAACGTCGAGGAACCGCTGAAGGACATGCCATCAACCCGCTCACCGCTGTTGAACTCGCCGGTGCCGGCGCTACTGGTCAGGCGTTTTTGCCGGTCATCCATGCACGGTTCGTAATACGGTGCGCCCGCGATCGGCAAGGCGCCGTTGGTGCGGAAGCTGCGCGCCACGATTTGATTACCGGGCAGCACGGCGAAGCTTGGGTGGTCTTTTTTGGCGTGGAACGCCATGGCCGCCTGTTCGACTTCGGTGCCCTCTTCCGGCATGTAAATCGGCTTGGCGCGCGTCACTTCCTTGGAGAAATCCAGGGACGTGGTAATGGTGTGCGCCTGGCCACCGGAGGAGAAGCCGTCCAGAGAATGGCGCCCCAAACCGCCATCCCAGCCACCGGACTGAGCCGGGTCGAGATTGGCCCACAAGGCGTTGCCGCTGGTTTTCAAGGCCTGAGCCTTGGCAGCGTCGAGCATGTCCAGCGGAGGGGTCGGTGGGCGTTGGCCGACCGAGCTTTCCATGCCGCCGATCCAGAACGGATAGCCAGGGTTTTTCAAGCTGCCGTCAGCATTGCGGTTGGCTTCACTGCGATCCACCAGGGCCAGGGAACCGATGGCCCTAGCGCCGCCGTTACCGCCGTGATGTTCGCTGTCGTCATCCTCCTCGTCATCGTCGTCACCACCGGCCACCAGGGTTTCGCCGATTTTCGGCACGACCGCGACTTTGCCCGGCATCGGCGCCATGGCTTTGCCTGGCAGGGGCACGACGGCTGGAATAGGTGTGCCGGCAACGATCTCGCCATCGGGCAAGGCGCGGGCGCCTGCCGCTGGTTTACCGCTGCGCAGTGCATAAGGTTCGCTGTGATAACCGTCGCCCCCCTGTTGGGACACCTCGAGTTTGGTGCCTTCTTCGAACACGTCATGCACCCGCCACATGCTCCACATGCCTTGGGCAAAGTGCGGATAGAAGTGGCAGTGATAGATCGCATCGCCCGCGACCCGGTTGCGGTTGCCCGACCCACCGTTGGCGATTTCGTAGGTGTAACCGGCGCCCGGACCGATGCCTTGGGCGTCCACATAGTCTGAGTTGTCGTCGTTGGGGTTGAACAACCACTGGTGCCCGTGCAGGTGGAAAATGTGCTGCTCGTGACCGTTGTGGGTGTTGCGGAATTTGATGAAGTCGCCGATGTAGCTGTGGTTGACGTTGGACGGCTCGGACGGGTACAGCGCCATGGTCGCCTTGACCCCGATCTGATCGGCGCTCGGCGTTTCACCGGGACGAATATTTTCCAGGCCGGCGTTGGCCGGCACGTCCACCAGCATGGCCACATCGCCGACGGTGTGGGAGCTGAGGAAGAATTCTTCATAGGCGCAGGACAGGCAATCGTGCATCGGCCCGACGCCCAAACGGTTGGCGACCACTTCGGCGCCCATGCCTCCGGAGCCATAGTTGATCATGAACGAGTCGCGAGTCGGCTCCAGCACGTGGGCCATCACCGGGTCCGCCCAGTAAGCGGGGAACGCCTGGGTCGCGGCAGTTTCATCCTGGAACTGCGAGGCGAAATCGCGGAACGGTTCCAGACGATTCGGGATCGCCGGGTTGCGTTTTCCAATGGCTTCCAGCGGATAGGTCGACGGCGGGAAGCTGCCGTCGGCGTTGCTGCCCATCACGATCGCGTCGCTTTCGCTGGAAATGATTTCATTGCCGTTGACCATGTTGATGATCGGCAGGCCGGCCTTGCCTTCACGGATCCACGGTTCGCGCTGCGGGTAGCGCGCCTGGTAATCAACGATCGGTTGACCGGCCGGGGTGCGGCCGACACTGGCCAGGCGCATTTCTTCTTCGGTCACGGTGTTGCGATAGGTGCGGCCGCCCTTGGGCACCACTACCACTTGGCCGAACAGTCCGTTGGCCACGTTGCCCGCATCCCCTTCACCCCCGAAGGTCGCGCCGCGGCTGCTGGCGGCAAACGCCCCTTCGCGCTCGGCGTACAAGGTGTAGGAACGGGTGGCGCCGGGGGCAATCAAGGTATTGGCGTTTCGTCCGGTATAGGACGCAATGTCGTCGATGCTGTTGACCGCTTGCATGCCATTGACCTGGAAGCCGACGTGGCGGTCGGTGACCTGCTCATCGACCTTGAATTGGTCTACGTTGCCGATGGCGACTTCGCCCTCAATCTCACCCTCACCCTCCTCCCCGTTTTCATGGCTGCCGGGGTTGGCCTGGTAGGCGAGCAAGTTCTGCAAGTTGATGGTCAGGCAGTCACCGGCAGCGACGCGCAGTACCAGTGGACGCGGACGCTTGTCGGGCCGCAGCGAGACTTTGCCCGGCACCGCCGCCCCGCCCTGGGCCAGGGACATCTCGTGGTCATCGACCACATCGCGGCGCAGGGCGAACATCATGCCGTTGACGTTTTGCGCGCCGAGGCGGTTGAACATCAGCGGCTGATCCAAGGCCACGACGTTGGCCACCAGATTACGCTCGCAGCGCACGGCCGCTTCGACCAGCTCGATGCCCAGCATCGATGCCACCAACAGCAGCAGATTTAACAAGGACGGAGCGTAGGGTATGCCGGTCATGATCACGGGCCTCGCTGTGGTACTCATTTGGAATAAATCTCGACAAATCCCCTTGAGCAATCCGCATGCCATAAATAATTTAGTTATTTTTCAAACTGTTACATAAACGACTTAACAACTCGGGGGATATTCCCCATCTATTCCCCCCACTTTTCGGGCTGAAGAAACTTCCCCCAAAACGCAAATTTCGTAACAACCGTCGAAGTCGGCGTTCGGCTCTGTAGCAGCTGTCGAGCTTGCGAGGCTGCGTTCGGCGGCGTAGCCGTCGTAAAACCTGAACGTGAGGTTTTCCTGAAACACCGCGTTGGCGGATCTCACGACGGCTGCGTCCGAACGCGGCCCGCGCCGAACGCAGCCTCGCAAGCTCGACAGCTGCTACAGGACGATTGCGGTCTTCGGTCGGCGGTACGGATCGGGTTGCCCCACATATGGGGGAAACCCCCAATCACAGCGGCGCATCCGCGGCCAGGCCCTGCAAGCGTCGGTATTGGCGCAAGACACTGGGCACGTAACGCTGGGTTTCGGCGAACGGCGGGATCACCCCGCCACGGCTGAGCACCGCTTGCGGCCCGGCGTTGTAGGCCGCCACGGCGAGGCTGATGTCGTTATCGAACAGGGTCATCAGGTGCTTCAGGTACTTGGCGCCACCCTGGATGTTGGCTTTCGGGTCGTAGACATTCTTCACCCCCAACTCCCGGGCGGTGTCAGGCATCAATTGCATCAACCCTCCAGCCCCCTTGGGTGACCGGGCACCGGAGTCGTAGGCGGACTCGGCCTGAATCACGGCATGCAACAGCGCCGCCGGTAACTGATTGGCCGTGGCAGCCGCCGAAACCAGCTCGGCATAGGGCTGCCGGGCAATCATCTGGGGTTGCTGATCCGTGCTGACCCGGGTGGATTCTGGCTCGTGAATCACCCGTTCATAGGTGCGGCCGGGATGGTGGACATTGGACAGAACGTAGCTGCCCTTGGCGTCCACGGAAACGAACACATCGGCCTGTACGACGCCGGTCAGCACCAGCAGACCGAGCAGTCCTGTGGTGAGTGTTTTCATTATTTACCTCCCTGCCCGGCCCCGAAAAATGGGGCTAATGCCCCAATGGCCGGTAGTAAACCAGCCATACGCAAGCACTGTGCCGGATGCGCGCAGGCCCGTAATTCAGGGGTTGCAGAAGAATGTCCGGCATGTGCATGGCAATTGCATAAGCCTTCATGGCGACCCTTCTGCCGACTGTGTGAGGTCATCATGAATCAGCGTTTGCGTTCCGCCCCGCGTGCTCAAAGCGGGTTCACCCTGCTCGAACTGTTGGTGGTGTTGGTGGTGCTGGGGCTGTTGGCTGGCATCGTCGCGCCGAAATATTTCGCCCAACTGGGCCGCTCCGAAGTGAAGGTTGCCAAGGCGCAAATAGAAGGCCTGGGCAAGGCACTGGACCTGTACCGTCTGGAGGTCGGTCATTACCCGTCGACCGAACAGGGTTTGCAGGCGCTGGTCACCGCGCCCAGCGATGAAACCAAATGGACCGGCCCTTACTTGCAGAAAAAACTCCCGCAGGATCCGTGGGGCCGTAACTACAGCTATCGCTGCCCCGGCGAAAACGGCGAATACGACTTGCTGTCCATGGGCAAGGACGGACAACCCGGCGGCGAAGGCGAAAACGCCGAAGTCACCAGCTGGCAATGACGGGAGGCGATCATGCGTTTTCATCTCAAAGCCGTTGGCAAGGCCGGCGTCGTCTCGATGACCGTCGAGGCGCTCGGCCACAGCGAAGCCCGGTGCATCGTCGAAGACCAGGGCTATCGGGTGATCAGCCTGTACGCCGAGCGTCACTGGCGTGCGCTGCGGGTTCGACAGCGCGAGACCTTCAACCTGGTGCTGTTCAGCCAGGAACTGACGACGCTGCTCAATGCGGGCCTGCCGTTGATCGATGCGCTGGAAAGCCTGGCGGAAAAAGAGAACGCGCCCCAGGCCCGCAAGACCTTGAGCGAACTGGTGCGCCTGCTTTATGAAGGCAAATCGTTCTCCCAGGCACTGGCCCAATTGTCGGCGGTTTTCCCTCCGCTCTACGTAGCGTTGGTGCAGTCCAGCGAGAAGACCGGCGCCGTGGGCGACGCCTTGGGCCGCTATGTCAGCTATCGCCAGCGCATGGACGAGGTTCGGCAAAAAATCGTCAGCGCTTCGATCTACCCCCTGCTGTTGCTGGTGGTGGGCGGTGGCGTGGTGTTGTTTCTGATGGGCTACGTGGTGCCGCGCTTCAGCCTGGTGTTCGAAGGGCTGGGCTCGAACCTGCCGTGGCTGTCGCAGATCCTGATGAGCAGCGGGATGTTCCTGCACACCCATCAGGGCGAATTCTTCGGCGCATTGCTGGCGATCATCGTCGCCCTCACTTTCCTCCAGCGCCAACCGGCCTTTCGTCGAGGCCTGGACCGTGTGATTGAAAAACTCCCGGCGGTCCATCAACGCATTTTCATGTACGAACTGGCGCGCTTCTACCGCTCGCTGGGGATTCTGCTGCAAGGCGGGATTCCCCTCGTCACCGCCATGGGCATGGTTCGCGGCCTGCTCACCGTCGCCTCCCGCGCGCGTCTGGACCAGGCCTGCGAACGGGTGCGCGAGGGTCAGTCGCTATCGACCGCGCTGGAACTCAATCACCTCGTGACACCGGTGTCCCTGCGCTTGCTGCGTGCTGGCGAGCAGTCCGGCAACCTCGGGCAAATGATGGAACGCAGCGCCGACTTCTACGACGAAGAAATCAGCCGCTGGATCGAATGGTTCGTGCGGCTGTTCGAACCCTTGCTCATGACCTTCATCGGCCTGCTGATCGGGGTGATCGTGATCCTGATGTACATCCCGATTTTCGAGCTGGCCTCGAGTATTCACTGACCCCTGGAACAGGGTCGAGCTGGACGTTTCAGAACTCATCGACGTGACAACTGAATAAAACCGTACGGTGAGGTGTTTACCCACTGAATCAGGTAGCAAGTTGCATTCATCAACGTTCCAAGCTGAATAAGAAGACGGAGAACGATATGCACATGAAAAAGCTTTTGCTCGCAGTGGCTATTGGCGCAGTTCTGTCGGCATCCACCGTTCTGATACCGGATAGCCTGTCCGGTATGTCGAGTGCTCAAGCCAAAGACGGAGGCAGTGGCGGTGGTGGAGGCGGTGGTGGAGGCGGCGGTGGCGGTGGCGGCGGTGGCGGTGGCGGTGGCGGTGGCGGCAATGGTGGTGGTGGCGGCGGCAATGGTGGCGGTGGCGGCGGTAATGGTGGCGGCGGTGGAAGCGGTGGCGGCGGCAATGGCGGTGGTCACGGCGGAAGCGGAAGTGGCGGCAACAGTGGCAGCGGTCACAGTGGCAGCGACCATGGCTCGGGTCATTCCGGCGATTCAGCCTCATCGTCCTCCGGGCGTAGCGGCACTCATGCCGAAGCGGGGGATGATCATGGCGTGCATCGCTCCGGTGAAATCGGCGATGACCACGGCGTGCATCGCTCCGGTGAAATTGGCGATGACCACGGTGTGCATGTCGGCGGTGAGCCGGGTGACGACCACGGTGTGCATGTCGGCGGTGAACCGGGTGACGACCATGGTGTGCATGTTGGTGGCGAGCCTGGCGATGACAAAAAGTCCTGACAACCGCTGATGCCCAAACAACACATATCACTATAGGAGCCGAGCTTGCTCCGGCTCCTACAATGGATCGTGTTAACCGCCGATAACGTCAGCGACTATCAACGGAGCGGGACAGCCAGGGCGCGAACAATCGCGTCGCCATCGGCATGAACAGGTACACCACCGACAGCACGATGGTCAGGGTGATCAGGAAGGTGGCAACGATGTAATTGGAGAGGAAAGCGTTGAGCTGCAGCAACGGCCCCCAGATCAGCGGCACCAGCAAAGTGTGCGGCAGAATCACCAACAACGTCACCACGGCCTGCTTCCAGCGCGGCGGTGGCGATCCCGCTTCGGCCTGCGGGGCGAACCAGAATTCATTAACCGGACTGACCTCAGTCTGATCACCGTCCGCCAGCATTGGCGTGGCTTCGTTGACCAGTGCTTGCCGTTGCGGCGAATCGAGCCAGCGCTGCATCGCCTCGGTGGAGCAAAAACGCAGCACGCAGGTGAACATATCCAGGCCGCCGCTCTTGCCGCGAATCACGTCCACGCCCAAATGCCCTTCGCTCTGCCCCGCCACACCCACGATGTGTCGAAGCCAGGCTTCGTAAGGCACTTCAAAACCGGCCTTGACCCGGTGTTTGACGATCAGGGTCACGACTTCCTCGAAACGATTGGATTCGGGCATCACGCAAGGCTCCGGTGAAACGGACATTGAGCACCGGCCGTTTCGGCCCGGCGATGAAGAGGCTGCTGAACAGAATCAACAGCAGCAAGCCGAACAGCCCTTCGGCCACGCTGTAGTTAAGCAGCTTCTCCTGGCCATCAGCTTTCTTCCAGGCAAAAAAAACGGCTTCATAAGAGACCGCTCTTCCTTCCCACGACGGTATAGATACGCGCCGGAAAATTCACAGCCGTCGCCAGATTCGCCACCCCATCCATATTCACCCGAAAGAGGATGGACAATTTACTGCCATCCCCGAGTTCCTTCAGGTAATCGCGAGCGGCTTTGCGCACGGCTTCGAAGATGTATGGGCAGGAATGGCCTCATCGCGAGCAAGCTCGCTCCCACACTGAAATGCGGTCCCTTGTGGGAGCGAGCTTGCTCCGGGCGGCGTTCCGACGATGAGGCCCTGAGCATCACCGACTGATCCGGGCCATTCATACGACTGTCGAATTTATCCCCACCTTTCCCCACGCTTCTGTTAAAACCCGAACTTTCCTTTTCATCCTCCGGCCCCCTGCATGTTTTCGAATTTGATGAGCCGCTTGGGCCGACGCTGGCTGCCGCTGCTGTGCATGGCCGTGCTAATTGTCGGCTTGCCGGTGAGCTGCGGCGTACTCAAGTACACAGAGCGCGAGCTGCTGTTTCGTATTGAGCCGGGCAACGCTGGTTGGTATCGCGGTCTGCCGAAGGATGTTCAGGAATTCGACATCAAACCCGCCAGCTTCAAGGCCGGGCAAAGCCTGCATGCCTGGTGGTACGCACAACAACAGCATGAGCCGGGGCGGTACCCAGTATCGCCAGGCACTCGACGGCTTGATGAATACAAAACCAACACAAATGGCCGGGCCGGCGGTTACGCGGATTTTTCGGGAGTCTTGAGATCTATCGGTAACCGCGGGCCTGCAAATCAAACAACTGCGCATAGCGCCCGCCCGCGGCCACCAGACTGTCGTGATCGCCCCGCTCAAGGATCGCTCCATGGTCCAGCACGATGATGTGGTCCGCATTGCGCACGCTGGAAAACCGGTGAGAAATCAGCAACGTCATCCGGCCTTCGGTGTGTTCACTGAAATGCTCGAACACCGCCGCTTCCGCCGCCGGGTCGAGTGCAGAAGTTGGCTCATCCAGAATCAGAATATCGGCGTTGCGCCGCATGTAGGCGCGCGACAACGCGATCTTCTGCCATTGCCCGCCGGACAGCTCCTGCCCCCCGGCGAACCACCGCCCCAATTGCGTGGCATACCCTCGATCCAGCCCCTCGATGAAGGGCGCGGCCATGCCCTCGGCTGCGGCCTCCTGCCAGCGCTGTTCATCGTTGAACGCCAGCGTGTCACCCACACCGATGTTCTCGCCGACGGAGAATTGGTAGCGGATGTAGTCCTGAAAAATCACCCCGATGCGCCGCCGCAGCGCGTCTTCTTCCCACGCTTGCAGATCGCTGCCGTCCAGCAGGATGCGGCCCTGATCAGGACGGTACAGCCGAGTCAGCAATTTGATCAGCGTGGTCTTGCCCGAACCGTTCTCCCCCACCAGCGCCACACTGTGCCCGGGCACAAGGTGAAGATCGATGCCTTCCAACGCAGCGCGACTGGCACCCGGATAACGGAAGCCGACGTTTTCGAAACGCAGGCCATCGCCGGGTACCGCGCCCACGGAGAGGTTGCCGGTATCCGCCACAACAGGTTCGGCCAGGTATTCATAAAGACTGGAGAGGTAAAGGCCATCTTCGTAGAGACCGCTGATGGCGCTCAAGCTGCTGCTCACCGCCGTCTGTCCCTGCTTGAACAACACCAGGTACATGGTCATCTGCCCGAGGCTGATGTTGCCATGGACGGTATCGACCACCACCCAGGCATACGCCAGATAAAACGCGCCGGTGCCCAGTAGACCGAGGACAAATCCCCAGCTATCTCGACGTAGCGTCAGGCGCCGGTCTTCGGCATAGAGCCGCGCGAACGTCTCGCGATAACGTTTCAATAGCAGCGGCGCGAAGCCGAACAGTTTGACCTCTTTGATGTAGCCCTCGTGGGAGAGCAGCGTTTCGATGTAAGTCTGTTGCCGACTTTCTGGCGCACGGCGAGTGAACAGTCTGAAAGCATCACCGGAAAAATGCGCTTCGGCAAAGAACACCGGCAACGCGCCGATCACCAGCAACACCAGCGCCCAAGGCGAAAAATGCACCAGCAACACGCCGAAGCTGATCAACACGATCAGATTCTGGATCAGCCCCAACGACTTCATCACCAGCGCCAATGGCCGGGTCGAGGCTTCGCGGCGCACCCGAACCAGTTTGTCGTAGAACTCGGAATTCTCGAACTGCACCAGCGATAACGTCTGGGCCTTCTCCAGAATCATCGTGTTGACCTTTTGCCCCAACTGCACCCGCAACAGCGATTGCTGGACCGACAGCGCACGCTGAGTCCCGGACAGCAACGCAAGCACGCCCGCTTCAAACAGCACATAACGCACGACCGGCCACAACGGCGCACTGCCCTGTTGCGCGTGCAACTGCATGGCGGTGACGACCGCATCGACGATACGTTGGCCTAACCACGCGGCTAGTGCAGGAAGTACGCCGGCGATCAGCGTAGCCAGTACCAATCCCAGAAACAGTCCGCGAGACGTTGCCCAGACCAGCAGCAAGGCGCGTCTCGCCTGGTCGAGTAATGATGTGAAACGATCAAGAACAGGGTTCACTCCGTGAGCTCCACCTGATACCTCGCCCGATACCGTCCCGGACTTTCTCCCGTCCACTTCTTGAACGCCCGGTGAAACGCACTCGGTTCCTGAAAGCCAAGCTGCTCGGCAATGTCACTGATGCTCGCTCGGCTCTGGCGCAGCTGTTCGAAGGCAACGGCACGCCGCACCTCGTCCTTGATCTCCTGATACGAACACCCTTCCCGTTCGAGCTTACGGCGGAAGGTGCTGGGGCTCAGGTGCTGTTCCAGGGCGAAGGCCTGCAAGGTCGGCCATTGGCTGTAATGGCTGTTACGCAGGCGCTGGTGGACCTGCGACGCCAGGCCGTGCTGATTGCGAAAACGGATCACCAGCCATTGCGGCGCGGTGCGCAAAAACACTTTCAGGGATGCCAGATCCTGAACCACCGGCAGGCGCAGGTAGTGGCTGGCGAATTCGATTTCGGTACGCTCGGCACCAAAGGTCAGGTTCGGTCCCCAGAGCAAACGGTCATCGCTGAGCGACACACGCTGATGGCGAAAGTCTGCGCGGTCGATGGGGATGCGCCGGCCACCCAGCCAGCAGAGCAGACTGATCATCAACACCAGAAACGTCTCCTCGCCCAAACGACTGACGTCGCTGTTTGGCGAGTGGTTTTGCAAGCTGATCACCGCACGTTTTCCACGCACCGTCAGCGTGCCGCGAAAGTCGTGGAGGAATAGCGCGAAATTGGCCAGGCACTGGCGCATGGCTTTGTGCAGGTCTGGTTCCTGAATCAATGCCCGGCAGATCAGGGCGAAACCGCCCGGCGGCATGCCATGGGAGTCGAGCCCGAAGAACTCATCGTTGAGCTCGCGGATCTGAATCAACCACAACGCGGCAAACGCACTCGCCGGTACACGCGCGGTGGGCTGCTCCATCAACGCCGGATCAATGCCGGCCTGTTCAAGCGCAGCCCTCTGACGTTGCGGATTGTCTCCCAGCCCATGGATCATTGCCTGCACGAAGTAGGCGGAAACCGAGTCCTTTTCCCGCATGTGAACGCTTCTCTCCCCATCACCCGAATGGCAAAAAACACCAGTGCCGTTGAACAGTTTCGGCATAGGACAACCGCCCTGCCGGCTCTAGACTCGCGGCCAATAGTACGCCTTAGGCCACTACGGCGGCCAAGGTATCGCGGGATTTGATCGGAAGGACAGAACATGAATCTGCAAAACATTGGCGTGATCGGCGCGGGCACCATGGGCAATGGCATTGCGCAAGTCTGCGCCTTGGCCGGTTTTAACGTGACCTTGCTCGACATCTCCGAGAGAGCCCTGCAAAAGGCCGTTGCGACCGTCGAAAAAAACCTCGATCGGCAGGTTGCCAAGGAAACGCTGACGCAAGAGCAAAAACTCGCCGCCCTGGACAAGATCCGTACCAGCACCGATTACAGCAGCCTGCTGAACGTGCAACTGGTGATCGAAGCCGCGACCGAAAACCTCGAGCTGAAACTGCGCGTGCTGCAACAGATCGCCGCGCAGGTCAGCAACGATTGCGTGATTGCCTCCAACACGTCTTCGCTGTCCATTACCCAGCTCGCTGCCAGTGTCAGCCAACCTGAGCGCTTCATCGGCCTGCACTTCTTCAACCCGGTGCCGGTGATGGGCCTGATCGAGGTGATTCGCGGTTTGCAAACCAGCGACGCCACCCACGCCCTGGCGCTGGACATGGCGACCACTCTCGGCAAAACCGCGATCACCGCGGGCAACCGTCCGGGTTTCGTGGTCAACCGGATTCTGGTGCCAATGATCAACGAAGCGATCCTGGTGTTTCAGGAAGGCCTGGCCAGCGCCGAAGATATCGACGCCGGCATGCGCCTGGGCTGCAATCAGCCAATCGGGCCGTTGGCGTTGGCGGACCTGATCGGCCTGGACACCGTGCTGGCGATCCTCGAAGCCTTCTACGAGGGCTTCAACGATAGCAAGTACCGCCCTGCTCCACTGCTCAAGGAAATGGTCGCCGCCGGTTACCTGGGGCGCAAAACGGGGCGTGGCTTCCATGCCTATGCCTGAGCGTTGCTCGCGCTTTGCCGAGTACCGGGACAAGGTGCTGGAGCTGTTCGCCTGCAAAGGTTTCGGACAGGTCGGCATGCGTGAGCTCGCGACCTGCCTGGGGCTCGCTCCCGGCTCGTTGTATCACCATTACCCCAGCAAACAGCACTTGCTGCTCGACCTGATCGAAGAGTTCTACGAAGAGTTGCTGGCAACCTTGGGGCGGATCGAGCAAAAGGCGCCGGCAAAACGTGACAAACTCCATGCCCTGATCCGAGCGCATTTGAACCTGCATCAGGAGATGCCCTGGCATTTTCGTCTGGCAGAGCGTGACAGCGGCTGCCTGAATGAAGAGCAACAGGAACGGGTTCGGCAGCTGCGCGAGCAATACGAGCGCAAATTGTTGCTGATGCTCGGGGCCCGGTCCCGCTTCAGTGAACAGGGTCTGCTGGCCGCCGGACATGCAATCGCAAACTTACTCAACAGCGCACCCGGCTGGTTGGCGCAACATTCGCTGGATGAGCGAGAGCGCGTTGAGCTGTTGGAGAGTCTGGTGAGTGGAGCCATCGAACGTTTGCTACGCCCCTCGGTTCCACGCGCAGCAGCTTGAGGACCCAGGACGATATCCCCGTGACCGTGGATCGACACAGGCGCCGGAAGCCATAAGCCACGCCGCTTCAATAGAAAAAACATCTAAACGATTCCTGCCAATCACGACATCTAACGCTTTGCTAAAGGGAGCCCAATCACTGCGGAGCCTGAGGTGAATTCGGCCTCTCTTCGCCTCTTCGTTACCGGGAGCAAAGCATGAAAATCAATCCCTACCTGATCTTCAACGGCGACTGCAAAGCCGCCTTCACCTTCTATGCCCAAAGCCTGCCAGGCCAGATCGAAGTCATGATGACCTTCGGCGAAAGCCCCGCACGCGAGCACTTTCCGGCGGACTACCACAACCTGATCATCCACACCCGCCTGCTGGTGGGCGATCAGGCAATCATGGGCTCGGACACAACACCTGATCGCCCCTCTGACGAAATGAGCGGCTGTTCGGTTTCACTGAATGTCGACAGCATTGCGGAGGCTGAACGGGTGTTTTCTGCGTTGTCGGACGGCGGCAAGGTTGAAATGCCACTGGAAACCACGTTCTGGGCGGCTCGCTTCGGCATGTTGGTTGATCGGTTTGGTGTCTCGTGGATGGTGAATTGCGAAAAGGATCAGTGAAACTCACTTTCTCAAGATCGAGTAGGAGGCGGCTTTACAGCCGCCGTCCTCTCACACCACCGTACGTACGGATCCGTATACGGCGGTTCAAGCTATGCGGCTAAGCCGGTTTATCGTATCCAGTACCGAAACTAACCCAAGCTGACCCCATAGTTTCTTCGGCAGCGCCTGATTCATATGAGATGCGCCTGAGCTCCACCATGGGCCTCGGCCATTGAAGGCTGATTTGCAGGCGCGAGCTTCGCTAAGCCCCAGGCGCATCAAGTTACGTGCCCTCGTTGAGGGCCGCTTCCATTGTCGCCAGACGACGCAG
>NZ_CP024866.1:4994634-5125965 GCF_004136015.1 Pseudomonas sp. ACM7 | reverse complement strand
CTTGTTGACTATCAGTCTGACTCCACAAGCACCCACACGAATTGCTTGATTCAGTTGTTAAAGAGCGGTTGGTTAAGATCTTTCGTCTCAACCGAGGCGCGCATTCTACAGCAGCCTCTGTTGCTGTCAAGCGGTTATTTTTCGAAGTTTTCAAAGTTTCCTTTGCAACTTCAACCACTTGCGCTTGCGATCTCTCGTTAGCGGGAGGCGAATTCTACAGCGTTACTCGCTGCTGTCAACACCTCTTTTACACCGCTGTCGACCGAGAAGATCGAACCGTTAAAAGAGCCAAACCACCCCTGCTCTTTCAACTCCTTCTGGGCTTCGATGATCTGAAGCAACTCACTGTCGAAAACTTCGTAACTCATTGTTTACCAAGGAGTTTTCCGTTTCGACTGCGCCGGAAGTGGGGCGAATTATAGACTTCCAGAATCTGCCGTCAACCTTTAATTACGCTTTTCTATCAAACACTTGCTGGAGGCCGGAAAACAGCCCGTTTCCACTCTATATAGAAGAGCAAGGCGAATCTTTCTATATAGAGGGATTCGCGGCCCAATCAGCTGCCGTACACTTTCGCCGCCGGCACCGCCCGGGCCATCAATTGCTCTACCGCCTGACCCACCTCGCCCACCGCCCAACGCCCTTGCCTGTCCAGTTCCGGACCTCTACGCCAGCCGTCGGCAATCGACAACTTGCCGCCCTCGACTTCGAACATCTGCCCGTTCACCGCACTGGAGGCTTGCGAGCCGAGCCAGACCACCAGCGGCGCAACGTTTTCCGGAGCGAAGTAGTCGAAGCCCTCTTCAGGTTTTTTCATGGTATCGGCGAACACCTGCTCGGTCATTCCGGTGCGCGCGGCCGGGGCCAAGGCGTTGACGGTTATGCCATAGCGACCCAGCTCGGCCGCCTGCACCAGCGTCAACGTAGCGATACCAGCCTTGGCAGCGGCATAGTTGGATTGACCGATGGAGCCCTGCAAACCGGCCCCGGAACTGGTATTGATGATCCGCGCACTCAGCTGCGCACCTCCCTTGGCCTGTTCGCGCCAGTAACGTGCGGCGTGGCTGGCGATACAGAAGTGGCCTTTGAGGTGCACGGCCACCACTGCATCCCAGTCGGCTTCGGTGAGGCTGGCGAACATGCGGTCGCGACAGATGCCGGCGTTGTTGACCACCACGTCCAGGCCGCCGAAGGTTTCGATGGCGTGGCGCACGATCAACGCCGCATCGTCGTAGCGGGTGATGTCGTTGCTGTTGGCCACGGCGCTTCCACCGTGCGCGAAAATTTCGCCGACCACGGCCAGCGCCGCTTCACGATTGATATCGTTGACCACCACTTTAGCGCCCTCGGCGGCGAAGGCCAGCGCGTAGGCCCGACCCAGACCACCGCCGGCACCGGTGATGATCACTACGCGGTTCTCACAGATTTTCATGTTCCTGCTCCCTTCAAATACATCGCTTACAAGCGTTCGATAATCGTCACGTTGGCCTGGCCGCCACCTTCGCACATGGTCTGCAAGCCGAAGCGTCCCCCGCTGCGCTCCAGTTCATGCAACAACGTACACATCAACCGGGTGCCGGTGGCGCCCAGCGGATGGCCGAGGGCAATCGCGCCGCCGTTGACGTTGGTCTGTTCATGGGGATAACCGGTCTCTTTGAGCCAGGCCATCGCGACCGAGGCGAAGGCTTCGTTGATCTCCACCCGATCGATGTCTTCAAGCTTCATCCCGGCTCGCTTGAGTGCATAAGCGGTGGCCGGGATTGGAGCGGTGAGCATCCAGATCGGGTCTGCGGCGCGCACGCTGAGGTGGTGGATACGCGCGCGCGGTGTCAGTCCGTAGCGTTTGAGTGCTGTTTCAGAAACGATCAACATCGCGCTGGCCGCGTCGCAGGTCTGGCTGGACACTGCTGCGGTCACCCGGTCGCAGCCAAACAGAACGTCCAGTTCGGCCATTTTCGCCAGGCTGGTCTGGCGCGGCGTTTCGTCGTGCACGACTCCGGCCAGTGGCACGATTTCCCGGTTGAACCGCCCTTGCTCGATGGCCCGCAATGCCCGCTGATGGGACTCCAGTGAATAGGCTTCCAGCTGTTCTCGGGACAGCCCCCACTTCTCGGCAATCATCTGCGCCGAACGGAATTGAGTCGGCGGTTGTACGCCATAGCGCCGGACCCAACCTTCGGAGCCGCTGAACGGATCACTGAAGCCCAGCGGTTCGGCAGCGATCATGGCTGAGGAAATAGGAATCTGGGTCATGGTTTGCACGCCGCCGGCGACGACCACATCCTGGGTGCCGCTCATCACCGCTTGGGCGGCAAAGTGCACCGCTTGCTGGGACGAACCGCACTGGCGATCGATGGTGGTGCCGGGTACCGTCTCCGACAGGCCGGCGGCCAGCCAACTGGTTCGGGCAATGTCCCCGGCCAGCGGACCGATGGTGTCGACACAACCGAAGATCACGTCGTCGTAATCGTCATCGGGGATGTCGTTGCGCTCGACCAGCGCACGCAAGACGTGGGCGCCCAGATCGGCTGCGTGAATCTGGCTCAAACCACCCTTGCGCCGTCCGGTGGGCGTGCGCAGGGCGTCGACAATATAGGCTTCAGGCATGTTATCTCTCGAAAAAAGGTGGAACTCGTCAGAAGGTCTGGCCGGCACCTAACGCCGGTTTGCCGTTGAACAAGGCCGCGCGGATCCGCCCTTTGTGATGGCCGCGATCACCCCAGACTTTGTCCAGCGCCCAGGCGCGTTTCATGAACAAGTGCAGGTCGACTTCCCAGGTGTAACCCATGGCGCCATGGGCCTGAATGGTGTTTTTTGCGGCAAGCATCGCCGCTTCCGCCGTCGCCAGTTTGGCGTGGGACACCAGCACGTCTTGTCCCGGTTGCTGCTCGGCCAGAGCATAGGCAGCGCGATACAGCGGCCCTTTGGCGAACTCGATCTGCACCGCGACGTTGGCCATCAAATGCTTGACCGCCTGAAACGAACCCACCGGCTTGCCGAACTGTTTGCGTTCAAAGGTGTAATCCACCGCGAGGTCGACCATACGTTTGGCCAGCCCCAGCATTTGCGCGGCACAGCCCAGCGCCCCACGATTAAACGCGGCGGCCCACAAGCGCCGGCCCTGTTCGCCTGCGGCCACGCAGGTGGCGGACGTTGGCGTCCAGTCGACCTGAAACAGCTGACGACTGGGATCGACCGACACATTGCGGGTCAGGCGTACTGCGCCAGGTTCGACCGCATGCACCTCATCGCCATGAGCCAACAACAGCAAATCGGCGACATGAGCATCGCTGACCAGCGGGTTACCCGGTTCGGCAATCGCCAACCGTGCATGGCCTTCCGCGACGCGCGCCAGCCAGTGCTGTTTGAGCGCCGCGTGGCTTTCATCAAGGGCGGCGAGCAACGGCACGCCGATCAGCATCGTGTCCACCAGCGGCTCGGGCAGACCGGCATAACCACATTCCTGAGCAAGCAGAATGAAATCCAATTCATTCATGCCCATCCCGTCTTGCTCTTCGGGAACGGTCAGCGCGGTCAGGCCCAATTCCACCAATTGGGCCCAGAGCTGATCGCTGCGCCCGCTATCGCAAAGCCAGAGTTCGCGAATGCGCTCCGGGGTGACCTCGTTGATCAGAAAACTCCTGACGTTGTCCTGGAACAGCAACTGGTCGCGGCTGAAACTAAAGTCCATGGTCTATTCCTCAGGCACGCGGCATGCCGAGCATGCGTTCGGCAATGATGTTGCGCTGGATCTCGTTGGTGCCGGCGTAGATCGGTCCGGCCTGGGCAAACAGAAAACCTTCCAGCCAATGGCCGACATCGCCCGCAGCAGGTGCTTCGGGCAGCAGCTCGCCACGCAAGCCGAGAATGCTCATGGCGGTGTCGTGCATGCGCTGATCGAGTTCCGACCAGAAGATTTTGTTGGTCGAAGACTCCGGTCCGATCTTGCCGCCCTGCACCAGTTTCGAGGCGGTCATGTAGGTGCTCAGGGTGTAAGCCTCGGCGTCCAGCCAGGCGCGCATCACCGACTCGCCAATGGCCGGGTCACGATCAGCCTGCTCGCGGTTGGCCAGGTACAGCTGCACCAGTCGCCGAGCGGTTTCCTGAAAACGTGCGGGTGAACGCAACAGCAAACCACGTTCGAACCCGGCGGTGGACATCGCCACATGCCAACCCATACCCTCGCCGCCCAGCGCGTTTTCCACCGGAACCTTGACGTCGTCGAAGAAAATCTCGGCAAACCCCGGCAAGCCATTGAGCTGCGGAATCGGCCGTACGGTGATCCCCGGGCTGTCGA
This sequence comes from Pseudomonas sp. ACM7, assembly GCF_004136015.1. Taxonomy (NCBI): domain Bacteria; kingdom Pseudomonadati; phylum Pseudomonadota; class Gammaproteobacteria; order Pseudomonadales; family Pseudomonadaceae; genus Pseudomonas; species Pseudomonas sp. ACM7. Next base: position 5,121,668 of record NZ_CP024866.1, on the reverse strand, counting down.
GCGGCAGCAGAATAAACGTCAGACCCTGATGGCGCTGCGAATGAGGGTCGGTGCGGAAAATGCCGAATACCCAGTCAGCCCACACGGCGCGAGTCGACCAGGTTTTCTGGCCGTTGATCACGTAATGGTCGCCCACCCGTTCGGCCTTCGAGCGGATCGCCGCCATGTCGGAACCCGCGCCCGGTTCGGACCAGGCCTGGGCCCAGATGTCTTCACCGGTGGCCATGCGTGGCAGAAAGCGCGCTTTCTGTTCCTCACTACCGTATTCCATCAGCGTCGGGCCGAGCAGGAAGATGCCGTTCTGGTTAACCCGTGCAGGCGCGCCAGAGCGGTAGTACTCCTCCTCGAAGATCAACCACTCGATCAAGTCGCAACCGCGCCCGCCGAGATCGATCGGCCAGGTGACCATGCCCCAGCGACCGTCGTTAAGCCGGTTTTCCCAGGCACGGTGCTCGGCAAAGCCTTGCTCGGTGTCGAACGATTGCAGCGGTTCACGGGGTACATTGGCCGTCAGCCAGGTCCGCGCCTCGGCGCGAAAGGCCTGCTGGGCCGGGGTGTATGTCAGGTCCATGAGAGTGCCTTCAGCCGTTGAAGTGGGCATCGCGCTTCTCGACGAACGAGTCGCGTGCTTCCTGTGAGTCCAGTGAGCGATAGGCCTCGAGCGTGAAGCCCTGCTCCCAGCGATATTTGTCTTCCAGATTGCCGTCTTCGATACCGCTCAGCGCTTCTTTGGCGAGGCTGATCATGGCCGGGCTCTTGGCGGCGATGGTGCGGGCGATCTGCAACGCGGCCTCACGCAAATCCTCGCGCTTGACCACACGCTCTACCGCCCCCAGGCGCCAGGCCTCGGCGGCATTGATCATCTCGCCGGTGAAGTACATGTGACGGACCTTCTGCACCGGGAACAACCGCTGCAAATGCGCGCCGCCGCCCATGGCACCGCGATCGACCTCGGGCACGCCGAAACTGGCGCACTCGGAGGCCACCAGAATGTCGGCCGCGCCGCAGATGCCGATGCCGCCGCCGAGGACGAAGCCGTGTACGGCAACGATCACCGGTTTCGGGTTGCGGTGGATCGCCTTGAAGCTGTCGTAGTTGCCTTTGTTCACCGCCACGATCAGGTTGCCATCGGCGGCCAGTTCCTTGATGTCGACCCCGGCGCAGAAGCCGCGACCTTCGGCGCGAATCACGATCACCCGCACGTTGGCGTCTCGACCGAGGCCTTCGATCTCGCTGGCGATATCGGCCCAGCCCTGACAATTGAAGGCGTTGACCGGTGGCTGGTTGAACACCAGTTCGGCAATGCCGTTATCGATACTGACGCTAAATGGTTTCATGCCTTTCCCCTTCACGACACACGGCGGCACAGCTCGCCCAGACGCGCTTCGGCGTCACGGACGATCTGTTCAATCAATTGGGCGCAGCTGGGCAAGCTGTCGATAGACGCGGCGATCTGGCCGGCGGGCAGTACACCTTCGGCGGGTAACCCATCGACCATGGCTTTCTTAATCACCATCGGCGCGTTGGCGGCCATGATGCTTTGGGCGGCCGTCAGCTCACCGCTGCCGCGCATTTTCAAAACACTGCCGAGCAGTTGCGTCAGGCTCATGCCACTGTGGCGGCGGTACGCCAGGCCACTCTGGAAGGCCAACAACAAGCGTTTGAGACCACCACTGGCTTCAAGCTGGTTGAGCAATTCGTTGCGAATCATCCGTTGCGGCATACCGTCGATGGCGCGACTGATGATGATCGCCGCCGGGTCCTTGACCGCGAGGTAACGCGACAGGGTCGCCTGCGGCACCGGACTGTCGGCGCACATCAGAAAGCGCGTGCCCATGGCAATGCCTTCGGCGCCGTAGGCCAGGGCCGAGACCAGACCTTTACCATCCTTGAAACCACCGGCGGCCACCACGGGCACCGAGACTGCGTTGACGACTTGATCGAGCAGTAGCGAAGTCGGCACCGAGCCCGTATGCCCACCGCCCTCGCCGCCCTGTACGGTGACCGCATCGGCGCCCATTTCCACGGCTTTCTGCGCGTGCTTGAGCGCTCCAACGGTGGGGATGCACACCACGCCGGCATCCTTCAGACGGCTGATCATTTGCTTACCGGGCGAGCGGCTGTAGCTGACCGCCCTGACGTTGTGGCGCAGCACCAGCTCGACGATCTCTGCGGCGTTGGCCTGGTACATATGAAAATTGACGCCGAAAGGCTGATCGGTCAGACGCCGGGTTTCGAGGATCGCTGCCTCCATCCGCTGAGGCTCAATGGTCGCCCCGGCGAGAAAGCCGAAGCCGCCGGCATTGCCCGTGGCCGCCACCAGTTTCGGGTCGGCGACCCAGCCCATCGCGGTCTGGATGATCGGATAGCGACAGCCAAGTAATTCGGTTAGGCGGGTATTCAAAGAGATCGCCATGCTCACGCCCCGCCCGAGGTGCGTTGCGAACGGGCCATGGCCTTGGCGTCATATCCGCCGAGTCGGTCACCCGACACCAGTTCATTGTGGGCGTGGGCGAAGTGGTGCAGGCCGAAGACCATGTCCATGGTCGCGCGCTTGCCCATCAGGTCTTCGGCGTTGTTGACTGCCTGCTTGCTCAATTGCAGACCGAGGCGCGGCATCTGCGCAATGCGCCCGGCGATGTCGAGGGTTTGCTGTTCCAGTTCATCTCGGGGCACTACCCGGTTGAGCATGCCCATTTGATAGGCGCGTGCCGCCGGCATGCGCTCGCCGAGGAACAGAAACTCCTTGGCGATGCGCGGGTTCAGCTCATGCACATGGGCGAAGTACTCGACCCCGGGAATGCCCATTCGCACCACCGGATCCGCGAAGTAAGAATCCTCACTGGCGACGATCAGGTCGCACACCCAGGCCAGCATCAGCCCCCCCGCGATGCACGCCCCCTGGACCATGGCGATGGTTGGCTTGGGCATTTCGCGCCAGCGGCGGCACATGCCCAGATAGACTTCCTGCTCCCGGGCGTAGAGAAACTCGCCGCCCGGTTTGTTGGTGTGGTCGTACCAAAGGCTCGCGCGGTCGAACGTCTGATCGACGTCGCGACCCGGCGTACCGATGTCATGCCCCGCGGAGAAGTGCTTGCCGGCACCACGCAGCACGATGACTTTCACCTCATCGTCATCGCAGGCCCGGCGAAACGCCGCGTCAAGCGCGTAGGTCATCTGCGAGTTCTGCGCGTTGTGGTATTCGGGGCGATTCATGGTGACCAGGGCCACCGCGCCGCGCACCTCGTAAAGCACCACGTCGGCCTCGTTCTTGTCGTTATGTTCAGCCATCACTTTTCTCCGAAACGGGGGCGCTCAGCGTTGGCCTGGCGGGTTGTCTTTGAGCTGGCTGGCACGCAGGTTGTGCGGGTCCAGGCGCTGGATCAGCTGCAATTGCTCGACGGTCGGGGCAGCCGTGGTCGGGCAGTCTTGCGGCACATGCAGGGCAAACCCGGTGTTGTCCTGAACCTCGGCCACCGTCACGCCGGGGTGCAGCGAGCGAATGCGCATTTGCCGGAGCGGGCCCAGGAAATCCAGCACGCAGAGGTCAGTGATGATCCGGCGGATATCGATGTCGTCCAGCGACCAGCCGCGCGCCAGACGCGCCGGGTTGTAGCCGACCGAGGCGACCATATCGACCTCGCCTTCGACGAACACCCGACGGTTGTGGCTGGGTACGCAAAAAGAGTTGGCGTGGCTGATGGAGTTGCCGGGAAAACCGCGCACGCCGAGCATTTGCGCCTTGGGTTTGGCGTAATCGCCAATGCACGAAATGTTCGCCTGGCCGAAGCGGTCAATCTGGGTCGGGCCGACCAGCGCATGGCGCTTGCCGCCCCACACGTTGTCGAAAATCCGCGAGAAACCCATCCAGCTGTCGCGCTTGGGTTGATAGCCGTTGCGCGCGCCCAACGGCACCGGTTCGGCGACCATGTAGGCTTCGGAGTCGGTCATCAACAACTGCGGATTGCTGCTGAGCATGGCCAGTGACGCGGCAAGGCGCGGGATCACACCGATGCCGCTGGCCAGGACCTCACCATCGTCGCGCCAGGCTTCGGAAGCGGCGCAGATCATCAATTCGGCGAGGCTGTAAGTGGTAGTGCTCATCGCAAGGCTCCCTTAAAAAATCGGCAACGGCAGTTGGCGGATCGCAGCCAGGCCGCCGACCTTGTCCAGGTACTGTTCGTGAGTGCAGTCGACGTAGTCGCGGACATAGTCCTGCCAGCCATCGACGGCTTGGACCGAAGCGTTGTAAGCCTTGAAGTGCGCCACGTCGAAACCGTACAGCGGCGCGCAGGAAGACGGATGCGCACCGCCCGGCACGTGGGCCACGGCGGTGGTCAGGTTGCGTTCCCAGAACACCTGATTCGCATGCCCGGCATCGGCGTGAAAATGTTCGCTGTCCACCAGTTCGTCGCAGGTCACGTAGCTGTGAGTCGCGGCACGTACGAACAGGTCGTCCATGTAGTGATCGGGGCCGCTGATCTGGCAGACACCGCGCGCATCGGCACGGTCGACGTGGATCAGCGCCGCATCGAGTTTGAGCGCCGGCATCGCGACCCAGTCCTTGCCATCGGCATAGGGCGAGGCAATCAGCTTGATCTGCCGGTTGTGGCGCAGCACGTCGGTGCCCAGACCAACTGCCGTCGGAATAAACGGCACATTCATCGCTGCGGCCCGCAGACCGAGCAGGAGCATGCCTTCGTCGATTTCCATCACCTCCAGCGCCGCCTCTTGGCGTGCCTTGCGGAAGTACGGCTCCAGTGGAATGAAATCCAGGGAAACGAAGGCGAACACCAGTTTCCTGATCTTGCCGGCCGCGCAGAGCATGCCGACATCGGCACCGCCGTAGGCGACCACGGTGAGGTCCTTGAGGTCGGAGCGCAAAATCTCCCGCACCAACGCCATGGGTTTGCGCCGCGGCCCCCAGCCACCGATGCCGATGGTCATGCCGTCACGCAGTTGGCCGACCATCTCGGCCGTGGTCATTCGCTTGTCCATCGTCATCTTCCTCATTGGCGCCCGACACTGAAGTCGTGGCCCCAGTGGCTGACCACTGTGCTTTCAAAAGGTGTGTGGCGATCCCAATCGACCACCAGGCCATCGCAGCCGTATTCCAGGTCAAACCCGGACGGCGTCTTGATGTAGAACGAGATCATCTGATCGTTGGTGTGCTGGCCCAGGGTGGCCGACAGCTTCACGCCGTTGGCGTGCACGCGATCAAGGGCGCGACCGACTTCGTCCAGCGCGTTGACCTCGACCATCATGTGCACGCAGCCGTGGGGCATCGGGCACTCGAAGATCGCCAGCGAGTGATGCCGACCGTTATTGCAGTGCAGGAAGTGGATGCGCTTTTGCGGCTCGGCCGGGTCCGGAGTGAAGCGGACTTTCATCAGGTCGGACAGCCCGAAACCGAGCACTTGCTCGTAGAAATCCCGGCAACGCTCGAAGCTCGGCGCCGGCAGTACCACGTGGCCCATGCCCAATTCGTTGGTGACGAAACCCTTGACCCCGACCGGCGAGACGAAGCGTGCGAAGTCCTTCAGAGGTCCCCAGAACAGTTCGTGACGGTTACCATCCGGGTCGCTGAAGTGCACCAGTTCCTGGACCTTGCGAACCTCGGCCTGGGCCACGGTGCCGCGGGTAACTTGCACATCGGCTTGTTCCAGAACGCTGACGGCGTGTTCGAGTGCCGCTTTGCCAGACACTTCCCAGCCGCACGCACCGAAGCCGTTCTCAGTGCTTTTCTCCACCAGAATGCGGTAATGACGCTCGTCTATTTTCAGGTACAGCCGCTCATCGTCATCGCTGCCGGCCACCATCATGCCCAGCACCTGGCTTGCGTACTGGCGCCATTGCGCCAGGTCGCTGGATAACAGGGTGACGTAACCCAGACCACGGATATCCATGGATGCACTCCTCGTTCTTTTTCTAAGGCCCCGCCGCACTCGGCGGCTGCCGGGGGAGACTTTATGCAGGGCTATTCAAGCGGGTTTGCGCGGGGGCAACATCGTCCAATGGGACTAGCGGAAATGACGGTGTGAGCGCATAAAAAAACTGTGGGAGCGAGCTTGCTCGCGATGGGGCCATACCAGTCAACATTGATGTTGAATGTAAGACCGCCTTCGCGAGCAAGCTCGCTCCCACAGGGGTGATGGGGTGTTCAGATGCTTGAGTGGCGGGTTTTAAGCCTTACGGAAATGCGGAATCACCTTCTCGCCAATGTTGCGCAGGGTCTCCAGTTGCGCCCACTGCGGCACGGTGCCCATCTGGCAGATGAACAGGATTTCGTCGGCACCCGCATCGATCAACCGTTGCACGTAACCGATGCAATCCTCGACGGTGCCGTAGGCGTGGTTGGGGTTCATCATCGCCATGGTCGGGTCGGAGAAATCGACGCTGACTTCTTCCGAGGCGAAGCGCGACTTGATCACGCTCTGGCCGTTGCCATCGATGAAGGTGTCGTCCTTCCACTTCTCCGGGTCCGGGCGCTCGCCACCGCCGTACCAGTAGCCCAACGATTCCATAAAGTAGCGCTGGCCACGGATGCCGATGCGGCGCGCCTCTTCGTTGTTTTCCAACACGATCGCCGGGCACAGGGCTGCGATGTGCCGGTTGGGACGGAAGCCCACCTGTTTCTTCTCATCGCGGTTGTCCCAGGCTTCATGGTAGACCTCGACTTTCTTGGCGATTTCTTCCGGGCCACCGAAGCCCAGCACCAGGGCGCCCATGCCGCGTCCGCCGGCGTTTTTCAGCGACTCGGTGTTGGTGCAGGCCAGGTACATCGGCGGGTGCGGGTCTTGATAAGGCTTGGGATGGATCGGCCGCTTGGGGATCTGTACGAAGTCGCCGTTGTGTTCGATTTCGTCCTGCACGAACATTTTCGGGATCAGGTACATCATTTCGTCGATCTGCGGCTGCAACGTGGCCAGGTCGTAACCGAAGGTGCCGGCCTCCTGCTGGGTGCCACCCTTGCCGACGCCAAAATGCACCCGGCCTTTGGACAACAGGTCGAGGGTGGCGATGCGTTCCGCGACTTTCACCGGGTGGTTCATCGCCGGTGGCAGGCAGACCACGCCGTGGCCGATGCCGATGCGTTCGGTCTTGCCGGCGACGAAGGCCAGCATGGTTTCCGGCGCGGACATGTGCGAGTAGTTGCTCAGCGCCGTGTGCTCTACGCACCAGAAGGTGTCGAAGCCGAGCTTGTCGGCCAGCACAGCCTGCTCAACGGTATCTTCGAAAATCTTGCGGTCGCCTTCACGGCTGGAGTCCACCGTCTGGGCTTCGTAAATCAGTGAAAATTTCATGGTTGATCCTTGTGTTTATTGGATGCGCAGTCGGCGCCAGAGACCTGTGCCTTGCCCCCATGCTCGGGCATCGGCGGGGCGCTCGAATCACGCAAACGGACTAGCTGACTGAAAGGTAAAAGTCAGAGAAAAAAGTCGTTGCTGTCCTGGCCCATGCTGACCCCGCCGAGATTCCAGGCGTACTTGGCCGGGTTGTTCGCGACGTGGGCGCGGCCGGTGTGAATGTCGCGGAATGCCCGGTTGATCGTGTGGCTGCGGAAGATGGTCGAGGCGCCGCTGTTGAACATCAGGTCGGCAACCGCTTTGGCGCACTTGTCGGCCACCAGCGCCGAGTCGTAACGCATCTTCACCCGCTCGGGCATGCTCAATGGCTCTGCGCTTTGGGCCCGCTGCATCATCAGAGCGAAGTTGCGCAGCAGGACGGTTTTGCACTCGTCAACGCAGACCATGGCGTTGGCCAGCGAGGATTGCGCAGCTGGGTCCTGGACCATTTTGCGACCGTCGTTGACCCCGACCCGCGTGCGGTTGTGCTCGACAAACTGATCCACCGCCCCCTGCAGGGCACCAATGGCCGAGGACGACACCGCCCGCACAAAAATCTGCCCGAATGGCAGGCGGAACAGCGGCGCGGTGTTCACTGCGTTACCCGGACTGTCCTGCATGAAACCGTCGAACGCCCGATGAGTGCGGTACTCCGGAACGAAGGCGTTCTCCACCAGGATGTCGTGGGAGCCGGTGGCTTCCAGGCCCATGACATTCCAGTTATCGAGAATCTGGTAGTCGCTGCGCGGCACCAGGAAAGTCCGGTAATCCGGCGCCCCGCCCGCCTCCTCCGGTGGCACCAACGCCCCCAGGAACACCCAGTCGCAGTGCTTGCTGCCGGAAGAAAACCCCCAGCGCCCGCTCAGTTTGAAACCACCCTCGACCCGCTCGACCTTGCCCACCGGCATATAGGAAGAAGAGATCAACACACTGGAGTCGGCGCCCCAGACATCCTGTGCCGCACGGTCATCGAACAGCGCCAGTTGCCAGTTATGGATCGCCACCACCCCCAGCACCCAGGCCGAGGACATGCAGCCTTCGGCGAGGGTCATCTGCACCTCGAAGAAGTCCTTGGGTTCGAGTTCATAGCCTTCCCAGCGCGATGGCTGAAGGATGCGAAAGAACCCGGCGTCGTGGAAATCCTTCAGCGTTTCTTCAGGCAGCTGGCCGGCTTGCGCGGCGTTCAGGGCGCGTTCACGCAAGATCGGCACCAGCTCGCGGGCACGTTGGCTCAGACGCTGGCGAATCAGGTCTTGGTTGAGCATTTTTATTGTTCTCCTCTGTTCACCCCATCCGCCGGGGCGCGCGTGCAGCGGGGCGGATGCAGCACCGGTGGTGCTCGCCTCCACAGCGGCATTCAAGCAATGCGTGGGGCGGTGGGCATCCCTCAAACGGACCATGTGGCGTTTGAAGAAAAGCGAAGGATGAAAGCGAAGATCAAAAGATCGCAGCCTGCGGCAGCTCCTACAGGGGACTGCGTACAGCCGTAAGAGATTGGTCGGCAGATAAGCCGTCATCGTCGGAACGCCGCCCGGAGCAAGCTCGCTCCCACAGGGGATCGGTGTCGCCTTTCGCCTTTCGCTTCTCACCACTCAACAGGCCGAGCGTTAGCTCGCCTGCAGCTCTTGATCTTGATCCACCCGCCCCTTCGGGAGGCTGAGTGGAGGTGTTCATCTGGGGGGCAGGCGCGAAGCGCCGTTCGACGAAGTCGAACACATCGAGAGGAGGTTGAAGCGAAGCCAACCGGAGGCGATGCCCCCAGATGGACACCGGAGCGAAGGAACGCCGAGCCTAAGCGAGGGGCCGGACGCTCGGGGCGAGACCTTTGCTTCCTTTGGGGCGTTTGCCAAAGGGAGTTGCCGTAAGGGCGAAACCGTCAGCCGCCACAACCGAAGAAATGGATATGTACTCGATCAACAAGAGCCTGGTCGGCCCGAAGGCCGCCAAGGCCTAGTCCCCTCGGACGATGTTACGGCGGGGCGTCAGAGCAAGAATCCATCGCACTCCATGCACAACGAAAGGGCTAGTGCGATGAACGACATCAATTTGAAAGCCGACATGCTCCAGGCCATGCGCCGCCTGGCCAAGTCAGTCACCATAATCAGCACCAGTAACGGCTCCGAGCGCTTCGCCATGGCCGCCACGGCAGTCGACTCCCTCAGCACCGAACCACCATCGCTCCTCATCTGCATCAACAAAACCGCCTCCCCCCATGCCGCACTGGCGACCGGCGCAGACTTCTGCGTCAACATCCTCGGCGTCGAACAACAAGACCTCGCCCACCTGTGCAGCGGCGCAATCAAAGGCGAAGCACGATTCGACCGAGGCAACTGGCTGACCAGTGCCGGCGGCATTCCCTATCTGGGAGACGCCCAATCGGCAATCCTCTGCCGGCAAGACGGCCACTTCAGCTACGGCACTCACACCGTATTCATCGGGCGCATCCTGCAAATCCACACCAGCGAAGCGATCACCCCGCTGGTCTACCTCGACGGCACCTACACCACCACCGCCAAACCCGTCCCCTCCTTCGCTGTCGCCGGCTGAGGCCTGAAAAATGGACAGCCTGAACGGGTTGACGGCGTTGCGAGTGAGCAGCGCCGACCAGCTGAACTGGGATGATCGCTGCGACTTGCTGGTGGTCGGTTTCGGCGGCGCCGGCGCCTGTGCCGCCATCGAAGCCGCCAGTCGCGGATTGACGGTGCTGGCGCTGGACCGCTTTGAAGGTGGCGGCGCCACCGCGCTCAGTGGCGGAGTGGTGTATGCCGGTGGCGGCACGCCGTATCAGCGCCAGGCTGGCTATGAAGACAGCAGCGAAGCGATGTTCAACTACCTGCGCCAGGAAGTCGGCGAAGCCGTCAGGAGTCAGACGCTGCGTAGTTTCTGCGAAGGCAGTGCCGAACAACTGGCGTGGCTTGAGCGTCAGGGTGTCGCGTTCGAATCCAGCGTACCGCCGCATAAAACTTCGTACCCGAGCGACCAGTACTACCTTTATTACTCCGGCAACGAAGCCGTACCGGCCTATGCCGCCATTGCCAAACCGGCACCTCGCGGTCACCGCACCAAAGGCCCCGGAATGTCCGGCGCCAGCCTGTTCGCCCCGCTCAAGGCCAGCGCCTTGCGTCACGGTGCGCGCCTGCGCAGCCAGTGCGAAGTGCGACGGCTGGTGCTCGACACCAGCGATCACGTATTGGGGGTCGAAGCCTGGCACCTGCCGCCCGGTAGTCGCGCAGCCCGTCAACATACCCGGCTTTCGCGCTGGGCCAGCGCCATCCACATGTACGTCCCGGCATTGGCCGACCGTTTGCGCGCTCGCTTGCGACGCATCGAACAAACCAGTGCCGAACGCCAGCTGATTCGCGCCGAACAGGGTGTGTTGCTGAGCAGCGGCGGTTTTATCTTCAATCGCGGGTGGGTCCGCCAGCATGCGCCGCAGTATCTGGCCGGTTTGCCGCTGGGGACCACAGGCTGTAACGGCAGCGGAATCGCCCTGGGCCAGAGTGCCGGTGGCAGCGTGGCGCGGATGGACAAGGTCAGCGCCTGGCGTTTTATCAATCCACCACTGGCCTGGGCCCGAGGGTTGATCGTCAATGCTCGGGGTCAGCGTTACGCCAACGAAGAAATCTACGGTGCGACCCTCGGCCACGCGATGGTCGAAGAGCAGGACGGTCGCGCGATTCTGATTCTCAACCGGGCGCTGGTGCGCGAGGCATTGCGTCAGGTCGGGCCGGGTAAAGTCTGGCAATTCCAGCGCCTGCCGGTGCTGCTCAATTTGCTGTTTAACGCCCGGCACAGCAACAGCTTGACGAGGCTGGCCAAGCGTTGCGGATTGCCCGTCGAGGCCCTGCGACAGAGCGTGGAAACCTATAGCCGCGCCGCGCGGGGCGAAATCGTTGATACGTTCGGCAAGTCGCAAGCCATGCTCGCCGATATGGACCAGGGGCCGTGGTACGCCCTCGATCTGTCCTTCGCCAGCCGCCTGTTTCCCTGCCCGGTCATCACCCTTGGCGGGCTGAAAGTCTGCGAGCACAGCGGTCAGGTGCTGGACCACGCAGGTCAGCCGATCCGTGGTCTGTACAGCGCCGGCCGCAATGCAGTCGGGATCGCTTCCAACCTTTATGTCTCCGGCCTGTCGCTGGCCGATTGCATCTATTCCGGTCGCCGGGCCGCTGCCCATCTGGCCGATCAAGTCGCACTTCAAACCACATGCTCAGGAGAACAACAATGCAACGTGTAGAAGGCAAAGTCTGCATCATCACCGGCGCCGCCAGCGGCATCGGTCGCGAAGACGCCCTGCTGCTGGCCCGGGAAGGCGCCAAAGTCGTGCTGACCGATCTCAACGAAGAAGCCGGACGCCAGGTCGCCGCAGAAATCGGCAGCAATGCGCTGTTCATTCGCCATGACATCGCCAGCGAAAGCGATTGGCAACACGTGATCAAAACCACCCTGGAACACTTCGGGCGCCTCGACGTACTGGTGAACAACGCTGCGATTCTGGCCTTGGGCAGCATCGAAGACACCACGCTGGAACTGTGGCAGAAGGTGCAGAAAATCAATGGAGACGGTTACTTTCTCGGCTGCAAATACGCGATCCAGGCCATGAAGGAAACCGGCGGTGGCTCGATCATCAATATGTCGTCGGTGGCGGCGCTGGGTGCGATGCCGATGTTCTGTGCCTACTCGGCGTCCAAAGGCGCGGTGACGGCAATGACTCGATCGATTGCCTTGCACTGCAAGCAACAGGGTTATCGCATTCGCTGCAACAGCGTGCACCCGGATGGCGTCAACACGCCGATGACCCAGGCCTTGACCGGCGGCCAGCCGATCCCTCAGGAAGCCCTCGACCAAGACCCGATGAATCGTATGTGCGCCCCTCGGGACATTGCCAATGTGGTGCTGTTCCTCGCCACTGACGAGTCACGTTTCGTCAACGGTGCCGAGATCCGCGTCGACAACGCCCAATTGATCAGCGGGCTCTGAGGCCGAGGTGAACATGGGCACGCAACAGCAGAACCTGACACCGGCCGAATCAGCGACGGGAAGCTACTCATTGCAAGTGTGCGCGGTGATCGACGAGACCTTTGATGCGCGCTCGCTGGTGCTGGATATACCGCCAACCTTGCGTGAGCGCTTTCGTTACAAACCGGGCCAGTTCCTGACCTTTCGCGTGCCTTGCGCCGGCAAGCTGTTGACCCGCTGTTACTCCATGGCCAGCTCGCCACTGTCGGATGCACGGCCCAAGGTCACGGTGAAACGGGTCGAGGGCGGCCGGGTGTCGAACTGGATGAACGAAGTCCAGGTCGGTGACTGGCTGGAGGTGTTGCCGCCGGCGGGGCATTTCTGCCTGAACGAGGAGCAATCAGTTGATAGACCGCTGGTGCTGTTCGGTGGAGGATCGGGCATCACTCCGGTGTTTTCCATACTCAAATCGACGCTGCGCAGCAGCCGGCGGCCAATCAAGTTGATCTACGCCAACCGTGATGAAGCCTCGGTGATTTTCAAGGATGAGTTGTGTCAGTTGATCAAGGCGCATCCTGATCAACTGCACGTGGTGCACGTCCTCGACTCGGTTCAGGGTTTCCTGACCGACGCCCAGGTGCGTCATCTGCTGCGCGGTTCGGCTTGTGGTGACTACTTTATCTGCGGACCGGGGCCGTTCATGGACACTGTGGAGCGGACGTTGCTGGGACTGGGCGAAGCCGCCGAATGCATCCATGTCGAACGCTTTGTCTCACCTCCGGATCCCGACGAACTACTCGCTGAAGCAACCCTGGCTCGGGCCGCGGCCCTCGGATCGCAGTGCGAGGCGCTGATTGTCGAGCTCGATGGTCAGCAACACGAAATCGCTTGTCGTCCTGGCGACACCCTGCTGCAAAGTTGCAAGGCCGCTGGCCTCGACGTGCCTTCATCCTGTGAAGAAGGGTTTTGCGGAGCTTGCATGTGCGTGGTCGCGGAAGGCGAAATCCAGCTCGCGCGCAACGATGTGCTCAGCGCCAAGGAGCTGGCCGAGGGCTGGACGCTGGCGTGCCAGAGCCGTCCGACCGGTGCCCGGGTGCGGCTGAAATTCCCTGACTGAGTACGCGCTCCCCTGTAGGAGCTGTCGAGTGCAACGAGGCTGCGATCTTTTGGTTTTTCAAAGGCAAGATCAAAAGATCGCAGCCTCGTTGCACTCCACAGCTCCTACAGGGGGGTTCGAGAGCCAGAGCATTCCCCAATTGAGACGCTCTGTCGCCATAGTCTCAACGGACGATCACCTTGGTCGGGTCTGCGGTTAGACTCGGCCACAGCATTAGCCCACAACAATAAAAGAGGTGCAGTTATGGCTCGTTTGCAGAACAAGGTCGCGGTGGTTACCGGCGGCGCTTCAGGGATCGGTCTGGCCTGTGTGCGCCGCTTCGCCGCTGAAGGCGCGCAAGTGGTCGGGCTGGACATCGGCACCGCACCGGCGGATTTCCCTGGCCTGTTCATGACCCTCGATGTGCGCGATGAAGCGCAGGTCCAGCAGGTCATGCAAGAAGTCATCGGCCACTTCGGGCGCATCGACGTGCTGGTCAACGCAGCCGGCGTTGCCGATCAGGGCAGCGTGACCCAGACCACCACCGCCAACTGGCAACGGGTGATGGACATCAACCTGACGGGCAGCATGCTCACCAGCAAATACGCGCTGGAATCGATGGTGTCCCAACGTAGCGGTTCGATCATCAATGTCGGCTCGATCTTCGGCCTGCAAGGCTGCGACGGCAACGTTGCTTATAACGTCTCCAAGGGCGGCATCAACCAGCTGACCCGCTCGATGGCCATTGATTACGGCTACGCCAATGTCCGCGTCAACGGCTTGTGCCCCGGCCTGATCGAAACGCCGATGACCAGCATGGTCCGCGAGCAGGAAGCCTTCCACGCCTTCTTCGCCTCGCAGCACATGCTCAACCGCTCCGGGCAACCGGAAGAAGTGGCCAACGTCGCGCTGTTCCTGGCGTCAGACGAAGCGTCCTTTGTCAGCGGCCAGATGATCGCCGTGGACGGTGGTTTCTCCGCCGGTCGCCGCTTCGCCCCGCCCGCCCAGTAATTCGCTATCCGGCCGGGCGCCCTGCCCGGCCCACTCCCTTTTTCGCCACTGTCTTCTAACCGGGGAGGCCCCATGCCGCCTGTCGCAACCGCACTGACCATCGCTCAACTGTTCGCCAACGCTGCCCAGGCCTACGGCGACCGCCCGGCCATCGAGGATGACGGGCGCTCGATCAGCTACCGGGAACTCGATCAACTGCGCCGCCAAGCCGCCCGCGCGCTACTGGCACTGGACGTTCAAGCCGGGGATCGGGTGGCGATCTGGGCGCCTAATATGTGGGAATGGATCGTGGCCGCCGGTGCGCTACAAAGTGTCGGCGCAGCACTGGTGCCACTCAACACCCGCATGAAGGGCAGCGAGGCTGGTTACATCCTTCGCGAAAGCGGTGCCTGCGTGCTGTTTGCCATCGGTGAATTTCTGGGTGCCGATTACCCGCGCATGCTGGCGTCTGAAGCACTGCCGGCGCTACGGCAGATCGTCACCTTGCGCGACGGTGGTTCGGGCACCCTGAACTGGGATGACTTCCTCAACCTGGGCGCAGACGTTTCGCAATTGTCCCTGCGAACCCGCGAACAAAGCTTTGGCCCGCAAGCGCTGTCCGACCTGCTGTTCACCTCGGGCACCACCGGCAAGCCCAAAGGCGTGATGACCAACCATGGACAAAACCTGCGGGTGGTGCGCGACTGGAGCGAGGTGGTGGGTTTGCGTGAGGGCGATCGCTACCTGATCGTCAATCCGTTCTTCCATTCCTTCGGATACAAGGCCGGTTGGCTGGCGGCGCTGATGCGCGGCTGCACCATCGTGCCGCAGCAGGTGTTCGATGTGCAGGCGGTGCTTGAATGCGTCGAGCGCGAACGGATCACCGTGCTGCCCGGCCCGCCGACGCTCTATCAGTCATTGCTTGCCCATCCGCAACGCAGCGAATTTGACCTGACGTCATTGCGGGTAGCGGTGACGGGTGCCGCGGCGATTCCGGTGGAGATGATCCGGCGTATGCGCGACGAACTGGGCTTTGCCACCATCGTCACCGCCTACGGTCTTACCGAAGTCTGTGGTTTTGCGACGATCTGCCGTCCTGGTGATTCGCCGGAATTGGTGGCCAACACTAGCGGCCGGGCCATGCCCGGTGTGGAAATTCGCTGCGTTGGCAACACCGGCCGCAGCCAGCCGGCCGACGTTCCCGGCGAGGTTCAGGTGCGCGGCTACAACCTGATGCAGGGTTATTTCAATGATCCGCAGGCCAGCCGGGAAGTCCTCGATGCCGACGGCTGGTTGCACACCGGGGACATCGGCGTGCTCGACGAACAGGGTTACCTGCGCATCACCGACCGCCTCAAAGACATGTTCATCACTGGAGGTTTCAATGTGTACCCGGCGGAGATCGAACACTGTTTGCTGACCTACCCCGGCGTGGCCCAGGTCGCGGTGATCGGCATCCCCGATGAACGTCTTGGTGAAGTGGCAATGGCGTTCCTGCTGCCAGCTCCGGGCATAGAAATCGAGCAGGCCCGATTCCTCGCCTGGTGCCGCGAGCAGATGGCCAACTACAAAGTCCCGCGCCGGGTGCGGGTGCTTGAGAGCATGCCGCTCAACGCAGCGGGCAAAGTGACCAAGAATGTGTTGCGTGAGTGGGCTTTGCAGCCAGTCAATTAAACGCACCCCCTGTGGGAGCGAGCTTGCTCGCGATGAGGTCAACACATCCAACATTGATGTCGGCTGATACTCCGCTATCGCGAGCAAGCTCGCTCCCACAGGGTTTTGTGTTTGACCTGCCGAATGTGGACTAGATCACCCGTGCCGGATGCTGCTGGCGCGGGTCGCCGAGCATGGCGCGGTGGGAAGGTGGCTGGCGGCCGCCGGCTTCGCAGATGCCGTAACCGGCGGCGATTTCGGCGGTGATTAATGTCTGCCCGGAGAACGTCATCAACTGCGGGTCATTGAGCAATGCGTGAATCACCCGGCCATTGAATTGCGGGGTTTCGGCATCTGCCAGAAAGGCCTTGTATTGCTCGCCATGTTGCTCGCCGGCTATCCGGGTGCGTTCGGTCAATTGCGGGCCGAGCCATAGCGATAACGCCGCCACGCCTCGCCCCTCGAAGTCGATGGCCATGTCGGCCGCCAACTTGTCGCAACCCGCTTTTTGCGCGCCATATGCAGGACCATGCATGTAACACCCGGCACCGAATGACGAGGTGAAACAGATCAGCCCTCGACCGCTGCGCAGCAACAACGGCGCGGCGTGATAACTGGCGATATAAGCCGAACGCAGACCAACGTCGAGGATCCGCACCAGGTCCAGCGGCTTCTCCCAGAAAGGTCCCGGTTCAATCAACTGGTCATGAATAAACGCGGCATTGTTCACCAGCAAATCCAGTTGCCCACATTCTTTTTCAACCCGGGCGAACAGTGCCTGGACCTGCGCATCATCGGCATGATCGCAGACCACCGCGATCCCCCGCCCACCTGCCGCAGTAATCGCGGCAGCCGTGTCCTTGAGTGAGCCGCGCAATGCATGCCCATACAAATTCGATCCACCCTGCTCCGGCGCACGTCCGGTGACGAACACCGTCATGCCCGCAGCGCCAAGGGCCAGGGCGATGCCCTGACCGACCCCGCGACTGGCGCCGGTCACCACCGCGACTTGTTTAAGTGGCTGATTCATTCGACGCTCCTGAACAGGCTTTTGGCCGAGTTGGTCTCGCTCTGACACTTGATGTGATTGGCCGCCACGTAACCGAAGGTCATTGCCGGGCCGATGGTCGAACCGGCACCCGGGTACGTGCGCCCCATCATCGAAGCGGCGCTGTTGCCGATGGCATACAAACCGTTGATGGGTTGCCCGTCCTCATGCAACACGCGGGCGTGAACATCGGTCAGCAAACCACCCTTGGTGCCGATATCCCCGGCATCAATGCGCACGGCGTAGAACGGACCTTTGAGCAACGGCGCCAGGCAAGGATTGGGCTGCACATTCGGATCACCGTAGTAGCGATCGAACAACGATTCACCTTTATGGAAATCAGCATCGACACCCTGCACAGCCATGCCGTTGAAACGCTGCACCGTACGGACCAGACCGGCACCGTCGACGCCGATTTTTTCTGCCAGCGCCTGCAAACTCGCAGCCTTGTAAAAGTACTCGCGCAGATGCTCGGGCAGCTGCCAATCGGGCTGCGCGTAGCCTGGTAGTAACGCGCCGCAGGGGTACTTGCGGCGGAATTCGGCGTCGAACACCATCCAGCACGGCACACTCACCGCGCCTTCGCGATTGTTGGCGTACATCGCGTAAACGATATCGGTATAGGGCGCGGCTTCGTTGACGAAGCGTTCGCCGGCAGAGTTGACCAGCACGCAGCCAGGCAAGGTCCGTTCGACGAACAGCGCGCGCTGTTTTTCCTCACCCTGGACATGAGTGGTCGGCGCCCACCAGCTATGGTCCATCAGCGCAGTGCGAGCACCGATTGCCTGACCGGCGCGAATGCCGTCACCGGTATTGTGCGGCGGTGTGGCACTCCAGGTGGCCTGGGTCGGCTGTGGCAGATACTGCGTACGCATCGCCTGATTACGCTCGAAACCACCGGCCGCGATGATCACGCCGTAGCGTGCCTTGACGTTGAGTAATTGCCCGTCGCGACAGACGCGAGCGCCGCCAACCCGATCACCAACGAGCAGCAGTTCTTCCAGTGCACAGTTCAGCCAAAGGGACTTGCCGCGATCCTGCAACGAACAGCGCAAGGCGCCGATCAATGCATTGCCAAGGGTCAGGAAACGGTCGCGGCGTGACAGCCGCCGCCCCTCGCGGTCACGCCAGTAACGCCACATCACCCGCAGCGTCAGTCGCAACCAGCCAGGGCCACGACACAGCAGAACCTGCGCCTCTTTCATGGTCATCGCCATGCGTCCCATCATCAGTGTTCCGGGGGATGGCGCACGCATGCGCAGAAATTCCTCACCCAGTTCGGCGGCGTCAAACGGTTGCGGGTCCATGGAGCGGTAGCCCGGTTTTCCGCCTTCGACTTCCGGGTAGTAATCGGCATAGCGAGGCTGCGCCTCGAAACGCACGCGGGTCTGTTGCTCAAGGTATTCGACCATCTCGCGACCGTGTTCGACATAGGCTTCGATACGTCCGTCATCGATCTCGCCATGGGTCACCGCACGGATATAGGCAATCGCTTCTTCCGCTGAATCACTGCCGCCCAGGGCTTTGATCCGATGGTTGTCAGGTATCCAGATGCCGCCGCCGGACACCGCCGAGGTGCCGCCGTATTCGGTGCTCTTCTCGATCAATAGCGCATTGAGCCCCAGATCGTGGGCACGCAGCGCCGCAGTCATTCCCCCCGCTCCGGAGCCAATCACCAGTACATCGCAGCACTCATCCCATTTGATCCCGGCAGCTTTCATGCGATCACCCTTGCTCAGCGCCCATCAGGCAAAAACCGCCGCCGCCAGATCTTCGCCCGGTGCAGTCGGTCTCGGGATTGTTCGCCGCGTGTCCTGAACGGTCATCGTCCGATGGGACTAAGCGCAGACTGCAGCCCCCTGATCCCCTGTAGGAGCTGTCGAGTGCAACGAGGCTGCGATCTTTTAAAAGGCCAGATCAAAAGATCGCAGCCTCGTTGCACTCGACAGCTCCTACAAGGATCCGGCGTTGCCGGCCCTGTGCAAATCGCTTAGTCCGCTTGGACGATGTTGCGCTCGAAAGCTGACTCCATAGTCGCCCACAGCACCAATCACCCCCCTGAAATGCAGGTCGGGCAGGTCTGACCTGGGCATGAGGACGACATGATAAAAACAATAATCGCCCCACAAACGCTGCACCCTCGCGTACAGCTGGCCATGCTCTTGCTGGCTGGTGGACTGGGCAGTCAAGCCAGCGCCATGAGTTTCCAGCCGAACGAGGATTTGAGCGTCGACTGGGATACCACACTGACGTACAGCCTGGCCTGGCGGGCCGAGTCTCGCGATCACAAGCTGACGGCCAATGCCAACGGCAACGATGGCGACAACGCGTTCGACAAAGGCAGCCTGATCAACAACCGCAGCGGTTTTCTCACCGAGGCCAACATCAAATGGCGTGAGGACTACGGCGTGTTCCTGCGTGGGACGGGGTTCTACGACAACGTTTACGATCAGGGCAACGACAACGACACGGGCACCTCGAACTGCTTCGCCGGTGGTCATTGCAACCGTCCCGACCGGTTCTCCCAGGACACCATCGATCAACACCGCAATGAACTGCGCATGCTCGATTACTACGCGTATGGCACCTGGGACATCGGTGGCCACAACTTCAACGCGCGGCTCGGCAATCAGGTGGTGAGCTGGGGTGAAAGCCTGTTCTACCCCGGCATTTCCGCCGCCCAGAGCCCGGTGGATGCGACCAAGTCGACCACTCCCGGGGTTGAGGTCAAGGAGATCTTGCTGCCCGTCGGCCAATTGTTCACGCAGTTCAGCCTGACCGACAGCCTCGACCTGCAGGCCTACTACCAATACAAATGGGAAAAAACCGAGTTGTTCGGCGTGGGTAGTTACTTCTCCACCACCGATTTCATCGACGAGGGCGGTTTCAACGACGCCAGCGGTTTCCTGACACGCCTGGGTGACGACAAGCCGAGCGACAGCGGCCAATACGGTGTGGCCCTGACCTATGCGGCAGAGTCGCTGAACAACACCGAGTTCGGCCTCTACTACTCGCGATACCACGACAAGACCCCGTCACTGGATTTCCAGACCGACCTGGGGCACTACCGAGTGCGATATTTCGACAACATCGACCTGTACGGCGCGAGTTTCGCCACGGTGCTGGGCAGCGTGAGCTGGGCCGGTGAAGTCAGCTACCGCGACGGTCAGCCAGTGATGGTCGACAACGGTTTCTCAAGCCCGGTACGCGGCAAAACCATGCAGGCGCAGACGTCGATGATCTACGTGCTCGGCCCGACATCATGGGCCGACAACACCACTCTCATCGGTGAGCTGGTCTACAACACCGTGCTCAGCAACGACAAGTCGGAACCTGTGACATTGGCCCCCGGATTCTCGTTGCCGGGCACCGACAGCCTGGTCTATGACCGCGACGCCTTCGGTTACACGGTTCAGGCGAACTTCGATTACAACAACGTGTTCAGCGGCTGGGACATGTCGGTGCCCGTCACCTACAGCACCGCCGCCCAGCATGACAGCGCACTGGTGGGCTCGATCAACTCAGGCCAGGGCGACGACCGCGCGAGCATCGGCAGCTCGTGGCGCTATCTGGGCAACTTCACCGTTGAAGCCCGTTACAACGCCTACCTGGGCAACGCCAACAACGCCCCGTTGGCCGACCGCGACAACGTCGCCCTCAACTTCAAATACCGGTTCTGAATCCCCTGATGGAGGAGCACAGCATGTCTAGATTTACCCACACATTGTTGGGCACGGCGTTGGCCGTCAGCCTGCTCGGCAGTGGCCTGGTTCAGGCCAAAATCAGCAATGAAGAAGCCGCACGCCTGGGTCAGGACCTGACCCCGATGGGTGCCGAGAAAGCGGGCAACGCCGACGGCAGCATCCCGGCCTGGACCGGAAAATGGCGCGGCTTGCCGCCGCAGCTCAAATACGCTGGCCCCGGCACGCCGTACCCGGACCCGTACGCGGCAGAAAAGCCGATGTTCGTGATCAACGCGCAGAACATGGACAAGTACGCCGACAACCTCACCGATGGCCAAAAAGCGTTGCTAAAACGCTACCCCTCGACCTTCAACATTCCGGTGTATCCGAGCCATCGCGACTTCCGTTTCGATCAGCGCTTGGAAGACCTCGTCAAGAAAAACGCGGTCAGCGCCGAACTGGCCAACGACAACAACGACACGCAAAACGCCTGGGGCGCCTCGCCGTTCCCGATTCCCAAGAACGGTAGCGAGTTGATGTTCAACCATACGCTGGCCGGACGCGCCAATACCGAAGAGGCCAACTACGGGCAGGCGGTGGTCTATTCCAACAAGGAACGGGTACTGGAAGAGGTCAATTACAAGATCTTCTCGATCTGGTCCAGCCCGGATAAAACCTTGGAGAGCGCCAACGGCATTCTCACCAACTTCCTGATCACCACCCTGGAGCCGGTGCGCAAGAAAGGCGAGATTGTCGTCGGTCACGAGTTCATCAACCCGACCGCCTCACCTCGCCAGGCCTGGCAGTACAGCCCGGGTCAACGTCGGGTACGTCGTGCGCCAACTGTAGGCTATGACTCACCGAGCGGCGCCGGCGGTTTTCGGGTGTATGACGAAGACCGTTTGTTCAACGGTGCACCGGATCGCTACAACTGGACCATCGTCGGCAAGAAAGAAATCTACATTCCGTACCACAACTACAAGATCGACGACCCGAGCGTGAGTACCGACCAGATCCTGGCCACCACCGGCCACATCGATCCGCAGTACATGCGCTATGAAAAGCACCGCGTCTGGGTCTTGCAGGCAACACTTAAAGAAGGCGCCCGGCATGTTTACGCCAAGCGTGTGTTGTACCTGGACGAGGATTCCTGGGCCGCTACCCTGGCCGACAACTACGACAGCCGCGGCGTGCTCTGGCGCACCAACATGCAAACTTCGATCTACGCCTACGAGCTGCAGCGCTACCACGCTCGCCTCGGGATCTACCATGACCTGATCGCCGGCTCCTATCTGGTTGACCGGATGTTGATCGATCAAAAACCCGCCAAACTCAACGCTACCGCCTTCACTGAAGACGAATTCACCCCCGGCAACCTGCGCAAACTCGGCACTCGCTAAGCCCTCTGCGCCCTGACCGAATAACTCGGTCAGGGCGTTGTGCTTTTTTGAACTCGCTCATTTCACGGAAAACTCCCATGAATAAATTGCTCACTGGCGTCATCACCGTGGCCAGCGTCAGCCTGTCGATGCAGGCCAATGCCCTGAACATCCTGCTGACCAACGACGACGGTTGTCGGGCGCCCGGCATCGATGCGATGTACCGGGCGCTGACCGCCGCCGGGCATCAGGTGACCCTCGTTGGTCCGTTGAACGACAGCAGTGGCATCAGCGCGGCCAGCGTGGTCGTGCCCGGGCAGGCGTTGGCAGTGACCGAGTTGGCGCCAGGCAAATTTTGCGTCGGCCCACCCGAG
The DNA here is from genome assembly GCF_004136015.1 of Pseudomonas sp. ACM7. Lineage (NCBI taxonomy): Bacteria > Pseudomonadati > Pseudomonadota > Gammaproteobacteria > Pseudomonadales > Pseudomonadaceae > Pseudomonas > Pseudomonas sp. ACM7. Next base: position 5,099,140 of record NZ_CP024866.1, on the reverse strand, counting down.
GGCTACACCCCGCCCCCGGGCAAGACTTCCGCCATCGGCACCCCGGTGGATGCAGTCAATGTTGGACTGGACGTGCTGCTCAAAGGCAATCCGCCAGACCTGGTGGTGTCGGGCAGTAATTTTGGTGAAAACGTCGGCCCGCTGACGCAAATGTCCGGCACTTTGAACGCAGCGGTCCGCGCAATGTTCAAGGGCATTCCGGCGGTGGCGGTGTCGACGGCCATCGACATGGACCTGATCATCCGCGACCAACAGGCCGGCTACCGCAAAACCCTCGGCGCCATGGATGACACCGCCCGGTTTGCGGTGAAGGTTATCGAGCAGGCGAGTCTCGCGGGAGCTCAAGCCAAACAGGCCTGCGAAAAAAACAACCCCGACTGCGAATTGAACGTGCTCGGATTGCCGGGTGTCAGCGGGTTGAATATCAATTACCCGGCGCTGGCGGCCAGTGACGTCAAAGGCGTGAGTTTTGCCCCGATCGGCACTTGGGACCGGGTGAACTTCACCTCCCAGCGCGGCGCCGACGGCGTGGTTCACGTCAACCTGGTCGCCCCGCCGACACCGACGACCGCCCAGCAACAGGCCGATGCGTATCAGTTGTGGCAAGGGCATGCGGTGATCACCGTGATCGACGGCAACATGAGTGCACCGGGTGCGGTGCAGGATCAGGCGAAGGAAATGCTGAGAGGAGTGAAACCTTAAGGCAACGCAGAACCTGTGGGAGCGAGCCTGCTCGCGAAGAGGCCGGCATATTCAACATCTATGTCGCGGGTAACTCCGCTTTCGCGAGCAGGCTCGCTCCCACAGTTGATCGTCGGAAAACACACAGCCTGTGAACACCCTAAATCCCTTGTGGGAGCGGGCTTGCTCGCGAAGAGGCCGGCACATTCAACATCTATGTCGCGGGTAACTCCGCTTTCGCGAGCAGGCTCGCTCCCACAGTTGATCGTCGGTAAACACAAAGCCTGTGAACACCCTGAATCCCTTGTGGGAGCGGGCTTGCTCGCGAAGAGGCAGGCATATTCAACATCTATGTCGCTGGTAACTCCGCTTTCGCGAGCAAGCCCGCTCCCACAGTTGATCGTCGGTAAACACAAAGCCTGTGAACACCCTAAATCCCTTGTGGGAGCGAGCCTGCTCGCGAAGAGGCAGGCATATTCAACATCTATGTCGCTGGTAACTCCGCTTTCGCGAGCAAGCCCGCTCCCACAGTTGATCGTCGGTAAACGCAAAGCCTGTGAACACCCTAAATCCCTTGTGGAAGCGAGCCTGCTCGCGAAGGGGCCGGCACAATCAACATCTACGTCGCGGGTAACTCCGCTTTCGCGACAGGCTCACTCCCACAGGTTATGTGTTCTCTCCAGATAGCCCCCTGCGCAGGTCTGCCGCGGCATCGGACAAGGCTTGCGCAGCGCGCTCGACAAACGGCGCCATGCTGATAAAACCGTGAATCATGCCCTCGCAGCGCTGCACCCGCACCGCCACGCCGGCTTCCCGCAGACGCAAGGCAAACGCCTCGCCCTCATCCCGCAAAGGATCAAACTCGGCGCTGATCAGGGTGGTCGGCGGCAAGTCCGCCAATCGGTCGGCGCGCAACGGCGAGGCCAAGGGATCATCCCCCTGATCGGCATCCTGCAGGTACTGCTGCCAAAACCAGTACATCATCGCACCGGTGAGGAAATAGCCCTCGGCAAAATCCTCATAAGACTGACTGTCGCAACGGGCGTCGGTGACCGGGTAAAACAGGCACTGATGACTGATTTTCGGCCCCTGACGTTGCGCCGCCAGCCGACTCACGGCGAGCGCCAGGTTGCCCCCGGCGCTGTCCCCGGCCAAGCCGAGCCGGTTGCCATCAACGCCCAGTTCAGACGCATGCTCGACCAGCCAGCATGTGGCCGCATAACAATCGAGTGGTGCCGCCGGGAATTTGTTTTCCGGCGCCAGTCTGTAGGCGACCGACACCACCACCGCCTCCGTCAAACTGGCAAGTGAACGGCAGAGGTTGTCATGGGTGTCGAGGTTGCCCATGACAAAACCGCCTCCGTGGAAGAACACCAACAGCGGCAGGTTGTCCTGCTCCAGTGGCCCGTACAGCCGCGCATCCAGCTCGCCCGCCGCGCCCGCGACCCGCAGGTGACGCACTTCGATCATCGGGTCGCCGGGGATGGCGGGCAGCAGGTTGTCGGAAAACTGCCGATATTGCTTGGCATCGAGCTGGCTGAAATCCGGCTCCGGCAGGTCGCGAAACTGCTGGAGCACTGCGACGATCTGGTTATCGAGCGGCATCGGCATTTCCCTCTACATCGGTCATTTGAAACTGCGGATTGGTTTCTTCCAGGATGCTTTGCACACGTCGCTCCAGCGCCGGTTTGAAACCTTTGTGAGGGAAGACCCAGAAGCGTTTTTCGGCGATGGCGGCGAACACCTGCTCCGCCAGCTCGCTCGGCGTCATGCCTTGGCGGATGCTGCTGTCGAGCAATTGACTGAATGACGAACCGGCCGCGTCCACCACTTGATTCGACGCCATGATTTCGCTGGCCACCGGCCCTGGGCACACCACCGAGACAGATACCGGCACACCGAGCATGCCCAATTCGTAGTGCAGGGTTTCCGAGAGTGCGACCACTGCCTGCTTGGTCACGTTGTAAGGCGCCATCAACGGGCTGCTGAGCAAGCCCGCGAGTGACGCCGTGTTGATCACATGGGCCGCCCGCCCCTGGCGCAAAAACAGCGGCACGAAACTGCGAATGCCATTGATCACGCCGGTAAGGTTGACGTTGAGCATCCGTTGCCATTGCTGCGCAGTGATTTCCCAGCTGTAGCCGGTCTGCATCACTCCGGCGTTGTTGAACAGCAGATCAACCCCGCCAAAGTGATCGAGGGCGATATCGCGCAAGCGCTCGACTTGCGCCAGATCGCCAACATCCGTGACGCAAGCAATCGCCTGCGCACCGCCCGCCTGTAGTTCATCGCACAGCGCTTGCAACCCCGGCCCATCGAGATCGGCCAGCACCAGGCGCATCCCCAACCTTGCCGCATGCTCGGCCAAACCCCGGCCAATACCACTGGCGGCCCCGGTAATCACCGCGACCGGCCTTTGTTCATTGCTCATCGCCAACTCCTGCACTGGGTCCAATGGCGTCAGTAGAGCGGGCGGGCGTAAACCGGCCATCGTCCATTCAGACGATGCCCGCTTCTACAGGGGCGGCAGAATCCGTGACAGGCGCCAAGCCCGTGAACCCTGGGAGAATAATAAGATGAGTACCTTGCACCGCATCGAAGCCAAACTGCTGGAAGACCGCTACGCCCGTGGCTGGCATTGTCTGGGCCTGGCTGCCCAATACCGCGACGGCAAGACCCATCGCTTGGAGGTGTTCGGCACCCGGCTGGTGGCCTTTCAGGGCGAAGACGGCGAGCTGCATATTCTGGATGGCTATTGCCCGCACATGGGCGCCGACCTCAGTACCGGTTGCGTTGAAGGCAACTCGATTCGCTGCCCGTTCCACGCCTGGCGCTGGGGTGCCGATGGTGTCTGCGATGACATTCCTTACGCCAAACGCATTCCGCCACGGGCCCGGCTCAAGAGCTGGCCACTCATGGAAGAAAACCAGTTGCTGTTCGTCTGGAATGACCCGGAAGGCAACCCGCCGCTCCCTGAGCAACGCATCCCGCGCATTGACGCTTGCTTCAGTGACGAGTGGGCCGCGTGGGAAGTCGCCGAATTGCAGATCGGCACCAACTGCCGCGAATTGATCGACAACATCGCCGACATGGCGCACTTCGGTACGGTGCATGGCGCGCCGGTCGAAGCATTCAGCAACGTCTTCGAAGGTCACCTGGCCACCCAGATCATGAGCGCCCGCAGTGAGCGTTTGTCCGGCGACAGCGCGTTGAGCACCGTGGCCACCTACTTCGGCCCGGCCTACCAGATCACCGAAATGACCGGCGCGATGAATGGCCAGCCGATCCATTCGATCCTGCTCAACTGCCATGTGCCGATCGACCTCGACAGCTTCACCCTGCGCTACGGCGTGCTGGTGAAAAAGATTCCGGGGCTGAGCGAAGAACAGAATCAGGCGATGGCCAAGGCCTATGTGCAACAGGCCCAGGAAGCCTTCTACGAAGACGTGACGATCTGGCACAGCAAGACCCGCGTCGACAACCCGTTGCTGTGTGACGGCGATGGCCCGGTCTATCAGTTGCGCCGCTGGTACGAGCAGTTCTACACCGACGTCGCGGCGCTCTCGGGCGACGTGCTGGAGCAAAAACGGTTCGTCGTGCGCGCCAGCGAACGGGCCTGAACACAGCGGCCTTTCGCGCTCCCTGCGCCTGACCGGCAGCCGCCCGTCAGGCCTTGAGCCCGAGCGTTGCAAGGAGTCGATATCGGCGCTTATTCTCGGCCACCGCCAACGCTAATAATAAGAACGGTTTTCCCTATGCAGCAGAGCCTCAGCCTCGATACGTTCAGTGATTTGATCGGCAACCTCTATCAGGGACCGCTGGAAACCATTCCCTGGGCGACCTTTCTCAACCAGCTCAACGTCTACCTGGAAAGCAAATACGTGACCTTCATCCTGCGTCCGCCCAGCGCGCATGTGGATGGCTTGATGGTCAACACCACTGGTACGTCGACCGAGGCGACCGCGTCGTACAACAAACACTTTTTCACCCTCGACCCGTTTGTCGACCTGCCCAACCGCCAGGTGGTGACCCTTGCCGAGTTCGTGTCCAACGACGATTGGCAGCACTCGGAGTTCTACAAGAATTTCCTCGAACCGGTGGATGTGTTCCACATTCTCGGCGCCGACATCAACACCTGCGACGGCGCCCAGTGCCGTATCCGCATCAGTCGCGGACGCGATGACAAGGCCTTCGGCAACGAAGAGAAAGCCTTGTTGACGCACTTTATCCCGCACCTGGAACGCTCGATCAAGATCCACATGCAGCTCAATCGCATCGAAGCCGAGCGCAATCTCTACGCCGGCGCGGTGAATCAATTGGCGGTCGGTACGATCATCCTCGACGAGGCCGGCAAAGTGCTGCAAACCAACCAGGTTGCCGATCGGCTGATCCAGGAAAAGGACGGCATCAAACTGGTCAACGACGGCCTGCAAGTCGGCACCGCGCGAGACACTCAAGAGTTCCGGCGCCTGGTGAAACAATCGCTGCTCTCGCAAAAAAGCAGCAACCCGTCGGTGGTCGAAGCCCTGCGCGTGCAACGGCCGTCCGGGCGGGCGGACCTGGGGATCATCGTACGCTCGGTGCCGTTATCGGACTGGAGCGAAGGCAAACAGTGCCCCACCGTGGTGATTTTCATCAGCGACCCAGAGCAACAGTCCACCGCGCCACAGGAGATCGTCCGCGCGCTGTTCGACTTCACCCCGGCCGAAACTCAATTGGCCATGTTGTTGGCCAACGGCTTGACCCTCGACGAAGCCTCCGAGGAGCTGGGCATCAGCCGCAACACCTCGCGGGCACACCTGCGGTCAACCTTCTCCAAGACCGGCGTGACCCGCCAGACCATGCTCGTGCGGCTAATCCTGCGCAGCGTGGCGACCCTCGGTTAGCGTTCAACCTCCGCCCTCGTCCGCTCGGACGATGGCGGCCATCCCGGCACGGCGCACAGTGGCTTTATCCCAACCAGGGGCCTGACCATGCGCAACTGTCCGACCATCCTCAAGACTGAATTGCTGGCTGAAAGCGGCTATTTTCAGATCGAAGCTTTGCACCTGCAATTCAGCAATGGCCAGCAGCGGGTTTACGAGCGTCTGCGCGGCACCGGTTATCGCTCGGTGATGCTGGTGGCGATGCCCGATCCGCTGCATGTATTGCTGGTCCGTGAATATGCGGTCGGTGTCGAAAAAACCGTGCTCGGCCTGCCCAAGGGCGGCGCGGAGCCTGATGAAGACTATCTGCAAGCGGCGCAACGCGAACTCTGCGAAGAAGTCGGGATGCGCGCTGCACGCCTCAGCGAACTGGGCGAACTGACCCTGGCGCCGGGTCACCTGTGCCATCGCTACCGGGTGGTGCTGGCCGAACAGTTGAGTCCCTGCCAACTGGTCGGCGACGAGCCCGAATCGCTGGAATGCCTGCGCGTGCCGCTGACGCAGATCCCCGACCTGGTCGCCCGCGGCGAACTCAACGAAGCGCGGGCCATTGCTGCACTGTTCATGGCCATGGGGGCCCTCGACCGGCGGGGTTGACACGCAAAACCTGTGTGCGAGCTTGCTCCGGGCGGCGTTCCGACGAAGAGGCCGGCACATTCAACATTGATGTCGCCTGACACACCGCCATCGCGAGCAAGCTCGCTCCCACAGGGGATCGAGGTCGTACGCAAATACACGGGCTGCCCCTCTAACCAATGTGGGAGCGAGCTTGCTCGCGAAGAGGCCGGCACATTCAACATTAGCGTCGCCTGACACACCGCCATCGCGAGCAAGCTCGCTCCCACAGGGGGTCGAGGTCGTACGCAAATATCCGGGCTGACCCTCCCACAGGGGCCTGTGTAGTCCATTCGGACGAAGCCACGTTCCGCCAGCCGCAATACCTTGCCTCTACAACAATAAAATCCGTGTCGAGGCTCGCTATGCGAAAAGCCACCTGTGCCCTGTTCATCATCGTCTGCGCCAGCAGCACCGCCAGCCTGTGTCAGCGCTTCAAGAATGAAGCCTACCGACCGACCACGGCGTTCATCAGTTGCTCGGCCAGTGCCATCAATTGCTATCCCCCGCTGGTGCGTAATCTGCTCCCATAAAAAAACCACCGGGCCTGCAAGCAAGGCCGGTGGTTTTTTTGTGCTGTCGCCAGATCAGGTTGGCAAGACACCCCGCGAACGTGACAGGGTCAGCGCCAGGTCTTCGATCATGTCTTCCTGACCGCCGACGGTGCCGCGTCGACCCAATTCCACCAGCAGCTCACGTGCGGTAATGCCGTACTTTTGCTCGGCACGTTTGGCGAACAACAGGAACGAACTGTAGACCCCGGCGTAACCCAGGGTCAGCGCATCTCGGTCGAGGCGGATCGGCTGGTCCATCATCGGCACTACCAGGTCCTCGGCAACGTCCATGATCCGGTACAGGTCGATGCCACTGTTGACGCCCATCCGCTCAAGCACCGCGACAAACACTTCCAGCGGCGTATTGCCCGCTCCCGCGCCCAGCCCCGCCACCGAACCGTCGATACGTGCGGCGCCCGCCTCGATCGCGGCAAGGGAATTGGCAATTGCCATGCCCATGTTGTGGTGACCGTGAAAACCGACTTCGGTCCCGGCATTCAGCCCAGCTCGCAATGCAGCGATTTTCTCAGTGACTTCATCAGGCAGCATGTAGCCAGCCGAGTCAGTGCAGTAAATGCAGTTGGCCCCATAACTCTCCATCAGCCGCGCCTGCTCCAGCAGTTTCTCCGCGCTGACCCTATGCGCCATCATCAGAAAGCCGACGGTATCCAGGCCCATCTTCGCTGACATGCCGATGTGCTGGCCGGAGACGTCCGCCTCGGTGCAGTGGGTGGCCACACGAATGGTCGACACCCCGTATTCATGGGCCATTCTCAAATGATCGAGGGTGCCGATACCTGGCAACAACAGCGCCGAGACCTTGGCCTGTTTCATACGCGGGATCACCGCCGCGAAGTATTCCTCGTCGCTGTGGGCGGGAAAACCGTAGTTCAACGAAGCGCCACCGAGGCCATCGCCGTGGGTGATTTCGATCAGCGGCACGCCGGCGGCATCGAGGCCGGTCGCCACCGAGATCATCTGCTCCAGACTGATTTGATGCTGTTTGGCATGCATGCCGTCGCGCAGGCTCATGTCGTGCAGACGGACGCTCTTACCTTGCAAATTCATGGCAATTCTCCACTCAACGGACGGGCAGTTGCAGGGTGCCCTTGTGGGCTTCTTCGGCGAACATCTCGGCGGTACGCAGCCCCGCAGCGGTCATGATGTCGAGGTTGCCGGCGGACTTGGGCAGGAAGTCGCCGAGGCCTTCGACTTCGATGAAAATCGACACCTTGTGCCCATCGAACACCGGGCCATTGATCAGCTTGTAGCCGGGGACATAGCGCTGCACTTCCTTGACCATCTGCAACACCGAGGTGCGAATGGCGTCCTGATTCGGTTCGTCATCCGTCAGGCAGTGGATGGTGTCGCGCATCATCAGCGGTGGCTCGGCCGGATTGATGACGATGATTGCCTTGCCGCGTCGAGCGCCGCCGATCTTCTCCACCGCTCCGGCCGTGGTGCGGGTGAATTCGTCGATGTTCTGGCGAGTGCCCGGGCCGACCGAACCGGAGGACACGGTGGCGACGATCTCGCCGTAACTCACCGACTGGACCCGTGACACTGCCGCGACCATCGGAATGGTCGCCTGGCCACCGCACGTCACCATGTTGACGTTCATCGCCAGGCTCAAAGCGTGCTCCTTGAGATTGACCGGCGGCACGCAGAACGGGCCGATGGCCGCTGGCGTGAGATCAATCATGATCACCCCCAGCGCGTTGAGCTTGCGGCTGTTTTCTGCGTGTACGTAGGCCGAGGTGGCATCGAAGGCGATGCGAATATCATCGTCGAGCACATGGGGCAGCAGACCGTCGACGCCCTCGGCCGTGGTTTTCACGCCCAATTCACGGGCGCGTTTAAGGCCCTCGGATTGGGGGTCGACGCCGACCATCCAGACCGGCTCGATCCATTCCGATCGATACATTTTCATCAGCAGGTCAGTGCCGATATTGCCCGGGCCGATAATGGCCGCTCTGAGTTTCTTGCTCATCCGGTTAAACCCCACAGGTCAGGCGCAGAAGGACACCTGGGCACTGCCCAGGCCATCGATAGTCAATTCAAAACGGTCGCCCGCACGCGCAGGCTCCAGCGGCACCAAAGAGCCGGAGAGAATGATTTCCCCGGCCTTGAACGGAATACCGAAGGCACCCAGGGTGTTGGCCAGCCAGGCCACGGCCGTCAGCGGATTACCCTGCACCGCCGAGCCCAGTCCCTCGCTCAGGAGTTCACCGTTCTTGAACACACGCATACGCAAGTTGGGCAAATCCAGTGTCCGTGGATCGACCTGAACATCACCCAGCACGAACACACCGCAAGAGGCGTTGTCGGCGACGGTGTCTTGTATGCGGATCCGCCAGTCATGAATCCGTGAGTCGACGATCTCGAAGCACGGCGTCACATACTCGGTCGCTTCCAGAACGTCGGCTTCGGTAACACCGGGGCCGATCAAATCGCGCTTGAGCTTGAAGGCAATCTCGCCCTCGGCGCGCGGCTGGATCAGCTTGTTCGCGGCGAGGGAGATTTGCGCGTCATTGGCGAACGACATCTGCCGGGTGATGAAGCCGAAATCCGGCTGATGCACGTTGAGCATTTGCTGGACTGCCGCCGACGTTACGCCGATTTTCTTGCCGACAATCCGGTCACCGGCGGCCACCCGGCGTTCGATGCTGTAGAGGGAAATATGGTAAGCATCTTCGATGCTGATCGCCGGCCAGCGCTCGGTCAGCGGCGCCAGGGTGGCGCCGCTCAGCAACGCCTGATACAGCTCCTCGCCGTATTGATGGCGCAGTTGTTCACTCATGAGCGAGCCTCCTCAAAGAACGCCAGGCACTCGCGGTTGAACAGTTCTCGGTGCTCGACCATCACCCAATGCCCGCATTCGCTGAGCAGTACAAAGCGAATGTTCCGGCAGTGTTGCATCATCGTTTGCGCGCCAGACACCGGGCAGAATTTGTCGTTCATGCCCCAGAAACCGAGGATCGGACACTGCAACTCGCCGAGGCGCGAGGTCATGTTCGGCACTTGCATGGTCGACAACACGCAGACCGGTTGCTGGCGCACCACTGCGACCCGCTCATTGACCGTTTCGTCGCTGATCAAGGACTCATCGAACAGTTGCAGCGCCAGCAGCCGGCGCATTCCGCCCGCATCGTGCAGTTCACCCTTGGCGAAGGCCGCACCCATTTTCTGGATGCCTTCCATCTGCAAGTAATACTGTTCTTTTTCCATCAGGCCGCCGGGCGCCATCAGCACCAGCCGGCTGACCCGCTGCGGCTGATCGCGGGCCAGTTTGATCGCGATCGCACCGCCCAGAGAATTGCCGACCAGCACGCATCGCTGGATATCCAAGGCATCGAGCAAACTGCTCAAGGCGGCGACAAAGAAGTCCAGGGTGTAGAGGGTGTCTGGCTTATCTGAAGCGCCATAACCCGGCAGGTCCGGGACAATGGTCCGGTAGCCTGCCGCGGCAAACACCGGGTAGTTCTGCTTGAAATTGCTGTGACCGCTGGCGCCCGGCCCGCTGCCGTGAATGAAAATTACCGGCTCGCCGCTGCCGATGTCCTGCCCGCCGATATCCAAGTAGTGCAGCTGCAAACCATCCGGCAGCGTGACGAAGTGCCCTTGCGCTGATGCGTCCATAGGTGTCCTCCCGGCCTGTTGTTGTCGCCGGATTATTCCGAGCGCCCGGGCAAACAACATCGTCCGACAGGACTACGCCCAGGGGGCGTTCTCAATTAGTTTCCACACCGCGCCGGGTCTGCTGTTGTGCAGGGCAAGGCGCGAGAAGCGTGGTTTGGTCATTCCAAATAAGCTTCGAGCAACGCAGCCCTGCACAACTGCAGGCCCGGCCCTTCGGGTTGTGCCTTAAAGCGGGCCAGGCTGAGTTGCAGGCCTTGGAAAGGGAGCACCATTCCCAGCGGCCTGCGCCTTGCCTGGCCCGCTTTAAGGCGACAACGCGGCGGGGAAACTAATTGAGAACGCCCCCTAGTCTTTTCGGACGTTGGCCGATGGGGGTGACAGACCTAGCATCGACAGCATTCCCGAGCGACAGAACGAGGCATCCCATGCTTGATCCGATGGACTTTCGCGGCAAAGTGGTACTGGTCACCGGCGGTGGCAAGGGTGTCGGTCGCGGCATCAGTCAGCGTTTTCTCGACTGTGGTGCCGAAGTGGTGATCTGTGGTCGTGAAGCACCGGACACTCTGCCTGTCAGCGCTGGGCGCGAGGCGCTGTTTCTGCCCTGCGACCTGCGGGATGTCGAGCAGTCCGGGCGGTTGATCGACAGTATCGTCGAGCGTTTCGGTCGCCTCGATGTATTGGTCAACAATGCCGGCGGTTCACCGAATGCCGATGCGGCCAGTGCCTCGCCGCGTTTTAGCGAAGCGATCATCCGCCTTAACCTGTTGGCGCCGCTGAATCTCTGTCAGCAGGCCAATCAGGTGATGCAGGCACAGGTCGAAGGTGGTGCAATCATCAACATTTGCAGCGTCAGCGCGATCCGTCCCTCCCCCGGCACTGCCGCCTATGGGGCGGCCAAGGCCGGGCTACTGAACCTGACCGGCTCGCTGGCGGTGGAATGGGCACCCAAGGTGCGGGTCAACGCCGTGACGGCCGGGCTGATTCTCACCGAGCAGGCGGCCATGCATTATGGCGATCAGGCGAGCATTGCCCGGGTGGCGGCGACCATCCCGCTGCAACGCCTGGCGGCTCCGGAAGACATCGGCGATACCTGTCTGTACCTGGCATCAACGCTGGCACGTTATGTCAGCGGCGCGGACATCACCGTGCACGGCGGTGGCGAACGCCCGGCGTTTCTCGATGCGGCACAATCCTGAAAAGATCGCAGCCTGCGGCAGCTCCTTTGATTGTGTACTCCTGTAGGAGCTGCCGCAGGCTGCGATCTTTTGGCCATCTCATTAAAACAAGAGGAATCCCGACATGCCTGCGATAGCCAGCCACAGTGTTTTGCTGGATCTCAGCCCATCTGCCGCATGGGCCAAACTGCGCGACCTGAGCCTCGCCCCGCATTACGTGCCGGGTCTGACCGGCTGCCAGTTTCATCCCGGTGCACGCGAAGGGGTTGGCGCCAGTCGCCGGGTGTTCCGCAAAGGGGGTCAGTGGCTGGATGAGAGCGTGGTGCAATGGCAGGAAGGTGCGGGTTTCGTACTGATTCTGCACCGGGCCAGTAGCGGCGCGCCCTTCCCGTTCCGCGAGGCCAGCTTCAGTTATGCCTTGCAGGCCGAGGGTGACGCGACACGCATCACCACCCAAATGAACTACAGCCTGCGCGGTGGCAGGCTGATGGAAATGCTGTTGGCCAGGGCGTTCAACAACGTCGTGCGCCAGATTGCCGAGAATCTCAAGGCCTATTACGAAAGCGGGCAGACGCAAAATCGCGACTTGCTCGCCGCCACGCCTCAGGAACGCGCCCTGTAGCGTGGGAGCGAGCTTGCTCCGGGCGGCGTTCCGACGATGAAGCCCGCACATTCAACATCGATNCCGCCTGACACTCCGCTATCGCGAGCAAGCTCGCTCCCACAGGGGATNACTGTCGAACACCAATCCAGTGTCTTCTGAGGATCGAATGTGGGAGCGAGCTTGCTCGCGATGAAGNCNGCACAGCCAACATCGATGCCGCCTGACNCNCCGCTATCGCGAGCAAGCTCGCTCCCACAGGCCTCGCAGGCTGGGCAGCGGCTACAGGGGTTTATGCCTGGTTTTGGGCGGTCAGGTTGACCTCGCTCCAATAGGCTTTCATCGAGTGAATCTTACCGTCGGCATCGAACTCCATCACATCGATCACATGAAGCGAGCACGGTTGCCCGGCCCATTCCATATCGACCCGAAACGGCATCGCCCCACAACCGTTCAACGTCGCCCGAACCGGGCCGGTCAGGGTCGCCGAGACGTTGCTCGCGCCCAGCCCTTCGCGGTAGAAACGTTCTATATCGACGACCCCCTGCAACGGCGGTTGACCGACCGGGTCTTCGACCACTGCATCCTCGCTGTAAAGCGCAATGATCCCGTCGATATCACCGGCGTCCACCAATTCCACATAACGCGCCATGGTCGCTTGAATCTGTTGTGCACTGACCATTCAGACCACCTCGAACAGTGCGGCGGCACCCATGCCGCCGCCGATGCACATGCTCACCACTACATAACGCAAACCGCGGCGTTGCCCCTCGACCAACGCGTGACCGACCATCCGCGCACCGGACATGCCGAAAGGATGGCCCACCGAAATCGCGCCGCCGTTGACGTTCATGCGTTCAGCGGGAATGCCCAGGGTGTCGCAGCAATACAGCACCTGACAGGCGAACGCCTCGTTCAACTCCCAGAGGCCAATGTGGTCCACGGTCAGGCCATGGCGCTTGAGCAGTTTCGGGATGGCGTAGACCGGGCCGATGCCCATCTCGTCGGAGTTGCAGCCAGCGACCGCCATCCCGCGATAAATCCCCAGCGGCTCCAGGCCACGCTTCTCGGCCAATTTGGCACTCATCAACACCGAGGCCGAAGCACCGTCGGAGAGTTGCGAGGCATTGCCCGCCGTGATGAAACGGCCCTTTTCACTCCACTGACCGCCCGGCCACACCGGTTCCAGCGCATTCAGGCTTTCGCGGGTGGTGTCGATGCGGTTGCACTCGTCACGCAGCAAGGTGACGGCCTCAAAGCGGGTTTCGCCACTGGCCTTGTCGAAAATCGCCTTGCGGCTGGTCAGCGGCGCAAGTTCACGGTCGAACAATCCGGCACTCTGGGCCAGCGCGGTTCGCACCTGGCTCTGATAGCTGTATTCGTCCTGTTCCTCTCGGGAAATGCCGTAGCGCGCGGAGACGATTTCGGCGGTTTCGACCATCGGAATGTAGGCGTACGGATCAAGCTCGATCACCGAGCCTGACTGATTGCGGTACAGGTTCTTGTGCTTGTTCTGCACCAGCGAAATCGACTCCAGGCCACCGGCCACGGCAATGTCGATTTCATCGCACATGATCCCTTTGGCGGCCATGGCAATGCTCATCAGCCCCGATGAACACTGGCGCTCGACCGCCATCCCGGCGACCGAGGTCGGCAAGCCGCCGGCAATCGCACACAGACGCCCCAAGTTATAAGACTGCGTGCCCTGCTGCGCCGCCGCGCCGATGATCACATCGTCCACTTCGCCCGGCTCGATACCGGCGCGACGCACGGCTTCGCGCACCACATGGCCGCCGAGCTGCGGGGCGTCGGTGTCATTGAATGCACCGCGAAAGGCTTTGCCGATCGGGGTACGGGCGGTCGAAACGATGACGGCTTCTTTCATGCTGGATTCCTCGAATGTTCTGCTAAAGGGTTCACGCGGGGTAGTAACGGCTGATGGTGTCGACCACACAGCCGGGACGCTCCTCGCCATCGATTTCGACGCTGACGCGAATGGTCGCCTGAACGCCGCCCTTGACCTCCTCGACCGCCATCAATTGCGCACTGCCGCGCACCCGCGAGCCAACACGCACTACCGTGGGAAAGCGCACCCGCTCGCAGCCATAATTGACACCCATGGCAATGCCGCGCACCTCGACGATCTGCGGCAAAAACAGATTGACCAACGCCAGGCTCAGATAGCCATGGGCGATGCAGGCGCCGAACGGACCGCTGGCTGCTTTGTGCGGATCGACGTGAATCCACTGGTGATCACCGGTCGCCTCGGCGAACCGGTCGATGCGCTCCTGCGCGAGAACCAGCCAGTCGCTGACGCCCAGCACCTCTCCCACGGCATCGTGCAAGGCAAGGGGCGTGTCGAAAACACGTGGCATGTTCAAGCCCTCTGACTGGAAACCGACAACACTTCGCCGGTCATGTAGGAACTGTAGTCGCTGGCCAGAAACATCATTACGTTGGCCACTTCCCAGACCTCGGCGGCACGACCAAACGCTTCGTTGGCAGCGAGTTGATCGAGCACCGCCTGAGGGGCGGACTTACGCAGGAAATCGTGCAACGCAATGCTCGGGCTCACCGCGTTGATGCGGATCCCGTAGTCGGCGGCCTCGACCGCGGCGCAACGGGTCAACGCCATGACCCCGGCCTTGGCCGCGGCGTAGTGCGACTGCTCTTTCTGCGCCCGCCAGCCCAGCACCGAAGCGTTGTTGACGATAACCCCGGCACGCCGCTCGATCATCTTCGGCAACATTGCACGGGTCATGCGCATGGTGCCGGTGAGCGTCACATCGAGGACCCGGTTCCACTCCTCATCCGTCATGTCCACCAGCAGCCGTGAACCACCAAGCCCGGCGTTGTTGATCAGCACATCGACACCCTGCAGATCACGCTCGGCACAAGCAATCAGCTGTTGAACCTGAGCTTCATCAGCGACATTGCAGACCTGACCGAAGACCTGTTGCAGACCGGTCGTTTCGCGGATTTTCAACACCGCTTCTGCCAGCCGGCCTTCATGGATATCGCTGATCATCAAGGCGCGGCAACCCTCCTCGGCGGCACGCACCGCGGCGGAAAAACCGATACCGGCCCCGGCCGCGGCCGTGATCAGCACCGACTTGTCACGCAACAGGCCGTGACCTGCAACATAGTGAGGAACAGACATGGAAAACTCCTTGGTCAGGTGCGCAGGCGCGGTTCTTTGGGCATTCCCAGGGCGCGCTCGGCGATGATGTTGCGCTGGATCTCGTTGCTGCCGCCGTAGAGGGTGTCGGCGCGACTGAACAGGTACAGCGATTGCAAACGGGTGAGTTGGTAAGGCGCGACTTCCAGCAGCTCCGCCTCGGCGCCGAGGACGTCCATCGCCAGCTTGCCGAGGCTGGCGTGCCAGGTGGACCAGAACAGTTTGTAGATGGTCGCTTCCTTGCGTAGCGAACCGTCCTGCGCCCCGGACAGCATGCGCAGCGAGTTGTAGCGCATGATCCGCAGCCCGCTCCAGGCCTCGGCCAGGCGCTGGCGCAGGATCGGGTCGCGCGCGGCGCCATTGGCCCTGGCGATGGCGATGATTTCGTTCAGCTCATTGTGAAATTGCATCTGCTGGCCAAGGGTTGACACTCCGCGCTCGAACCCCAGCAGCGCCATGGCAATCTTCCAGCCCTCGCCCGGCGCGCCGATGATGTTGGCGGCGTCGGTGCGGGCATCATCGAAGAACACTTCGTTGAACTCAGAGGTGCCTGTGAGTTGCTCGATCGGCCGCACGGTAATTTCCGCCTGGGCCATGGGCACCAGCAGGAAGGACAAGCCGCGATGGCCAACGCTGCCCGGTTCAGTGCGGGCGATCACAAAACACCAGTCCGACTCATGGGCCAGGGAGGTCCAGACTTTTTGTCCGTTGATCACCCAAGTGCCGCTCGCTTCATCAAGCACCGCGCGGGTCTTGACGTTGGCCAGGTCGGACCCCGCACCCGGTTCGGAATAGCCCTGGCACCAGAAGGACGTGCCGTTGACGATGCCCGGCAGAAAGCGCTGTTGCTGCTCGGCAGTGCCGAACGCGGCAATGGTCGGTCCGGCCAGCCCTTCGCCGATATGCCCCATGCGTCCCGGGCCGCCAGCGCGGGCGTACTCTTCGTGGAAAATCACTTGCTGGCTGATCGACAGACCACGCCCACCGTGCTCCGGCGCCCAGCCCACACACGTCCAGCCGCCGTCGGCGAGTTTGCGTTCCCAGGCTTTGCGTTCCTCGGGAAACATATGTTCGTCACCCGGGCCACCCCGAAAACGCAGGGGCTCAAATTCACCGCACAGGTTCACGCTCAACCAGTCGGCTACTTCCTGACGGAAGCGCTCGTCCTGTTCGCTGAAACTGATTTTCATGGTTGCTCCCCAAGAATCGCCACGGCAATGCGCTCTCGATGCCAGGCAGGTGCGCCGAGAAAGCTTTCGCTGGCGCGGGCGCGTTTGAAGTAGAGGTGCGGGTCGTATTCCCAGGTAAAACCAACGCCGCCATGCAACTGGATCGACTCGGACGCGCAGTGGAAATAGGTTTCGGAGCACTGCGCCTTGGCCAGCGCCGCCGCCAGCGGCAGCTCGGCGGCCACCTGCGGGTCGCCTTCGGGATCGAGGACTTCCTGGGCCACGCAGGCCGCGTAATAACTGGCCGAACGTGCACATTCGACCTGCAGCATCATGTCGGCGGCACGGTGTTTGAGCGCCTGGAAACTGGCGATGGGTCGACCGAACTGCTGGCGTTCCTGCATATAGGCAACGCTCAGGTCGAGCACCTGCTGCGCGCCACCGGTCTGTTCGGCAGCCAAGCCGATGCAAGCCAGTTGCAGCACCCGCTCCAGGTGCGGCCAGCCCGCGCCGAACTCACCGAGCAGGCAGTCAGCGCCGAGGTACAGCCCCTTGAGCTGAACCCGTGCCTGACGACGGGTCTGGTCCATGGTCGGCAATATTTGACGCTCGATCCCTGCCCGGTCCGCATCCACGGCGAACAGGCTGATGCCCGCCTCGCCGGTCGATCCGGGAACCCGTGCGGCGATGATCAAGAGGTCAGCGCTGTGCCCGTCGAGCACATGATTGAGGGTTCCATCAAGCACAAAACCCTCGCCCTCGGTCACCACCGTGGCCTGAACATCCTTGGCCGCCCAGCCGTTGGCGCTGCTGAAGGCCAGCGTAGCGGTGAGGCTGCCGTCGGCGATCAAGGGCAGCCAGCGTTGTTTTTGTTGTTCTCTGGCGGCCAGCAACAGCGCGGGCGTGGCCATGCAGGCGGTGGCGAAGAACGGCGAACACAGCAAGCGCCGGCCCATCTGTTCCAGCAAAATCGACAGTTCGACAAAGCCCAGTCCCAGGCCGCCGTACGCTTCTGGAATATGAATCGCCGGCCAGTACATTTCGCGGCACAGGCGCTGCCAGAGCGCCTCGTCAAAACCTCGCTCGCTGACCATCGCCGCTCGCACGGCGGCAGAATCCGAGACATCGGCGAGAAAGCCCTCGGCCGATGCGCGGATCATTTCCTGTTCGTCGCTGAATGCAAACTCCATCGCGGCGCCTTCTGCTCGTTAGGCGGGGCACGCATGAAGCGACACCCCTCTGGCCTTCGAGTTTGGTGCCAGTGGCACACGACAGAATCGTCAGCCTTGCCTAGTCCGAATGGGCGATGTCGAGGCCGATCCGCCGAGGATCGAACGCCTGGCCCATAGGCGACCGACCCCATCACTTCTGATACCACCCCTGTAGCACTCGGTAACATCCGGCGCTGTTACGGTGCGTCTTTTCAACGACTCGACTTCACGCGCCCCGCCCTACGAGGCCAAAAACAGCCATGGCGTAAATTGTGCATCTAAACGCAATCCAACCCTGCTTGAAGCCACCATGCGCCCCAAGGAACTGAAACTCTGGACTACCGGTGTTGCCCATTTACTGGACCTTCCTCCCGGGCATGCGCGGTTAGCAGGCTTAAGTCACTGGTTGCGGCAAGTATGCCCGGTCGATCACTTCGTTCTGTTCGTCTACGAAGGCAATCATCGGCCGTTGGCGCTGTTCGACACCTTCACAGCCGACAAGCGTGCGGTGTATGTCGATGACTATCAGTGCGGGCCCTATTTGCTTGATCCGTTCTACCTGGCATGCACTCGCGGGCAAGCGCCTGGACTGTGGCGTTTGCGACAGTTCGCACCCGACCACTTCTACCTCGGCGAATATTACCTGACGTATTACCAGCAAACCGGGCTGGCTGAAGAAGTGGCGTTTTTCGTCGACCTCGGTGGCGGCGCCATGGCCGTTCTGTCGTTGATGCGATCCACCGCCAGCTGTGCTTTTGGTCGTGACGAGATGCAGTTGATCGAGTGCGCGCAGGCCGTGGTTGAACAGGTCATCAATGAAGCCTGGCGTTTGCGTCAAGCCCAGCAACCACGCCCGGCGCAGGACCTGGACTTCAAGATCCGCGAAGCCTTCGATCAGTTCGGCGCGCACATCCTCACCGGCCGCGAACAAGAGATTGTCCAGTTGCTGTTACGCGGTCACTCCAGCGCCTCGGTCGCCGAACAACTGAGCATCAGTCCTGGCACGGTGAAGATTCACCGCAAGAACATCTACGCCAAGCTCGGCATCGGCAGCCAGTCCGAATTGCTCGGGCTGTTTATCCGCGACCTTACCGGCCAGGAACTGGTCGTCGAAGCCTGACACCTGAAACCGACTCTATCCCCCAAGGGATATATACAGCGCAAAACCCCGATTGCTAGTTTGGCCCCCGACGCACTGATTCATCACTGCAAGGGAGCCCGCCTCGTGAACAACAGCGTGAACGACACTTCGCCAAGCGATATCGAATTCTGCAACGTGGTCAAACGCTATGGCGAGGTGTCGGCCGTCAACGGCCTGAACTTTGCGGTGCGCCGCGGCTCATTCCATTCCTTCCTCGGCGGTTCCGGCTGCGGCAAAACCACCACCCTGCGCATGATCGCCGGCTTCGAACAGCCCAGTAGCGGCGAAGTGCGCCTGTCGGGCAAGAACGTTGCCGGAGTGCCGGCGTTTGAGCGGCCGGTGAACATGGTGTTCCAGCATTACGCCCTCTTTCCGCACCTGACAGTGGCGCAGAACATCGCCTATGGGCTGCGTTATCGCACCCCGCGACCCGACAAAAAAACCCAACTGCGCATGGCTGATGAAGCGTTGGAAATGGTGCGCCTGAGCGGCTTCGGCCAACGCAAGCCGAGTGAACTTTCCGGCGGCCAACAGCAGCGTGTGGCCCTGGCACGGGCGCTGGTCAACAAGCCGACCGTGTTGCTGCTGGACGAGCCGCTGGCGGCACTGGACCGCAAGCTGCGCAAGGAAATGCAATCCGAATTGCTGCGCCTGCAACGCGAAGTCGGCATCACCTTTGTGCTGGTCACCCACGATCAGGAAGAAGCCTTGTCGATGAGTGACAGCATCAGCGTGATGCACAACGGTTCGATCATCCAGACCGCCACCCCGGAACAACTGTATGAAGCGCCGGCCAGCCGTTACGTGGCCGACTTTATCGGCGAATCCAATCTGTTCAACGGCACGGTTCGTCAAATGCAGGGCGATTCAGTTGTGCTGCGCACCGAACAAGGACTGGAACTGACCAGCCCACTGACGCCCACCGGCAAAGCCTTAAGCGCAGACGTCGCCGGTTGCATCGCGGTGCGCCCGGAGCTGATCAGCATCGCCAGCGCCAACACCGACATGACCCGCGAAGTGAAGCTGCAAGGCTACGTGGAAGACCGCATCTACCTCGGCAACTCCACCGAATACCGCGTGCGCACCCAAGTTTTTGGCGTGGTTTGCGTGCGTGTGCCGCGCCAGCAGGATCACGGCGCCAATGCATTCGAACACGGCGCTGCAGTGAGCGTCGGCTGGGATCACGCCAATGGCCTGGCCATGGCGTTGTAAATCATCGATTCGTTTCATCAACCGAATGTGGAGCGTGCTATGGACCGCAAGACGTTTATCAAAACCCTGCGTAGCTGGCAGAACGGCTCGATCAGCCGCCGCGAGTTCCTTGGCCGCACAGGCCTGGGAATTGCCGCAGCGGTGGTCGCAACCAACATGCCCGGCCTGCTGACTTCCACCGCCGAAGCCGCCGAGCAGGCCAGGCTGGGCGATCGCCTGTCGCTGGCGACTTGGCCGAATTACCACAGCCAGGAAAACCTCGACACCTTCGCCAAAACCACCGGTGCGCGCGTTTCGATGAGCGTGTTCGGTTCCAACGAAGAGATGCTTGCCAAATTGCAGGCCGGTGGCAGTGGCTGGGACGTACTGGTGCCGACCAACTACACCATCAGCACTTACGTTGGCCTGGGCCTGATCGAACCATTGGACCTGTCGCGCATTCCCAACTTTGAGGTGTCGGCCTTCCAGCAAAAATTCATGGCCCAAGGAACGGTGGACGGCAAGGTGTATGCGGTGCCGAAGAACTGGGGCACTACCGGCATGCTCTACGACACCGGCAAACTGAAGAACGGCCCCTCCAGCTGGAAAGAATTCTGGATTGCAGCTCAAGGCCCCGCCAGCGGCCGGACGATGGTTCACGACTACCAACTGACCGCCATCGGCAACGCGCTGAAAAGCTTCGGCTATAGCTTCAATTCTCTTGACCCGAAAGAACTGGCCGATGCCGAAAAACTGCTGATCGAGGTCAAGCCGCACCTGTTCGCCATCAACTCCGACATCCAGCCGTCAATGCGCAGCGGCGATGCCTGGCTGGCGATGTCCTGGACCGGCGATGCCTCTCAGTTGCACCGCGACAACGCGCAGATGCAGTTCGAACTGGGCAAGGAAGGTGGCGAACTGTGGAGTGACTTCTTTGCCATTCCCAAAAGCTCGGAGCACAAGGACGCGGCCTACGCCTTCATCAACTACCTGCTCGATCCGCAGCACAACAAGCTCGAAGTGTTGAGCCACGGCTACCCGAGCGGCGACAAGCGCGTCGATGCGTTGCTGCCCACCGCCATGCTCGACGATCCGATCATGTACCCGGCCGCCGAAGCGCTCAGTCCTCTGGAGTTCGGTGCCGCGGCGACGCTCACCAGCCCGGCGCGGGCAGAACTGATGGCTCGCTTCAAGTCCGCCTGATCGCCTGGCCATGGCCAATGAGGAGTCCCACATGAACGCCGCCACCCACCCGCAAACGGTGCAGCCGGGCAATGCCCTGTCGGTCGAGGTTCGCCAACGGCGCAGCCTCGGCCGGCGGATCACCCTGCTGATGCTCTTGCCCTCGACCTTGTGGTTCTTGCTGCTGTTGTTGATGCCGCTGGTGATCATCCTGGTCTTCAGCTTCGGCGAGCGCAGTGCCGTGGGCGGTTACGCCGGTGGCTTCACGCTGGCCAACTACCTGAACCTCGGTTCCCGTGGCGCGGCGTTCAGTAACACGCTGATGTTGGCGCCGCTGGGCACGCTGGTGTGCCTGGTGGCGGCTTACCCGCTGGCGTATTTTCTGGCGGTCAAGGTCAGCAAGAACCGCTCACTGCTGCTGACGCTGGTGATTGTGCCGTTCTGGACCAGTTTCCTGATCCGCACTTACGCCTGGATTTTCATCCTCAGCGGCAAGGGTATTCCGGCCTTGCTCGCAAGCCTTGGCCTTGAAGACGTGCGGCTGATCAATACGCCGTGGGCGGTGCTGATCGGCATCGTTTACGGCTACTTGCCGCTGATGGTGTTTCCGATTTACGTCAGCCTGGAAAAACTCGACAAGCGTCTGCTCGAAGCCTCGGCGGACCTGGGTGCCAGCGCTTTCGAAAGTTTCCGACGGATCACCCTGCCACTCTCCGCCCCCGGGATCATCACCGGGGTGATGCTGGTGTTCATCCTGTTGATGGGCGAGTTCCTGATCCCGGCCATTCTCGGTGGCGGCAAAGTGTTCTTCGTCGGCAACGCACTGGTCGACCTGTTTCTGCAATCGCGCAACTGGCCCTTCGGCAGCGCGCTGGCGATGACCCTGGTGGCGATGATGCTGCTGATCATCGGCGTGTATTTGAAACTGGTGGCGCGCTATGGCGGCCGCCCTGCCGACGGAGGGTTGTGACATGTGGCTGCGCAGCTATTCGACTTCGCTGTACCTGTTTCTCTACGCACCGATCGCGTTGATCGTGCTGTTCAGCTTCAACGCCGGGCGCAGTGGCCTGGCGTTCGAGTGCTGCTCGGTACAGTGGTTTGGTCGCGCGTTTGGCAACCCGTTCATCATGGAGGCGCTGGGCCATAGCGCGTTCATTGCCTTCACTTCAGCGGTGATTGCCACGCTGTTCGGCACGCTCGCGGTGTTCGGTTTGCAACGTGCCGGCGCCAAAGTACGGTTGCTGTTCGATGCGCTGACCTATTGCGCAATCATCGTGCCCGGGATCGTCATCGGCATCTCGACGCTGATTGCGCTCATTAGCCTGTTCGACCTGATCAACCCGTTGCTGGCGAGCTGGATACCGAGCGTGCCACGGTTGAACATGGGTTTCTTTACCGTGATCGCCGCGCACTCGCTGTTCACCATGGCGCTGGTCATGGTGATCGTGCGCAGCCGCGTCGACTCACTGGACAAGGCCTTGCTGGAAGCCTCGGCCGACCTCTACGCACCGCCAATGCAAACGTTCTGGCGGGTCACCCTGCCGCAGATCAGTCCGGCGATCATGGCCGGGTTTCTGCTGGCGTTCACCTTCAGCTTCGACGATTTCATCATCGCGTTCTTCGTCGCCGGTTCCGAAACGACCTTGCCGATCTACATCTTTTCATCCATCCGTCGCGGCGTGACCCCGGAGATCAACGCGGTTTCGACCGTCATCATCTGCGCGTCGCTGGCGCTGCTGTTCACTTCCCGTCACCTGCAAAACCGCCGCACCGGCGTCCAGGAGTCTCACCATGCGTGATCAGCTTTACATCAACGGCGAGTGGGTCAGCCCGGATCTGGGCGGTTACCTGGACGTCATCGACCCGGCTACTGGACAGGCTTTCCATCGGGTAGCTGCGGGCACCGAAGAAGACGTCGATCATGCAGTGCGCGCCGCCCGGCGAGCATTCGATAACGGCTGGAGCCAAACCACGGGCGCCGAGCGCGCGCAGTGGCTGGAAGCGTTGGCTGATGAATTGGGCAGTGGTCAACAGGCGTTGGCTGAACTGGAAGTGCGCGACAACGGCAAACCGTTGCCCGAAGCGCAGTGGGACGTTGGCGATGCGATCGGTTGCTTGCGTTACTACGCCGGGTTGGCCCGGGAACTGGATCAACAGCAGGACCAACCGCTGGCACTGCCGGACGAGCGCTTTCGCTGCCGAATCCGTCATGAGCCGATCGGTGTCGCCGGGCAGATCATCCCCTGGAACTACCCGCTGCTGATGGCCGCGTGGAAGGTCGCACCCGCCTTGGCCGCAGGGGCCACGCTGGTGTTGAAACCGTCCGAACTGACACCACTGACGGCGCTGGAACTGGCCGCGGCCGCCGACCGCATCGGTCTGCCGGCCGGAGTCCTGAACGTCGTGACCGGTCTTGGAGTCGACGCCGGCGGTCCGCTCACCGAACACCCAGGCGTGGACAAACTGGCCTTCACCGGCAGTGTGCCCACCGGGGCAAAAATCATGTCGGCGGCCGCTCGCGACATCAAGAACATCAGCCTGGAGCTGGGCGGAAAGTCTGCGTTGATTGTGTTCGACGACGCCGATGTCGAAGCAGCGGTGGAGTGGATTCTGTTCGGGATTTTCTGGAACCAGGGCCAGGTGTGCAGCGCCACTTCACGCTTGCTGGTGCAGGAAAACATCGCCTCGCGGTTGATCGAGCGACTGGTTGAGGAAACCCGCAAGATCACCATCGGCCCAGGCATGGAACCCGGCGTGTTGTTGGGCCCTTTGGTCAGCCGAGGTCAACACGACAAGGTCCTCGGCTTTATCGATCAGGGACTGGCCAGCGGCGCACGCCTGCTCACCGGAGGTCGGCAACCGGCGTATCTGCCAGAGGGTTATTTCATCGAACCGGCCATCTTCGACGAGCCCGGACACAGCAGCATCCTCTGGCGCGAAGAGGTGTTCGGCCCGGTGCTGTGCATCAAGCGCTTCAAGTCCGAGGAGCAAGCCTTGCAAATGGCCAACGCCAGCCGCTTCGGCCTCGCCGCCGCTGTGATGAGTGCTGATTTGCAACGTGCCGCCCGCGTCGCCAACCAACTGCGCGCCGGGATTATCTGGGTCAACTGCTCGCAACCAACCTTCGTCGAGGCTCCGTGGGGCGGCATGAAACACAGCGGTATTGGCCGGGAACTCGGCCAATGGGGGCTGCACAATTATCTGGAGGTGAAGCAAGTGACCGAATACGTCAGCGACCAGCCATGGGGGTGGTATCTGAAATAGACGGTTGGTGCCTCAGTTCAAATACCAGCCCCGGCCCCGCCGTTGTATCGGGTAATCGGCTGGGTTTCGAGGTAGTTGTCGTAGCCCCACTCTCCCAGCTCGCGGCCAATACCGCTCTGCTTGTAGCCGCCCCAAGGTGCTTCCACGAAGGTTGGTTGCGAGCAGTTGCCCCAGACGCTCCCGGCGCGAAAGCGTCGGGCGACCCGTTCGCAGCGTGGAAAACGTTTTATACGCTCCTCAATCAACTGCGCCTGGATGACGCCCTTTCACGTTTGAATGCGCAACGCCACGCCTCGCGCATTGACGAGATTGCCAGCGCCTCAGGCTGTAACTCGCTGTCCACTTTCTACCGTTGCTTCAAGCAAAAAACAGGGTGTTCGCCGAAGGCTTATTTGCAGCAACTGTCTCGTCCTGAATAAGGTTTACACCTTCTGGCTTCTTATCAGTAGCAACACAAAATTCATTTCCGTGGCGCAGTCGACCCATCCATCAGCCTTTGACTGGCCCTCCAAAACCTGCACAATTGCCGGCTTTTTTCGCGACAGGAAGTCCCCATGCAACGGATTGTCATTCTGGGCAATGCCGGTAGCGGCAAATCTACCCTCGCCCGCGCCCTCGGCAAGCGCCTGAGCCTGCCCGTGGTTCACCTGGACACGCTGTTCTGGGAGCCCGGCTGGGTCGAACCCGACGCTGAACAGTTCCGCACGCGGGTCCGCGAAGCGATCGCACCGGATGCCTGGATTTGTGAAGGCAATTATGCGCGGCGAACCTTCGACCTTCGCCTGCCCCGTACCGACCTGATCATCTGGCTCGATACTTCGCGGCTCACCTGTTTCACCCGGGTGATCATGCGCAGCGTCATGAACCGCCCTCGCCCTGACCTTGCAGCAGGCTGTACAGAGAAACTCGACCGGGCGTTCCTGACCTTTCTGAACTTCGTGTGGAATTTCGATCGTGGCTATCGCCCAGGTATCGAGGCGGTACGCCTGGCCATAGGCCCGCAAATTTCTACAGTGCACTTGCGCGGTACCCGGCAGATTGCCGCATTTCTCGATAGCTTGCCCTAGGCCCAGCAAGGGTTGTGAAAGAAAACCCTCAGGCTCGCGAAGAAGTCTGTGTGACGCAAAAAGAAAAGTCAGGTTTCGATGTGGCTTTTTTACGACTACATTTATCCGTCAGAACTACCTCTGCATCCATAGACAAGCAGCTAGCGGCACGAGTGCTTACGAATACATGCTCCCCACTTTGAGGATCAGACATGCATCCATCCTTTCTGCAGCGCATCGATGAGCTCGGCGCTCTGCTTGTCCACTCCAATGCAGCACGCATCGATTTCTTCCGGCGCACTAATCGACTGAAGTCGCGCCGCGGTGTTCGCTTCCAGGTGGTGACCATGAAGCTCGGCATCTTTCACGTCGTCGAGCGATACACTGGCAGGACCTGGGCCTACCGTTTCAACTACCGAGAGGCCATGGATTTCGCCATCCAGCTCGAGGAAAAGTCCAACCGCCGGAAGGGAGTAGCGCGGTGATCGCCGATTCTGACTGTCCAACTGTTTCTAAATCGTTTTCACACAGACTGGGTCGTAAGCTGTACGGGTAGGGAATCGCTGGAGAAGGAAATCACGACGGGGCTGAATACGGTTACAGGTGGCTTGAAGATCGAGACTTGTAGCATGCCGCCTGTCTTGCATTCCTGGCCCGGCTTACAAGGTTTGCCGTGCTCGGAAGGGCTTTTCATATCGTTGCAGCAGTCCATCCCCATGTCGTCCATCATCGCCATGCCCATCGTTTTCATTGGGCAAGGTTCTGTCGGTGTCTGCATGCCCGCCATCCCGCTGAGGGGAAGCGGGCCTCAGGCGAATCCAGTCATCGTTCTGCTGGACCTTGCCGTTCCCTGAATATTCACCACCAAGTTCTTCTTGGCGGACTGCTCAATCGTCAGCGCTTCAGTGCTGCCGCTTTTTACGGAGGCCGCACAGCCGCTCAGCAGAGAAACGGCAACGGCGCATGAAAGGAAGATAAAAAACCCGGTGCTTTTCATTGAATTTCCATATCCAAAAAGGTGTGCATGCACACATAAAGTCAAAGGGTATGCCTCATACACCTTCTGGCCGCTTTAGGCCTTTCAATGAGTCCATGGCGGTCTTCAATGAAGAGTCACAACCCTGTGGCTTTCGCCAATCCTGATCCGGTCCAGTGCCCTGTTTAGAGAATCCAAGGCGTCAAGGAGGGCTTTCGCCTCGATCTCTCGACCATCTCCCCAAAGGCGTTCAGCCATTCTGTTCAGGGCATGGATGGCGTGCTCAATTTCATGAGCAGTAGCCGTCGCTGCTACTTTACTTTCCGTCTTTTTCATCGGCATTCAGTAACCCTTCTGCAGGGCATTGCTCTGTCTTTCAATTGTTAGCGCGAATACATCGCCCACCGGAACAAGTGCTGCTTTGAGGCTCGGTGAAGCTGTTGTCGTCATCCGAGCCCAGGACTAGGCGCGCCCTTCACGCCCATACATCTTGCTAACGACGCAAAATTTATCACCATTGAACCGCCACTACGAGCAGCTGCGAGTGGTTTTCATGCTCTCTGGAATTAGCAACAACACGGCGGGCCTTTGCTCACCTTGGAGAAACTGCCTTGTAGGCAGCCATTAACCGAGAGGACATGCAGTGACCACTCAAGCACCGAACCAATCAAGTGATTTTGCAGGATTCGGCCAGCGCCTATAGATCTAGGCATGGCGATGAAACGCAACGAGACCACCGTTAAGGGTAAGCGACCGGCCATGCGAGCGAAGGCATGACCAAAAACTTCCAGCGCGACCACGAAGAAATCGTCTGGTCCGAGGCAATTCCGGACCTGAATATCAGCGAAATCACCGGGTAGTTTTGCGCCAGTACTGCGCAGGCCTGAAACGAGAAAGGGGATCAAGCCGCTAAGTGCTTGATCCCCTACGAATATGGTCGGGACGGAGTGATTCGAACACTCGACCCCTAGCACCCCATGCTAGTGCGCTACCGGACTGCGCTACGCCCCGACTAGGCGTGAAACCCGTTCCTCTTCTCGAAGAACGCTCAAGAATATATCGCAAGCTTTTGAAAACTGAAAGTATTTAAAAGCAGGAAATTATTTCTTGAGCACAACCAGTACATCTTCCAATTCAGCGATCATCTGCCGAATCATTTGCTTGTATTGAGTGGTGTCATCTTTGGCTTCATCGCCGGACAAACGCAGGCGTGCACCGCCGATGGTGAACCCCTGGTCGTAAAGAAGCGCGCGGATCTGCCGGATCATCAGCACGTCTTGTCGCTGATAATACCGGCGGTTTCCGCGGCGTTTGACGGGGTTGAGTTGAGGAAACTCCTGCTCCCAGTAACGCAGCACGTGTGGTTTTACCGCACACAGCTCGCTGACTTCACCAATGGTGAAGTAGCGTTTGCCTGGGATGACGGGTAGCTCGTCGTTATGACTTGGTTCCAGCATAAGCCTCAACTCGGGCCTTCAACTTCTGCCCTGGACGAAAGGTGACCACACGGCGAGCCGTGATCGGGATTTCTTCACCCGTTTTCGGATTGCGGCCAGGCCGCTGGCGTTTGTCCCGAAGGTCGAAATTGCCGAAACCGGACAATTTGACTTGTTCGTTGTCTTCAAGAGCGTGCCTGATTTCCTCAAAAAACAGTTCGACCAATTCCTTGGCCTCCCGTTTATTCAGGCCCAGCTCCTCATACAGACGTTCCGCCATCTCAGCTTTCGTCAGAGCCCCCATACGTCACTTCCTTAACGTGGCGTTCAACCTTTGTTCGAGCGAGGTGAGGATGTTTTGCGTCGTGGTATTCACCTCATCGTCATTAAGAGTGCGCGATGGATGCTGCCAGGTCAAGCCGACTGCAAGGCTTTTTCTATCAGGATCAATGCCTTTACCCTGATACACGTCAAATAGCCTTAGGTCTGTCAGCCATTCGCCTGCATTTTCACGGATTACGTCCAGCACAGCATTGGCCGCAACGTCCGTGGCCGCAATCAGTGCCAGATCACGACGCACTTCAGGAAAGCGCGATAACTCCTGGAATTTAGGCATTTTGCCCAACGCTACTTCGGCCAAAACCAGCTCGAATACGAAGACCGGACGGTCGAGACCGAGGGTTTTCGACAATTCAGGGTGGATAGCACCGACGAAACCGACCAAGCGACCTTCACGTTCGATGCGCGCGGTTTGACCCGGATGCAACGCAGGGTGTTTGCCCGGTACGAAAGTGAATGAATCCAGTGCACCGGCGAAGCCCAGCACCGCTTCCACGTCGGCTTTGACGTCGAAGAAGTCCACCACATCGCGACCTTGCGCCCAGCCTTCCGGCAGACGACTACCGCAAACAACACCCGCCAGCATCGGCTCTTGCTTCAGGCCGTCCAGCTGACCGACGAAACGCAGGCCGCTTTCGAACAAACGAACCCGATCCTGCTGACGGTTCAGGTTGTGCTGAAGCGCCTTGACCAGGCCTGGCCACAGGGACGAGCGCATGGCGGCCATGTCGTTCGAAATCGGGTTGGCCAACAACAGCGGTTCGACACCTGGATTAAACAACTCGAACTGTTTCGGATCGATGAAGCTGTAGGTAATCGCTTCCTGATAGCCACGGGCTACCAGCAGACGGCGCAGCTCAGGCAGATCGCTCCGCGCCTCAGCCTTGGCCTGCGGCGCC
This sequence comes from Pseudomonas sp. ACM7, assembly GCF_004136015.1. NCBI lineage: Bacteria > Pseudomonadati > Pseudomonadota > Gammaproteobacteria > Pseudomonadales > Pseudomonadaceae > Pseudomonas > Pseudomonas sp. ACM7. Next base: position 5,069,918 of record NZ_CP024866.1, on the reverse strand, counting down.
AGACGAGCTTGCGGGTAGCGAACCGGCAGACGGTTGTAACCATACAGACGAGCCAGTTCTTCGATCAGATCGACTTCCAGGCTGATGTCGAAGCGATGGCTTGGCACTTCGACGCGCCACTGCCCTGCCCCATCGGCAGAAATCTTCAGACCCAAGCCGCTGAGCAGTTGCTCGACTTCGGCCGAATCCATTTCCATACCCAGCATCTGAGTGATGCGTTGCGCACGCAGAGTAACTGGCGCAATCGACGGCAGGTGCTGCTCGCTGACGGCTTCGATGATCGGGCCAGCTTCGCCGCCAGTGATTTCCAGAAGCAGGCCAGTCGCGCGCTCCATGGCTTCACGGGCCAATTGCCAGTCCACGCCACGCTCGTAGCGGTGCGAGGCATCGGTGTGCAGGCCATAGGAACGGGCCTTGCCAGCGACAGCAATCTGATCGAAAAACGCGCTTTCCAGGAACACATCGCGAGTGGTCGCGGTGTTGACGCCGCTGTGCTCGCCACCCATGACGCCGGCGATTGCCAAGGCGCGGGTGTGGTCGGCAATCACCAGCGTATCGCTACGCAGGCTGACTTCCTGACCGTCGAGCAGTACCAGCTTCTCGCCTTCTTCAGCCATGCGCACGCGGATGCCGCCGTTGATTTCGGCGAGATCGAAAGCGTGCAGCGGCTGACCCAGTTCCAGCATCACGTAGTTGGTGATGTCGACGGCAGCGTCGATGCTGCGCACGTCACCACGACGCAGACGCTCGACCATCCACAGCGGCGTTGGCTTGGACAAGTCAACGTTACGGATCACACGACCCAGGTAACGCGGGCAAGCGGCTGGCGCCAGCACTTCGATCGAACGCACTTCGTCGTGCACGGCTGGCACGACAGCAACCACCGGACGGGTGACTTCAGCAGCGTACAACGCGCCGACTTCACGAGCCAGACCGGCCAGGGACAGGCAGTCGCCGCGGTTCGGGGTCAGGTCGACCTCGATGCTGGCGTCGTCCAGGCTCAGGTACTCACGAATGTCCTGACCGACCGGCGCATCGGCCGGCAATTCCATCAGACCATCGTTGCCTTCGCCGACTTGCAGCTCGGCCTGGGAGCACAGCATGCCGTTAGACTCAACGCCACGCAGTTTGGCTTTCTTGATCTTGAAGTCGCCTGGCAGTTCGGCACCGATCATGGCGAACGGAATCTTCAGGCCCGGGCGCACGTTGGGCGCACCGCAAACAACCTGGAAGGTCTCCGAGCCATTGCTGACCTGGCAAACGCGCAACTTGTCGGCGTCCGGGTGCTGTTCGGTGCTCAGCACCTCGCCCACCACCACACCGGTGAATTCGCCGGCGGCCAGCGTAACGCTATCGACCTCAAGACCGGCCATCGACAGACGAGCAACCAGCTCGTCACGACTTACCTGCGGGCTTACCCAGCCACGCAGCCATTGTTCACTGAATTTCATCCTGCTCTCCTAAGAATTCGTTACGACTAGCGAAATTGCGCGAGGAACCGCAAGTCGTTGTCGAAGAACAGACGCAAGTCGTTCACGCCGTAACGCAGCATGGCCAGACGTTCAACACCCATGCCGAAGGCAAAGCCCGAAAACTCTTCCGGGTCGATCCCGGACATGCGCAGCACATTCGGGTGAACCATGCCGCAGCCCATCACTTCCAGCCAGCCAGTCTGTTTGCAGACACGGCAGCCTTTACCGCTGCACATCACGCATTCCATGTCGACTTCGGCGGATGGCTCGGTGAACGGGAAGTACGAAGGGCGGAAACGCACGGCCAGTTCTTTTTCGAAGAACACGCGCAGGAACTCTTCGATGGTCCCTTTCAGGTCGGCGAAGTTGATATCGCGGTCGACCAGCAGGCCTTCGACCTGGTGGAACATCGGGGAGTGGGTGATATCGGAGTCGCTACGGTACACACGGCCTGGGCAGACGATGCGGATCGGCGGCTGTTTCGATTCCATGGTGCGGACCTGTACCGGTGAGGTATGGGTGCGCAGCAACATGTTGGCATTGAAATAGAAGGTGTCATGCATCGACCGGGCCGGGTGATGGCCTGGGATGTTGAGCGCTTCGAAGTTGTGGTAGTCGTCTTCGACCTCAGGGCCTTCGGCAATGCCGTAGCCGATGTGAGTGAAGAACTGCTCGATACGTTCCAGAGTGCGAGTAACCGGATGCAGACCACCCGAGGTCTGGCCACGGCCAGGCAGGGTCACGTCAATGGACTCGGCGGACAGTTTGGCGGCCAGGTCGGCCTCTTCAAACAGTGCCTTGCGCGCATTGAGAACCTCTGTGACACGCTCCTTGGCAACGTTGATCAGTGCGCCGACTTGCGGACGCTCTTCTGCCGGCAAATTCCCCAGGGTCTTCATCACCTGAGTCAATTCGCCCTTTTTGCCAAGGTAGTGAACCCGGATTTGCTCCAGGGCATTGATATCTTCAGCGCTTTGCACAGCCTCTAGAGCTTGAGAGACGAGCGCATCCAGGTTTTCCATGTACAGACTCCAGATACAAAATAGGGGAAGAGCTTGAAGGCTCTTCCCCTATTTATGACGTTTAACACCTGACCCCACAGAGGTGAGGCCGGGTGACTGTCGGGGGTACTTAAGCCAAGGTGGCTTTAGCTTTCTCGACAATCGCAGCAAACGCCGCTTTTTCGTTCACTGCCAGATCAGCCAGAACCTTACGGTCGATCTCGATGGACGCTTTTTTCAGGCCGGCGATGAAACGGCTGTAGGACAGACCGTTGATACGTGCACCAGCGTTGATACGAGCGATCCACAGAGCGCGGAACTGACGTTTTTTCTGACGACGGTCACGGTAGGCGTATTGGCCTGCCTTGATTACCGCTTGCTTGGCAACACGGAATACGCGCGAGCGAGCGCCGTAGTAGCCTTTAGCAAGTTTCAGAATTTTTTTGTGACGTTTACGGGCAATGACGCCACGCTTTACACGAGCCATGAGTTACTTCCTCTATTCTTGACTAAATTAACGAAGGCGCAGCATGCGCTCGACTTTTGCCACGTCACACGGTGCCAGCAAGCTGCTACCGCGCAGTTGACGCTTACGCTTGGTCGACATTTTAGTCAGGATGTGGCTCTTGAAAGCGTGCTTGTGCTTGATACCGTTAGCAGTTTTCAGAAACCGCTTAGCAGCACCACTTTTAGTTTTCATTTTTGGCATGTTCGGATACTCCGCATTCAGTTGATAAACATAATCAGAAGGCCTGCCGTGCCCTATTGATTACTTCTTCTTTTTCGGGGCGATGACCATGATCAGTTGGCGTCCTTCCATCTTAGGATGCTGTTCGACCGAACCGTACTCGAGCAAGTCACCTTCAACTCGCTTGAGGAGTTCCATCCCCAGCTCCTGGTGGGCCATCTCACGGCCGCGGAATCGCAAGGATACCTTGGCCCTGTCCCCATCACTCAGGAAACGTACCAGGTTGCGCAGTTTTACCTGGTAATCCCCTTCCTCCGTCCCTGGACGAAACTTGATTTCTTTAACCTGAATCTGCTTCTGGTTTTTCTTGGCCGCGGCAACCTGCTTCTTCTTTTCGAAGATCGATTTGCCGTAGTCCATCAGTTTGCAAACAGGGGGTACTGCATCGGCGGAAATTTCCACCAGATCCAGTTTGGCCTCTTCAGCCTTAAGAAGCGCGTCTTCAATTGACACAATCCCAAGCTGTTCACCTTCAGCCCCAATTAACCGAACCTCGCGTGCCGAGATATTCTCGTTGATCGGGGCCTTCGGTGCAGCTCGTTTATCTTGTCTCATTTCACGCTTAATAGTAATTACTCCGAATCTGGGCGACCACGCCGGGAAACCGCTTGAGCGAGGAACTCGGCGAACTGGGCGACGGGCATCGAGCCCAGGTCAGCACCTTCACGAGTACGCACAGCGACAGTCTGCATCTCGACTTCCCGATCTCCGATAACCAAGAGATAAGGAACCTTGAGCAAAGTATGCTCGCGGATTTTAAAGCCGATCTTTTCATTTCTCAAGTCAGACTTGGCACGAAATCCGCTTTCGTTGAGAGTTTTTTCAACCTCAGCGGCGAAATCAGCCTGTTTATCAGTGATATTCATGATCACTGCCTGGGTCGGAGCCAGCCACGCGGGGAATGCACCCTCGTAGTGCTCGATCAGGATTCCGACGAAACGTTCGAAGGAGCCAAGGATCGCCCGGTGCAACATCACCGGGTGCTTGCGACTGTTGTCTTCAGAGACGTATTCGGCTCCCAGACGGACAGGCAGGTTAAAATCGAGCTGAAGGGTACCACACTGCCAGACGCGGCCAAGGCAATCTTTCAGCGAGAACTCGATCTTCGGACCGTAGAACGCACCCTCGCCCGGCTGCAGATCATATGGCAGGCCAGCACTATCAAGGGCTGCAGCCAGGGCCGCTTCGGCGCGATCCCACAGTTCGTCGGAACCGACACGTTTTTCCGGACGAGTGGACAGCTTCATCTCGACGTCTTTAAAGCCGAAGTCGGCATAAACGTCCATGGTCAGCTTAATGAACGCAGCGGATTCGGCCTGCATCTGCTCTTCAGTGCAAAAGATGTGGGCGTCGTCCTGAGTGAACGCACGCACACGCATGATGCCATGCAGCGCACCCGATGGCTCATTACGATGGCAGGCACCGAATTCGGCCAAGCGCATTGGCAACTCACGGTAGCTTTTCAGGCCTTGGTTGAACACTTGCACGTGGCAAGGGCAGTTCATCGGCTTGATGGCGTAGTCGCGGTTTTCCGACTGCGTGGTGAACATGTTGTCGGCGTAGTTGGCCCAGTGCCCGGACTTCTCCCACAGGCTGCGGTCAACGACCTGCGGAGTTTTGATCTCCAGGTAACCGTTGTCGCGCTGAACCTTGCGCATGTATTGCTCGAGCACCTGGTACAGAGTCCAGCCGTTCGGGTGCCAGAACACCATGCCCGGCGACTCTTCCTGGGTGTGGAACAGGCCCAGACGCTTGCCGATCTTGCGGTGATCGCGTTTCTCAGCTTCTTCGATGCGCTGAATGTAAGCCGCCAGCTGCTTTTTGTCTGCCCATGCCGTGCCGTAAACGCGCTGCAATTGCTCGTTCTTGGCATCGCCACGCCAGTAGGCGCCGGACAACTTGGTCAGTTTGAAGGATTTCAGGAAGCGCGTGTTCGGCACATGCGGACCGCGGCACATGTCGACGTATTCTTCGTGATAGTACAGGCCCATGGCCTGTTCGTTCGGCATGTCTTCGACCAGGCGCAGTTTGTAGTCTTCGCCGCGAGCCTTGAACACTTCAATCACTTCGGCGCGCGGAGTGACTTTCTTGATCACGTCGTAATCTTTTTCGATCAGCTGCTGCATGCGCTGTTCGATGGCGGCCAGGTCGTCCGGAGTGAAGGGACGTTCAAAGGCGATATCGTAATAGAAGCCTTCGTCGATGACCGGACCGATGACCATCTTGGCCGTCGGGTACAGCTGTTTGACCGCATGGCCAACCAGGTGGGCGCAAGAGTGGCGAATGATCTCCAGCCCCTCTTCATCCTTTGGCGTAATGATTTGCAGCGTAGCGTCGCTGCCGATGATGTCGCTGGCGTCGACCAGCTTGCCATCGACCTTGCCGGCCACGGTGGCTTTGGCCAGACCTGCACCAATGGATGCGGCGACCTCGGCTACGGATACCGGGTGATCGAATGAACGTTGACTGCCGTCGGGAAGAGTAATAGTTGGCATGGCGCCTCCTCTCCTAGTGGTGACCCCTACCAAAGGTCACGTGGGTTGGGATGAGCCAGTACAAGATCCGATCCAGGCCATTCAATGACGAACGCCTGCCTTACAGCGGCAGGAGCCTTGCGGCCAACCGGAAAACCGAACCAGAGTGACTGGGATTCAAATCAGGGTTATTCGCACATTTGCCGCTACCGGGACTGAAGGTCATCCGGAGCCTGCAAACGCCCGAGCCAGGCATGCTAGCACAGATGAACGGTCGTCGATGCACCGAGGCTTTGTCTTGGGGCAAATCGTGCAATTTTATGCCAGAGTGCTGAACTAGAACCCTGCTTTACCCCTCAGATAACAAGACATTGACCCACAAGGAGCATCCCAGCATGCATCTGAAACGTTTATTCGCAGTAGTCGCCCCCATCGTTTTGCTGCTGCCACTGGCCGCCCATGCCGATTGGCCGAAGGGCGAACGCGAGAAATACATGGCTCAGTGCACAGAAGCGGCCACTCCGCAGATCGGTGCTGCAGCAGCGAAGGCTCACTGCGCTTGCGGCGCCGATGCCATCAAATCGTACCCTGCCAAAGACATCCAGTCCCTGATGGACAACACCGCCAATGATGCCCTGAAACAAAAAGCACTGACGCAAATTAGCGCGTGCAAAGCCGATAACAAGGCCAAAAAATAAGCCCGACAGAGCGCTTTTTGCGCCTGCAACGACAGTAAAAAGCCTTTGAAAACCGACTTTTCGTACAATTTATGCAGGTTTTACAGGTTTTTTTATTGTCTTTACTTTTGGCTGAAAGCCTTTTAAAACGGGGCTTGCAGCCAAACAAAGCAGCAAACAGAACGCGACTGCAGGGCAAACAGCACGTCCGGGGGGCTCCCAAAGCGAACATTTCGACTATGATACCCCGGTGTGCCCAGTTGGCCTGAGCAGCACAGCACTACTGAAAATATATGTTTCTTGGAGATACACCATGTCTAATCGCCAAACCGGCACCGTTAAATGGTTCAACGATGAAAAAGGCTTCGGCTTCATCACTCCTCAAGGTGGCGGTGACGACCTGTTCGTACACTTCAAAGCTATCGAAAGCGACGGTTTCAAAAGCCTGAAAGAAGGCCAGACCGTTTCCTTCGTGGCTGAGAAAGGCCAAAAGGGTATGCAAGCTGCACAAGTCCGCGCTGAGTAATTTTCAGCCGCACTAAAAAAACCCCGTCCATGTGACGGGGTTTTTTATGGGCGAAACAAAAGCCTGAAGCGATCAGCCGCAGTTGACACGGGTGACGACCCGATTGGCATCGGTATTCAGGTTCAGGCGATCGGAGCGGTACTCCAGGGTCACCATGTCGGTGGGCAAGAGGAACCGTGCATTCTGCGCGCCTGCGCGAGTACGCGCCTGCTCCAGCAGTTCAGGCGAAGCCTTTTTGCCAATGGTGAATTCGGCAGCCTTGGCCTCACAACGGCTGTGACCCGTGTCAGTCGTCGTGACAGGATCTGTTGTCGACTCGGTGGAGGTAGTGCTGCAACCGGCCAGCAGGGCAACTGCCAACAAAGTACCCAATGACGCGAGCTTCCAAGGCATGAAGCCTCCTTTTTTCAATAGTTAAGCTGAGATCGTGCGACCGCCAATCTGGCGTTTGGTTTCACAGGGAGTACTAGCACCCTGCCCTCTATTCGGACACGCGGCGAGTTTGCCTGAGCATCGTCCTGCCGTTTACCACTCAATCGTGACTGAATATGAACAGCGCTCAATAGACGTCAATGTAGTCGAACGGCGGATTCGGCCAGTTCTCTTTCAGCGCATTGAAAATCTGCATGACCCAGACCTCATCACTGGCCGCAACCAATCCGACATAACCGGAACCCTTGGCCCACGTCTCCAGACGAAACAACAGCCCGCTGATATCAGTGCCGCCCACAACGCCTGACGAAATGTAGGCGATGCCGCCCTTGGTGACTCGCAATTGAGTGTGCTCATCGTCGCTGGCAGAGGCCAGAAGTTGACGCACCGCCTCAAGGGTCAAGCCGTCAGGAGTGTTCAAATCGATCTGCACAGCACAGTCCTTGAAAATTCGTCAAAGACCAAGTGTCGCATAGCCCTTCCCTCATGCCTAAGTCGGAGTGCCAAAAGCCGCGCAAAATGGTTAACTCGACACTCAGACTTTCCCGACTTCACGAGCGCCATCATGACCACCGTAAGTATCGACGCCGACATCAAAGCCAAGTGGCCACAGGGCCACAGTTCTTACAGCCCGGGCAGCCCGGAAGAGTTGGCAATCATTGGTATCGATCTATTGGTCAAGGAACTGGGGACTGAAGCGGCGCAATCCTTCATCGCGCAGGTATTCGAGAAATACCCGGCCGACTACAAGGGCGTTGAATATAACGAAAGGGAGTGAAACCCGCAGGCGCTGGCGCCTACGGGTGTGAAGCTTACTTCAGACGAGCCAGACGCTCGGTCAGCAGGTCAAAGAAGCCCTGGGCGTCGCCGCTTTCTACCCAGAAAGCGTTCTTCGGCGCTTTCAGGCCGTCATACCAGTCGACGATGGTTTGGCCGAACGTCGGGCCTTCGCGGCTATCAACGACTACGTTGACTGAACGACCGGTGAACAACTCAGGCTTGAGCAGATAGGCGATGACAGTAGCGTCATGCACCGGGCCACCCGGAATGCCGTAGTGTTCCATGTCGCCTTTGACGTATTCATTGAGAATATCGCCCACCAGCTTGCTGGCATTGTTGTTGATCGCTGCGATCTGCTTCAGGCGCGCTTCACTGGTGAGGATCTTGTGGGTCACGTCCAGCGGCAGGTAGGTCAGCTTCACGCCGCTTTTCAATACCACTTCCGCAGCCTGCGGGTCGGCGAACAGGTTGAACTCGGCCACCGGGGTGATGTTGCCCCCATTGAAGTGTGCTCCGCCCATAATCACCACCTCCTTGATGCCCTGAACGATCTCAGGTTCCTGGATCAGCGCCAGGGCCAGGTTGGTCTGTGGACCGAGCATGGCGATGGTAATGCTATGGGGCTTGGCGGCTTTCAAGGTGTCGATCAGGTAGTTGACCGCATTGCCTTGGGCCAGGCCTTTTTTCGGCTCATGTACGGTGACACCCGACAGTCCTTCCTTACCATGGATGTTCTCGGCATAGATCGGCGTGCGCATCAGCGGCTTCGGAGCGCCCGCGTAGACCGGCACCTCCTCGCGCCCTGCCCACTCGCGGGCCAGCCGCGCATTACGCGACGTCTTGTCCAGACGCACATTGCCGGCGACGGTGGTCAGCGCACGAATGTTCAGCTCTTGCGGCGATGCCAGGGCAAACAGCAAGGCAACCACGTCATCGGCACCCGGGTCGGTGTCGATGATCAGGTCGATCTTTTCCGCCGCCTGGGCGCTTGTTGCGGTAATCAGGGACAAAAGCAGCAGACTCCGAAGCAAATGGTGCAGTTTCTGAGCATAGCGGTGCATAGCGCACTCCTTGTGCGTGGGACAGCAGAAAGACAACAGCGAGTTAGAACGTTACCCCCGCCACCAGCACGATGTTGCAATACGGCTGACATTCGCCTGTGCGAACAATCGCCCGTGCCTGTTGGCTGAGGACTTTGAATTGGTCATGACTGAGCAGCTCACGCTGACCCAGCGCACCTTCGGCATTCAGCTCATCGAGCGTCGCCAACGCCGAAGGCTTTTTGTCCAGGATCTCCTGGGCCAATACATGGCTCTCGACCTGCATTTCGCTGAGCACAACCTTCAACGTGCTGACGAAATCCGGGATACCCTGGGTCAGGGCCAGGTCGATCAGTTCAACGCCTGGTGGCACCGGCAAACCGGCATCGCCGATTACCACGATGTCGCCATGGCCCAGGGACGCGATCAGCCGCGACAGCGCGACGTTGAGCAAAGGTGTCTTTTTCATGGTGCTTTAAAGGCCTGTACGTCGGACAAGGTGGGAATCGAGGGTTGCGCGCCAGCACGGGTCACCGACAGCGCCGCGGCGACCTGGCCGAAACGGATCGCGTCGGCTTCGTTTTTGCCGGCCGCCAGCGCGGCGGCAAAACCACCGACGAAGGTGTCGCCAGCCGCCGTGGTATCGACAGCCTTCACCTTCGGCGCAGGGAAATGCTCGAAGCCTTTGCCGTTGGCAAACAGCGAACCTTGAGCACCGAGGGTGATGATGACCTTGCCGGCGCCCAAAGAGATCAACCGGGATGCAGCGGTTTCGGCAGATGCCAGAGAATCCACTGGCAACCCACTCAGCGCCGAAGCCTCACTTTCGTTGGGAATCAGATAATCGATGGACGCGTACCAGTCCGCCGGCAGTGGGCGGCTGGCCGGCGCAGGATTGAGGATCACAGTCTTACCCAATTCACGGCCGCGCTTGAGCGCATGACCGACAGTGGCATCCGGGACTTCCAGCTGACAGATAATCACGTCCGCCGCCCGCAATACGGCGTCGAAACGATCAATCACCTCTGGAGTCAGCGCTCCATTGGCACCGGCAACGATCACGATTGCGTTCTGGCTATTGTCATCGACCACGATCAACGCTACGCCGCTGGAATCATCGACGGTGCTGACCGCCTGGCAATCGATCTGCTCGGCCAACAGCGCCCCGCGCAGTTCGTTGCCGTAGGCATCGCTGCCCACGCATCCGACCATCGACACCTGCGCCCCCAACCTCGCCGCGGCGACCGCCTGGTTCGCGCCCTTGCCACCGGAAACCGTGGCAAACGACTCGCCAATCAGCGTTTCACCGCCACGGGGCAGCCGTGGCGCCCGGGTGACCAGGTCCATGTTCAGGCTGCCTATAACCACTACTTTTGCTGGCATACATTGCTACTCATCAATTCTGTTTCAGCGGTGCTTTTGATTTAGCGGCTTTCTATTTCAACGGAACTGGGCGAACACGCCGGCCAGCGGCGCAGTCGACTCCCGCAGGACAATACTGGGCGTCACGATCCGTTGATCGGTGGCCATATCCGGTGTGGCAATTCTTCTTAAAAGCACTTCGGCCGCCATCTCGCCGAGTTGCAGGATCGACTGCCCCACGGTGGTCAGCGCCGGGTACACATAGCGGCTCATCTGAATATCGTCGAAGCCGATCACCGACAGCTCTGTCGGTACACGAATGTTGCGCTCGGCCGCCGCTCGCAGCACACCGATGCCAATCATGTCGTTACCGGCGAAGATCGCGCTCGGCGGGGTCTTTTCCAGCAGTATCGCGGCGGCGTTGTAGCCGCCAGTGCTGGTGAAATCACTTTCCAGCATGCGCTCGCGGGATACTTCGACTCCCGCCTCTTTCAGGGCACGGCAATAACCGGCCAGACGCATCTGCGCCACGCTGGTACTCGCCGGGCCGCCAATGGTGGCGATGTCCCGGTGCCCCAATTCCAGAAGGTGGCGGGTCGCCAGATAGGCGCCGTATTCATGATCGATCCGCACGAGATCGGCATTCACACCTTCCAGTCCACGGTCGACGATCACCATCGGCGTACGCACGCCTGCCAGGCCTTCTGCCAGCCCCGCGTCACCGCCAGCCGAAGCGACGATCAGCCCGTCGATGCGCTTTTCCAGCAGTACCCGCAGGTAGCTACGCTGCTTGTCCGGGTTGTCATCGGAGTTACAGAGAATCACGCAGTAGCCATTACGCTCGCAATAATCCTCAATGCCTCGCGCCAATTCGGCAAAGTAAGGGTTGAGGCTGTTGGGCACCAGCAGACCGATGGTCGCCGTGGTTTTGGCTTTGAGAGACCGGGCCACGGCACTGGGCACGTAGTCGAGAGTTTTGATCGCTGCCTCAACCTTGACCCGCACCTCTTCGCTCACCGGCCGGGTCTTGTTCACTACGTGGGAAACCGTGGTGTAGGAAATTCCCGCGAGCGCTGCCACATCCTTGATTGTTGCCATGACTCAGGTCCGCCGGCTTGCGCGCTGACTGCGATAAGTATCAAGCACCACCGCCACCACGATCACCGCGCCGGTGATGATGCGTTTGGTGGGTTCAGTTGCGCCGATCTGCGCCAGCCCGGCCGCCAATACGGAAATGATCAGAACCCCGAAGAACGTACTGATGACCGAACCGCGGCCACCCATCAGGCTGGTGCCGCCGATCACGACCGCGGCGATCACTTGCAACTCCAGCCCGGAGCCGGCATTCGGATCCGCCGCTTCCAGGCGAGAAATCTGGAACAGCGCAGCAATACCGGCCAGCAGCCCCATCAGACTGAATACCAGAATCTTGTAGGGCTTCGGATTGATCCCTGCCAGACGCACCGCCTCTTCGTTGGTGCCGATGCCGATCAGGTAACGACCGAAGACGGTACGCGTCAGCACTGCCTGGGCAATGAAGATGATCAGCAAGGCAATGATGAACGACGGCGAGATGCCGAAGGCGATCGGGTTGGACAACCAGGCGAAGGCATCACCGATGTAGGCCGTGCGCGATCCGGTCATCTGATAGGCCACACCGCGGGCCATTTCCAGCACGCCAAGGGACACGATGAACGACGGAATGCGCCACGCCACAGTGATCGAACCCGTAATGGTCCCAGCCAGTGCTGCCGCCGCCATTCCGAGCAGCGCCGCAGGCAGCACACTCCAGCCCCAACCGAGAATCGCCACACTGACCGTTGACGCCGCGAGTGCGAGCACCGACCCCACCGACAGGTCGATGCCGCCGATGATCAACACGAACGTCATGCCGACCGCCAGCACCATCAAGTCCGGAATCTGGTTGGCCAGGGTGCTGAAGGTGTCATAGGACAGGAAATGGCTGCTCAGAACCGAGAACAGCGCGACCATTGCCAGCAAGGCACCGGCCAGACCCAGATAGGTACCGAGGCCGTAGAAGTTGCCACTACGTTTGCCGGCAGTCACTGCAGTATTCATGCGAGATCCCTAGGCGCTGCTTCATTGAGCAACGCATCACGTTTTTGGTAGCCGGCGAACGCGGCGGCAAGCAAATCATCCTGGGTCCAGCTATCACGCTCAAAGGTGTCGATCAGACGTCCCGCCGAGAGCACGCCGATGCGGTCGCAGATCAACATCAGTTCACGCAGGTCGCTGGACACCACTACAAGCGCTTTGCCTTGACGGGTCAGCTCACCGAGCAAGGCATAAATGTCAAACTTGGCGCCGACGTCGATGCCACGCGTTGGCTCGTCGAACAGCATCACCGAGCAATCACGCTCAAGCCACCGGCCGATCACGACTTTCTGCTGGTTACCACCGGACAGTTCCGACACAAGTTGCGTCGGGCTGGAGCTGCGAATGCGCATGGCGTCGATCTGACGCTGGGCCAGCGCCATCTCGTCACCATTGTTGACGAAGCCACCGCTGGAAATCACAGGCATATTGCCCAAGGCAATATTCGCACTGATCGATTGGGTCAGCAGCAGGCCTTCGCCTTTGCGGTCTTCAGTGATCAGGGCAATGCCATGACCGACCGCGTCAGCCGGCGAGCGGATACTGACGACTTGTGCTGGCGAACCGAGCGCAACAGTGCCGCTGTCTGCGATGTCAGCACCGAAAATCAGCCGCAGCAACTCGGTGCGCCCTGCCCCGATCAAACCGGAAATCCCGTAGATCTCGCCGGCGCGTACTTCGAAGGACACGTCGCGAACCTTGTCGGAACGGGTCAGCCCTTTGACCGTCAAGGCTGGAGCGCCGATCTTGCGCGGGCCCATGTCGATATGTTCGCCGAGTTCACGGCCGACCATCAGCGTCACCAGTTGCTCACTGTTGTAATTGGCCATCGGCTCGACGCAAACCAGGTTGCCATCGCGCAGTACCGCAATACGCTGGGCGACCCGCGCCAGTTCTTCGAGACGGTGCGAGATATAGATGATCGACACGCCGCGAGCTTGCAGACGAGTGATCTGCTCGAACAGCATCTCGACTTCACGGTTCGTCAACATCGCGGTCGGTTCGTCGAGGATCAGCACGTGGCAATCGCCGATCAGGTTGCGGGCGATCTCCACCATTTGCTGGTGACCGATGCCCAATTCGCCCACCAGCGTATCCGGGTCAATCGCGTCGAGGCCGACCTGGGCCATGGCTTCGATCGCTGCCTTGCGCAATTGCCTACGACTGATCCAGCCGCCCTTGCTGGGCAGGTTGTCGAGGAACAGGTTTTCCGCCACCGACAGGGTCGGCAACAGATTGAGCTCTTGCATCACCATGCGGATGCCGAGGTCTTCGGCCTGAGTGCGGCTTGCGGGGCGGTAATCCTGCCCCTGGAATTGCATGTGGCCGGTGGTCGGTGCGACCAGTCCGCCGATGATCTTCGACAGCGTGCTTTTCCCCGCGCCGTTTTCGCCGGTCAGCGCCAGCACTTCACCGCGCATCAGCGTCAGATCGATGCCGGTCAGGACCGGTTGGGCGTAGGTCTTACCGATACCGCTGACCGAGAGGACAGCGTTCGGGGCAGAAACTGACATAAAAACTCTCCATGCGCTCGCCCCGACGGGCGAGCACCGTTGTGTCGCCAGAAGGACTACTTGGTGACCAGCTCTACCGGAGTTTCGATCACGCCATTGGCGCCGCTGTCGACTTTCTCACCCTTGATGATCTTCAGCGCAGTCTCGATGCCGAACACGGCTTGCCTGGCTGCAAACTGGTCAGCGGTAGCCAGAACGCGGCCATCCTTGAGCATTGGCTTGATGGCATTGATGTTGTCGTAACCGACCACTTGCACCTTGCCGGCCTTGCCCGCTGCACGCACGGCGGATACTGCGCCGACGGCCATGCTGTCGTTGCCGGCCAGTAGGGCTTTGACTTGCGGGTATTCGCTGAGGATCGAGGCAGCAACCTTGTTGCCTTTGTCGATTTCCCAGTCACCGGACTGCAAAGAGACGACCTTGATCTGCGCCGCTTCAATTGCATCCTTGAAGCCTGCGGTTCTTTGCTGTGCGTTGGTGGTGGTTGAAACGCCTTCGATGATGCCGACTTCGTCCCCGGCCTTCAGTTGCTTGGCCAGGTACTCGCCCACCAGACGCGCGCCTTTGCGGTTATCCGGGCCTACGAACGGTACGGTGATGTTTTTGCTTTTGACCACCGCCGGGTCCAGTTGGTTGTCGATGTTGATCACGGTGATACCGGCATCGATGGCTTTCTTGATCACTGGAACCATGGCCTTGGAGTCAGCCGGCGCGATGACCAGCGCATTGACCTTGGCCAGAATCATTTGCTCGACGATGCGTGTCTGGCCAGCCGTGTCGGTTTCGTCTTTGATGCCGTTGGAGATCAGCTCGAAATCGCCGGAGTGGTCTTTCTGATAGGCCTTGGCGCCGTCTTCCATGGTCAGGAAGAATTCATTGGCCAGGGATTTCATGACCAGCGCGACTTTGGGTTTTTCAGGAGTCTCGGCGAAGGCCGAAGAGACAGGTAACGCGATGGATGCGGCAGCCAGCATAGCGACAACGAGAAGACGTCCAGCGAATGGCAGCTTCATGGGTTCACTCCGATCTTATGATTATTCTGAGCAACGCTTGCGCTGGCGTAGGCTTCATTGCGCTCACTGATGGATAACCACCGGGAACACCGCGCAAACGTTTGCGTAGACCGAACTATGCGAACCCTGCCGACATTTGTCAACGACCAGAAAAGCCGTTTTGCGGGGGAAACCGTAAATGCCGGCATTCATGTCATGCCGTCGTATTGACCACCGATCCGGTGCTGGAGCCTTTGGCCATTTCCTTGTAAAGGCTGTTGGCCGTTTCCAGTATTGCGGCAGTGGTATCGGCCATTTGTCCCTGAATCGCCATCACCACGGTGGCCTTGGCTTCAGGTGTTGGGTAAGACGCCGATTGGGCCGCCGCCAATTGTTGCTGTTGCTGACGCAGTTGCTCTTGCAGTTCTTTCAGACGCTGGAGCAAAACCTTTTCCGCCACCGAGGCGTTGTCGGCGCCATCCGCTTCAGTCGACGCCTCCGCACTTTTATCCAGGCCCACAGCGCCGGTTCTGACTTGCTTGCTGTCGCTTTCCTTCGTACCCAACGCTTGATTCGCGGCATCGGCCGTCTGATCGCTCAACGCTTGAATCGTAGCGGCGGACTTGCCGCCGATGGTGACGCCTGCGGCGTTTGGGATACCAATGGATAACGACATGTGAACTCCTGAGTAAAAAGATCCTTTAAAGGAGCATCGACCGAAGCACGGGTTTCTTTAGCACTAATTCTCAATCTGGCAAGGCGATTTGCTCTATAGAGGTCGTAGTACTTTTCGGAGAGCCGAACACAAACACTCAACGCGTTCGGAAACCCGGACAACAGACTGTGCAACCATTCTGGCCAATCAAATAAATACTGATACAAATCATCAAGTTAAAAGTTTTCCTCATTCAAAGTAGGACTGGTACAGATCCTGCTCATCTCATTTACCCCAAGCGTTCAGATCCGCCTGGGGCGCATCTAGATGAACCTGCATCAGCACCGTCTCACTACTAGAGAGAAAAATAATGACATCTGCTTTCAAGACCTTCGTTCCGGGCGCTTTAGCCCTCCTGCTGCTCCTGCCTACTGCCCTTCAGGCAAAAGAAGTCGAAACCCAACAGAAACTGGCGAACGTGGTGATCCTGGCCACCGGCGGCACCATTGCCGGCGCGGGCGCCAGCGCCGCTAACAGCGCTACCTATCAAGCGGCAAAAGTCGGCATCGAACAATTGATCGCCGGGGTTCCGGAACTCAGCCAGCTGGCTAACGTTCGTGGCGAACAGGTCATGCAGATCGCGTCCGAAAGCATCACCAACGACAACCTGCTGCAACTGGGTCGTCGAGTGGCTGAGCTGGCCGACAGCAAGGACGTCGACGGCATCGTTATCACCCACGGCACCGACACCCTGGAAGAAACCGCCTACTTCCTGAACCTGGTGGAAAAAACCGACAAGCCAATCATCGTTGTCGGCTCCATGCGCCCAGGCACCGCGATGTCGGCCGATGGCATGCTGAACCTGTACAACGCAGTGGCCGTGGCCAGCAGCAAAGAGGCACGCGGCAAAGGTGTACTGGTGACCATGAACGATGAGATCCAGTCGGGTCGCGACGTCAGCAAAATGATCAACATCAAGACCGAGGCGTTTAAAAGTGCCTGGGGTCCACTCGGCATGGTGGTTGAAGGTAAATCCTACTGGTTCCGTCTGCCGGCCAAGCGTCACACCATGGACTCAGAATTCGACATCAAAACCATCAAGAGCCTGCCTGACGTAGAAATCGCCTATTCCTACGGCAATGTCAGCGATACCGCTTACAAAGCGTTGGCTCAGTCTGGCGCCAAAGCCATCATTCACGCCGGTACCGGCAATGGCTCAGTCGCGTCCCGCGTAGTCCCATCGCTGCAAGCCCTGCGCAAGGACGGCGTGCAAATCATTCGTTCGTCCCACGTCAACGCCGGCGGTTTCGTACTGCGTAACGCCGAACAGCCAGACGACAAGTACGACTGGGTTGTGGCGCATGACCTGAACCCGCAAAAGGCTCGCATCCTGGCCATGGTCGCACTGACCAAGACCAACGACAGCAAAGAGCTGCAACGGATGTTCTGGGAATACTGATTCGCCCTCGCCCGACCGGTTCCGGTCGGGCACTGCTTTCACCACTCGCCAACCCAGGCGAGTGGCTCACACCCCCTTCCGATATTTCGATAAAAAACTTCCCTTCGTCCTACACCAAACGGAAAAAATTGCTGTCGGAGGATTTTCTTGAATTTTAAGCAGTTGCGAAAATGCTTACAGTTAAATACTGTATGCACGTACAGCTAAATAAGGATAATTCCGTGGCCACCACCCCTGCTTCTCCTGACTCCTATGCACGCATGGGTATGCGCGTTCAAAAAATCATCAATTCCCCCACCGCCCAAAAAGCCAAAGCTGCCTTGATCTTCCGTCTACCGGACGAACCCGTGGATGAGTGGGAACAATTACTCGAAGAAATCGACGAGAACGACAACGTCACCCTCGCCTATCGCGACGATGGCGGGGTGCAGATTTTTTGGGTTGTGCCGAAGGAAGATTGAGTCGATGAGTGTCCGCTGGTTTGCTTTGCTGTTTTTGTTCATCACCCTCGGCGCCCAGGCTGGTGCCCCACGCACTTTCAACGAAGCCAAGAAAGTTGCCTGGAGGCTCTACGCACCGCAATCCACAGAGTTCTATTGCGGGTGCAAATACACCGGCAACAAGGTCAACCTCGCAGCCTGCGGTTATGTACCGCGCAAAAACGCCAAGCGCGCATCCCGCATCGAGTGGGAGCACATTGTTCCGGCCTGGCAGATCGGCCATCAGCGTCAGTGCTGGCAAGAAGGTGGGCGCAAGAACTGCACGCGTTACGATCCAACCTACCAGAAGGCCGAAGCCGATCTGCACAACCTGGTGCCGAGCATTGGTGAAGTGAATGGCGATCGCAGCAACTTCAGTTTCGGCTGGTTGCCGGTGCAGTCGGGCCAATATGGCTCGTGCCTGACCCAGGTCGACTTCAAGGCGAAGAAGGTCATGCCCCGCCCATCCATACGCGGCATGATCGCCCGAACATATTTCTACATGAGCAAGCAGTACGGTCTGCGCCTGTCGAAACAGGATCG
The DNA here is from genome assembly GCF_004136015.1 of Pseudomonas sp. ACM7. Taxonomy (NCBI): domain Bacteria; kingdom Pseudomonadati; phylum Pseudomonadota; class Gammaproteobacteria; order Pseudomonadales; family Pseudomonadaceae; genus Pseudomonas; species Pseudomonas sp. ACM7. Next base: position 5,051,649 of record NZ_CP024866.1, on the reverse strand, counting down.
ACAGCTCTACGAAGCCTGGAACAAAACCTATCCGGTAGAGGCTTGGGAACGTCAGCGTAACCAGAGCGTGGCGTGCGTCATGGGCCGCGGCAACGTGTTTGTCGGCCCGGTCGACATGAAAGCCTGCGGTTAAGCGCTCGCTGAAAACACAAAGGCCTCGGGTTTAACACCCGAGGCCTTTGTTCGTTTCTACCCGCCCGCTTTGTTGCAACGCCAGTAGCCCATCAGGTTGAGTGACTCCTTGGCAATGCCGCATTCCTTGATCAAGTATTTGCGCAGACTCATCACCGCAACCGTTTCCCCGGCGATCCAGCCGTAGAAGCCACCACGGGCAGCCTCGGACGTTTCCCAGAGCATGTCTTCGTCGACATCGACTTCCGCCAGTTCCACCGTTTCGAATGCTTTAGCAGATGACGGCAGAATGGCCCGACAGACCGCGTCGACCATCAGCGAACCCACTCCGGTCGCGGTGGCGCGATCTCGAATCAGCCACTCCACCGAAAGCCCGGGCCAGTCAGGAACCGGCAAAGCATCGTCCACACTGTCTACTTCAAAAAACGCCTGGGTTATCGGTGGTACGGCAAGCGCTGCCAGCTCATCCAGAATGCCGAGCGCCGCGGGTAAAGCCGTGGCATCGGCGACCAGTAACAGTTGCTTGAGCTGTTGAGGCGGCTTCCACTCGAAACCTCCCGCGTCTTGCGCCGAAAACTGGCGATCAGGTGCGACGATCTGGATCGACTCACCCGCTGCTGCATGGATTGCCCAACGGGATGCAGGGCCGGTTTCGCCATGCAACACGAAGTCGATGTCCACTTCGCCTTGCTCGGCACGCAAATGCCGGATGGTGTAAGTACGCATCGCCGGGCGCTGGGCAACCGGCATCGCGCGGTAACGTGCGTACCAGCCATCGCCATGAGAGAGCTTGGCAGACGAACCGTCCACAGCCGGAAAGAATAGCTTCACGCGCTGATCCGGTGCCCAGGTCGCCATTTCGGTAACCATCGGACCGGTCAGAGTGACGCGCATCAAATGAGGACTCAGCGCCTTTTTGCGCCGCAGGACTGCGTCGAATATTTTGTAAGGGGTGGCGGAGGCCATGGGGGAACTCCTACTGGGAATCGACAGTGACTACATCTAGAAACGAGTCAATGTGGATCCCCTTTAAGGCGTTCCGTCGAAAGCTCCCTGAAAAAGACCGTTACTGGGTCACTGGATGGTCGACAACCAACAATTCGATGTTCTGTTTTTTCGCCCGGGTGAGCGCCGCGCGCACTTCTGTCTGTTTGGCCTCGGCCTCGGCTTTCGAACTGAATGGCCCGAGCAGAATCCGGGTTTTTCCATTTTCCTTGACGATATTGGAAACGAAACTGTGCTCAATCAACCAGCCGCTCAAATCGCTGACCGCCTGAGGCGTTTCGCCTCGAACTTCGAGATCCCATTGTGGTGCGGATACCACCGAGGCTGTAGTCGCAGCTGTCGGCTGCGGCTTTTGCGCCTCAATACTCTTGCCCTCACCGCATCCCGCCAGCGCCAGTACCGCGATTACCAAGACCATTTTGCGCACAACGCGTCCCTCAGAATGCTTAAAGCGGCGATTTTAGCATCCATGATTACTTCCCGAGTGCCGCAAAATGGGCTCAAAACAACGAGAATGATGGTTGCGGCCTCTGTATAGTTACGCCTTGGGAATTAATGCAGCATCTGCGCGTCAGAAAGAGGCACCCAAACCGTGAGACTTCGCACTAATCTATACATACCACCGACCTCTGCACTGTCCGAATCAGGTGCCCTACAAAGCAATCAAGGAGAAGACCATGCTGATACTCACCCGCAAAGTCGGTGAAAGCATAAATATTGGTGATGACATTACGATCACCATTCTGGGCGTTAGCGGCCAGCAAGTCAGAATTGGCATCAATGCCCCGAAAGACGTTGCGGTTCATCGCGAAGAAATCTATCAGCGCATTCAGGCTGGCCTCACCGCTCCAGACAAACCGCAGACTCCCTGAATCCTGTTGCAGTCAGTAGCCAGCCCGTTCGTTACAGCGCAATGGCTGGCTAAAGATTCATGCTCGGCATTTTGCTGAGCACTCGCCTCCTCCCCCATTACGTGAAGCCGATGCTACCGGCTTCGGCCACGCCGTGGCTGTCAGATTATTCGCTTTAACCCCGACGAATCACGCCGTTATTAGCCGAAGGTCACACCGCGCGCCATGCCGGTGGCCGCAATCACCATCAACAACAGCGCTTCGATATGGCTGATGCGTGCAAACAGCCTGGCTCGGCCCTGGTCAATCGAAGCGCCCCTGCCCAAGGCGATCCGCCACTTGATCAAGGTGATCATTGGTGCCACTTCAAGCAGCAGAATGATCACGAACAGCGTCATCTTCAGATGGAACAACGGCTGATGAAGGTAATAGTCGGTGCCTTTTTCGTACCCACCGAAGGCCCGCATCAAACCTGTGACCAGCAAAATACCCGCACAGATGCCCCATACGTTATCGGCAACCAGCACACTGCGAACCTGCGCCGTACCGACGGCCAGGCGGCTTAACGCCGTCCCTCGGGTGAGCACCGCCCAGAGGCCCAAGGCAACAGCCAAGAGGTGGATCGCCGCAAGAAACCAGTGAGACAGCATAGGAACGCTCCTGACAGGGGTAAGGAAATGGGCTTGTCAGTAGTAGTCCAAAATCTGGAAATCTGCCTGCTGGCCGCGACATGACTGGCGAACAGCCACCTATCTCCCTATCATGCCGCCCACTGGCCCTTGCGTAAGGAGCCAGAGGATAAACATTCAAAAGGGAATAGACGTGAAAGAGTTCGTAATTGGCGTAAACAACGTAGTTCTGTACGTCGCACTGGCCGTTATCTGGATCGCCGCAGTGGTCATGATCTTCGTTCAGGGCTTCTGGTCCGGGGCTGGCGTTTTCATTACCGGCACCCTGACGTGGTGCATCATCTCCGGCTTCTGGTTTGTACAGTCGGCGACTTATGAAGAACTGAAGAAGTTGAACGCCAGGTAAGATTGGTTTTAGTTGGTTGGTGTCCTGCCACGCAGGTCCGACGTTGTTGAGATGAACCACGCCAGTAGTGATTCATGCTCTTCATGCAACATTTGTAACGAGGGGGCAATCCCCTCGTTACAGTGCCTGGCGACTACCCGGGATTGTGGTTATTCCGCACGCGATTGACCGCCAACTCACCCATCATGATCACCTGTTGCACACCAGCATCGTCTTGCGCTGTTGGCCTTCCTGGCCACATCCCAAAATTGACTGACGCACCTAAACCTCCCATCGAGAAAGTGTTCAACATCCCCCGGAAACCTTATCGACAACGCTACAGCGCAGAATGTCAAAGATTCGGTTAACCGCCTTAAACATGCCTCACCACTGCTCACTGATGCGCTCAGCAAGGGCACGTTGAAGATTGTGGGGGGCGTCTATCGCCTCGCTAGCGGCAAAGTAGACTTGATTGCCTGACTTAGTAGCGCTGCACCGATGCCGAGATCCAGATGTGAAGAGCCCAGCGCGATGGCTGGGCTCTGGTTATTTTCTGTTTTCCATCATCTTGTCGGCGAGAGCTTTGGCCCTTTCAATCAACAGGTTCTGCCTGTCTTCATGAGTAGCCCCTCCTACGACCGGTGCCGTCAAATTGCTTTCCGCAATCAACGCAGCGCAGAAGTATTGATCCCAAACAGCTCTGTCCACAGATACCTGCTTGTTCATTTGGTCGGCGATCATATGCGGCTCCTTTTGATGAGGTAGCACCGCTATCTTACGCCTGAATCACTGGCAATCCGTGCCGCTGAAGCTAATCGGCAAACCGGGTGATCATTGACCAGCCCGAGGGGAGCCTGTCACCGCCGTCTCTCGCTAGCCGATGGCCAGCGCATTCAGTCGTCTCTATCGTCACGATCACGATCACGACCGTGATTGCGTTCATACCCCTGATCATTGTCACGACGATCATATCTGCGGTCATACCCTCGATCATCGTCATAACCTCGGTCGTATCCACGACGGTAATCATGACCTCGATCACGATCTCGACCGTACCTTTCTCCGTCGTCCCAGTGAGGCCCGCAGCCTCCCAGCAGGAGAGAGCCCGAAATGGCCATGAACATTATTACTGCACGCTTCATTTGAACGTCCTGAATGCAAAGGTCAGCGATATGATAGTGAGGCCGCTCAATGATTCACTGGTCAGATACAGCGAAGTCCAGAAGGCCGTAGCGCAAAAAATGGTGGACATAGGCGAGGAGATGCCAGGGCCGATGACCCCGGCTAGCACTGCCAAGCTGAGGGGGAAGCTTGACGCGGAGTGCAAGCCGCTAATAAAGGCTGCGTGGTGCGAAGTCTATGAAGATCCAACTGCTTGTGAGGCGTAATGCCTTGGCGGTATCAATATAGGCATCCATCATCGAGTTCGGCCCAGAGTCAGGCTTTTCGTATCTGCCCTGTCACACCTTCGTCACACCCACCCTGCACAATGCAACCAGCCAAAAGGATTTGGCCCCATCTACAGAGAGCCCGGCCAAGTGCCGGGTTTTTTCGTTCCAGCGACATCCTTTTCACGAAGCACTCACAGAACGCAGCGCAGATTGAGCAGACAAAAGGATTTGACCCCATACAGAGAGCCCGCCATGCGCGGGCTTTTTGTTGTCAGCCATTCCAGCTGCAAAGCTCCCCACTCCCTCGAATGGTTTACATGAAGGTGAAAGCCGATTTGAGGTGGTTCGTTTTTCCAAATTGTTTCCAACGTTTTTCCAAACGCAGCCCAACAAAAAAGGGCCCACCTTTCGGTGAGCCCTTCTAGACCGCCCAGCAGAGCGGATTTTGTTTGGTAGGCGCGATTGGACTCGAACCAACGACCCCCACCATGTCAAGGTGGTGCTCTAACCAACTGAGCTACGTGCCTGCTGTGAGGCGGCATTCTACGGAATTCCGGAGGGGTGTCAACACCTTTTTTCGAGCTAACCCTATGAATATGCAAAATATTTAATTTCGCCGCTGCAAAGAAGATTTTGCGGTGGCTGGCGGTCGATTTTTATCTCGGGTAGGATCGATGCACTCGTAAAATATATTAAACAGAGGCTGCAGGATGGCGAACACCCCCTACCCGGAATCCTATTACGCCGCATCGGCCAATGCGGTTCCGCCGCGCCCGGCCTTGCAGGATGACGTAGAGACTGATGTCTGTGTAATCGGTGCCGGTTACACCGGTCTGTCCTCTGCCCTGTTTCTGCTGGAAAACGGTTTCCGGGTCACGGTACTTGAAGCGGCGAAGGTAGGTTTTGGTGCGTCGGGGCGTAACGGTGGCCAGATCGTTAACAGTTATAGCCGCGACATCGATGTGATCGAGCGCAGTGTCGGTCCCAAGCAGGCTCAGTTGCTGGGGCAGATGGCGTTCGAAGGTGGGCGGATCATTCGTGAGCGGGTTGCCAAATATAATATCCAGTGCGACTTGAAGGACGGTGGCGTATTCGCCGCCATTACCGCCAAGCAGATGGGCCATCTGGAATCCCAGAAGCGTCTGTGGGAGCGGTTCGGTCATACACAACTTGAGTTTCTGGACCAAAAGCGCATCCGTGAAGTGGTGGCTTGCGATCAATATGTCGGTGGCATGCTCGACATGAGTGGCGGGCATATTCATCCGCTGAACCTGGCGCTCGGGGAAGCGGCGGCCGTGGAGTCGTTGGGCGGCACTATTTATGAACAGTCGCCAGCGGTGCGCATCGAGCGCGGTGCGAATCCGGTGGTGCATACGCCACAGGGTAAGGTCCGGGCCAAGTTCATCATCGTCGCGGGCAATGCCTACCTCGGCAATCTGGTGCCGGAACTGGCGGCCAAGTCGATGCCGTGCGGAACTCAGGTGATCACCACCGAACCGCTGGGCGATGCGCTAGCCAAGAGTCTGTTGCCGCAGGACTACTGCGTTGAAGACTGCAATTACCTGCTCGACTACTACCGCCTGACCGGGGACAAGCGTTTGGTCTTCGGCGGTGGCGTGGTGTATGGCGCGCGGGACCCGGCGAATATCGAGGCGATCATTCGGCCGAAGATGCTCAAGGCTTTCCCGCAACTGAAAGACGTGAAGATTGATTACGCCTGGACCGGAAATTTCCTGCTTACACTGTCGCGTCTTCCGCAGGTCGGGCGGCTGGGCGACAACATTTACTACTCCCAGGGTTGCAGCGGCCACGGCGTGACTTACACGCACCTGGCGGGCAAGGTGCTGGCCGAAGCGTTGCGTGGTCAGGCTGAGCGTTTTGATGCGTTTGCGGATTTGCCGCACTACCCGTTTCCGGGTGGACAACTGCTGCGCACGCCGTTTGCGGCGTTGGGTGCCTGGTATTACGGATTGCGGGATAAGTTCGGGTACTGACAGACACCACAAATCCTGTGGGAGCAAGCCGCTCCCACAGGGGGATGGCGTTAGAGTCGATCCCGCGGGATGCCGCTGCGGATGCGCAGGATGTCGGCGAGTACGGCCAGGGCAATTTCTGCTGGCGTCTTGCTGCCCAGGTTCAGGCCAATCGGCGCATGAATCCGCGCCAACTCCACATCCCCCAACCCGCCAATCCTGCGCAACCGCTCAAAGCGTTTTTGCGACGTCTGCATCGAGCCCATCACGCCGATATAAAACGCATCGGTGCGCACGGCTTCCATCATCGCCAAATCATCAATCCGCGGATCGTGGGTCAACGCCACCACCGCCGTGTCGCTGTGACAGCCGCCGTCGGCGATGAACACCGATGGCAGTTGGCGGCGAATCTCGACGTTGTTGAGCACCATGCCTTCCAGCACTTCATCGCGGGGATCGCACAGGATCACCTCGAACCCCAAACCCACGGCAAACTCCGCGCAGGCCTGGGCGACACTGGAATACCCCGCCAGCAGCAACCGCTGAGCCGCGCCGATCCGCACGCGTACCCGGTCGATCTCACGCTCGATGCGCGCCCCCTGCTCGCTGTCTGCGAACACATTGCGCGCACCGCTGGCCAGATCAACTTCACGGATCAGCCGACGCTGACCCAGCAACGCCGACTCCAGTTCCCGCAGATGCGCCTGAACCTCACAATCAGGTTCAAGCTTCTCCACCAGCACATCGAGCACACCGCCACAGGGCAGGCTCACTCGGGAGCGCGGGTCATCACCTTCGCCATAACGGACAACGTTGACGGCCTCAGAGAATGCACCCTCGGCGACGCGTTCCAGGAAATCTTCCTCAACACAGCCACCGGACAGCGAACCGATCCATTGTCCATCAGCGTTCACAGCCAGCAGCGACCCCGGCGCACGCGGTGCCGAGCCGTAAGTGGCGAGCACCGTGCACAACCACACCCGCTGACCAGCCGCCGACCATTCCAGCGCCCGGCGCACAACCTGCAGATCGAGATGCTGCATGTCAGTGCGCCTTGTGCTCGGCGGTCGGAGCATCCGCTTGCAGCTTCTGCACATCGCTGACCGCCAGCTCACTCGCCTGACCACCCCAACCCTGACGCAGATAGTTGAGCAGATCGGTCAGTTGCTCGTGACTGAGCTTGTCGGCAAAGCCCGGCATCTGTTGCATGCGTTCGAACCCGGCGAATTTCTGCTCGCCGATGCCGTCCTCGATCACCCGCAGCAAGTTACGCGGATCGTCCAGACGCAACGTGGTGTTGCCGCGCATGGCCACTGCGATGTGCGGCTTGCCCTCGCCATTTGGCGCGTGGCAACCGGCGCAAACGTTCAGGTAATCCTGACGACCGCGCTGGGCGCTTGGTCTCATGTTGTCCAGGGGCACTTCGGTCAGCACCTTCGCTGCGGGCGGTTGATCGCCGAGCAGGTAAGTGGCCATCGCCGCCAGGTCCGGGTCGTTGAGGCCTTGGGTGCTGTTGTGGAACACCGGAAACATCTCGTTGAACATCGTGCCTTGGGCGCTCATGCCGTGCTTGAGGAACGAGCTCAGGTCCTGATGATTCCAGCCCCGCGCCGCCAGGTCATTGGCCAGCAAGCTTGGTGCCAGATAGCCATTGAGCAGGCCACCGGTCAGGCGTTTGTCCTGCTGCATCGCGCCGGGCAGACCGCGCGGGGTATGGCACTCGCCGCAGTGACCGAGCACTTCGACCATGTATTGGCCACGCTTGAAGTCTTCGCTTTTGCCCTCGGTGGGCGCGAGTTGCACGTCCTTGCCGTAGAGCATGTTCCAGCCCATCAGGCCCAGGCGTACGTTGAACGGAAAGCTCAGGCTGGTGACCGGCGCTGCGCGTTCAATCGGCTCGACAGTTCTCAGATAGGCATGAATCGCGTCCGAATCTGCACGAGGCATCAGGTGATACGAGGTGTAGGGCATCGCCGGGTACAGGTTCGCGCCATCCCGGCGCTTGCCTTTGGTGAGCGCGGCGAAGAACTCGTCATCGCTATACAGACCGATGCCGTGCTCTTTGCTCGGAGTGATGTTGGTGCCGTAGATCGTGCCGAACGGCGAGACGATCGGCAGGCCGCCGGCGAAAGGCGCGCCGCCCGGCGCAGTGTGGCAGGCCATGCAGTCAGCGGCGCGGGCAAGGTATTCGCCGCGTTTGATCTGATTATCCGCGTGAGCCAGCAACACCGGCGCAACCAGACCAACCGCCAACGCCAGGCGGGAAAGTAGATGCTTCATGCTTAACCCTCCTTGACCAGACCGAGGTCGGTCAGCACGTTGCGCGTCGCGCTGTAGTAGCGCACGTAGCCGGTGCAGCGGCAGATGTGGTGACCGAGGCTGTCCTCTATAACTTTTTCCAGCTGACTTTTAACAATCGGCTGACGCTGAAGTTTTTCCACCAACACGGTCGCGGCATTCACGAAGCCCGGCGCGCAATAGCTGCACTGGAAAGCGAATTCATCGACGAAACGCTGCTGGATCGGGTTCAGCGCGGTGACCTTGCCCTGCTCATCTCGGGTCGCATGGCCTTCGATGGTCCGCACTTTTTTACCTTCGAAGTAATGTGCGCCGGTGATGCAGGTGCGCACTTCTTCGCTGGTGCCGTCCGGGTTATCGACGATCACCACACAGGCATGGCAGATACCCTGGCCGCAGCCGAGGCGCGAGCCGGTAAGGTTTTTGTATTCGTGCAGGTAGTCGATCATCGGCAGGTCATCAGGGATGTCCACCGGGCCGACGGATTGACTGTTGAGGGTCAGCTGAAGCGGACGGTTAGCCATTGAGGGCCTCCTTGATGCGGGCAGAAGTGATAGGCAGGTCGCGAACGCGCTTACCGATAGCGTGGGCCACGGCGTTGCCGATCGCACCGACCACCGGGATCATCACCACTTCGGCGATGCCCTTCGATGGATCGCTCGGCGACAACGGCGGCAGGATCTCCGCCGTCTGTTTCCAGACCGCAACGTGTCGCGCCATCGGCAAGCGGTATCGGTTGAAGTTCCAGTCACCCTCCCCCGGCCCACCTTCGTACAGCGGCATCTCTTCCATCAACGCATGGCCGATGCCCATGGCGATCCCGCCTTCGAGCTGACCTTTGACCAGTTCTTCCACCAGCACCCGACCGCACTCGACCCACGAGTGATGGTTGAGCACTTGTACTTCGGCGGAGCCCTTGTTCACTTTCAATTCCACCAGCGTCGCGACCGGGCTGTAGTAAGTCACCGCCGCGTTGTTCAACTGGGTGTCCGGGTAGTGCACGTTCTGGCGATCCAGCAGATGGAAACCGGCGCTGGTCATCTGCGCCTTCTTCGCGTTTGGCGCACCGTCGCCGTACTTCACGGCCAAGCCATCCAGCGGCAGGCGTTCACGCACGCCGTCGATGCTGAAATCGGCCTCGGCCCAGCTCCACCGGTTGAAACCGTGCACGGTGGCGCCGGTCACCAGCCCCTTTTCGTGGGCGTGTTTGGCCAGCTGTTCGAAGCTCAGCGGTTGCATGCCGTTGGCGGTGAGTTTGCCGTCGACCCAATGCGCGTCCTCGCGGCGCACCACGTAAGGGTTGGCCTGGCCGCCGTAAGGCCCCTGGCCCCATATCTGCAACGCCGCCGGCCACAAGCCGTGGTTGAACAGCACGCGGGACGCTTCACGAGTGGCATGGCTGAAGTAGTAGGCGGAGTTCGTCGCCGACGAGGCCGAGGCCAATTTGCCGACCCAGCGCGGGTTGCGCAGGAAACCGTCCTGTTCAGCCTGGCTCATGATGTACGGGTTGCCGCCGGTGATCAGTTGCAGCTCTTTCCATTCGGTTTCGCCGGTTTTCACTTCGGTGGCCGGGATACCGATGAAATCCGCCACCACCAGGGCTTGGGAGGTGGACATGCCGGTGCCGATTTCGATGCCGATATGGCGCAGGGTCACGTAGCCCTCGGCGGTGAATTCGATGCTGGCCATCGGCGCTTCGGAACCGGTGCCGAAGTCTTTCTGGCAGATCGCAAAACCGACGCCGTACCAGTGATCCGGGTCCTGCGCTTCGCGTTGTTTTTTGATCGCGTCGCGGTTTTTCCAGACCTCGTGAACGGCCGCCTTGTCGAGAATCTCGTGCAGACGCAACGCACCCGCCGGCACCGCGCCCTGGGTGTTTTTCATGCCCGAGAGCATGGCGTTTTTCTTGCGCAGAGCAATGGCGTCGATGCCCAGGCGATCGGCAATTTCATCCACCATCATCTCGGTGGAAGCCATGCTTTGCAGCGTACCGTAACCACGCATCGACCCGGCCTCAACGGCGCGGGAATGATAGGCCGTGACCTGCAAATCGTTCTGCGGCATGTAGTAGATCGACTGCGCCGCCGTGGCACCAACCGCCGCCACCGACGGGCTGTAGTTGATCCGCCCGCCGCCGTCGACGCTCATCTCGGCGCGGAAAATTTTGAAGCTGTGATCGGTCTTGTCCACCGCCAGTTGGTAGCGGATGTCGAACGAGTGACGCTTGATGCCGCTCTGGAATTGCTCGTAGCGGTCGTTGGCCAGACGCACCGGCACGCCGGCGCCGTACAGCGCGGCCAACGCTGCGTAGTAGACGAAAATGTTGTGGTCTTTGGAACCGTAACCGACGGTGTAGCCGGGGTGCATGTTCAGGTTGGCCAGGCCGAAACGCGACGGCGCGATCATCTTCGCGGTTTCGGTGGCGGCTTCCAGTGGGCACTGGGTGGCGACGACAAAGTGCAGGGTCTTGGTCGCCGGGTCGTACCAGCCGTTGCCGTTGTCCGGCTCCATCGCAGCGGGTTCGATTGACGGGGTTTTGTAGCGCTCGTCGAACACCAGCCAGTTGTCTGGCGGGCTGTCGATTTGCTGCTTCATCCGGTCGGCGTAAAACAGGCCGCGCTCGGTCAGGTTGCCGTGCAGGTCCGGCTGGGAATTCCACACCGGACGACGGTTTTTCAGCATCGGGAACAGGATCGAATCCTTGAGGCTGGCGAATTCGTCTTCGTCCGCCGAGGTCGCGCCGCCGACGCGCACGTAGCGGAAGCTGCCGTAGGGATCGCCTTCGTAGTAAGGCACCTGGGCGCCGTAGCGGATTGCTTTGTCATTGAATTTGAGTTTGGCCTTGGCCTGGCGGAAACGCTCGAAGTCGTTCCAGATCAGGATCGCCACCGGATGACCGATGAACATCGGCACTTTGCCTTCGGGCAGCAACAGGTCAGGCGCGTGCTCTTCCGGGAAGACGATGCCGTCCTTGTCCAGATCGGCGGCGGTAACGATGCGATCGGGCTGCAAGTCGGCACCGAGCCACGACAGGTCGTAACCCGCATAGATGCGGTCAGCCTTGGTGATTTTCAGCAACATGGCGTGGCCCTGCTGCTGGGGCCAGCCCGGCATGTCCTTGGCACGGATGTCGCGGGCAAAGACTTTGCTGCCGCAGACCTTGGACAAGGCATCGTTACGCGAGCGCGCCTTGCCGTTGTTGCCGAGCCATTGCTCGGACGGCACGGTCACGCTGTTTTCCATCAAGGCTGCCAGCGCCTGGCTGCTGAGCGGTGTAAGCGTGACGCTCACACCCGCCACCAGCCCGCCCTGTAGGAACGAGCGCCGGGATATATCACGGTTGGACATGGATCATCCTCTGGGCGGTTATGGGTCCGCCCTTCTGGTTATGTTCTGGGAATCTCGAGTCTTGCGGAAGCCCTTATCGACGGAGCAAAGGGCTGTGTTGACAGTGTAAAGCTGACCGAAAGGTTAACTTTATAGTTTTTTGCGCTTGCCGCAAACAACCCGTTACAAAAATCTGCCCGAAGAATCAAAGCATTGCCGCTTTGCGCTGCAACAAATCGATGAGCAGATGACGCAGTTTCAGGTCAGGCGGGCGTCGAGTCTCTGCAGGAATTCCGCGCGGCGCCGTTCGTCGGCTTCTTCTTTGGCCAGTAACTCAGACAGCAGCTCGGCCGCACGCCGGACATCGAGGATGTAGACACCGTCATCATCACCAATGGCCAGGTCCCCCGGCTGCACCTGAATCCCGCCCACATTGATCGACCGATTGACCTCCCCACGGGCGCCAATACCGCGAGTCGTGTAGGCGCTGACGTCCCGGCAAAAGATCGGTAACCCATGACGACGTAATGCGCTGACATCCGTGACCGCACCCGACACCACCACCCCGGCCAACCCTTTGATCAGCCCGGCGAGGGTGCGCAGTTCGCCCCAACAGCCACACTCCTCGTCGTCCACACATTCGATCACCAGCACGTCGCCCGGCTCACTCAGCAACAGCGCTTCACGCAAAATGCTGCCATCCGGCGGGAAGACTTTGACGGTGACTACAGTGCCGACCATGCGGATGTTGTTGAACAGCGGCTTGATCCCCCGCAGGAAACCCCGATCGGAAAAGTGGCCGATGGTTGACGAAGGGATCGACCGGTAGGCGTTGAGCAACTCCGGGTCGACGAGCTGCTGGCGAGGGTTGATCTGATAACTCATCGGCATTTCCCCGGACGCAGCAGTGGGCAGGTCGAACAATATTCAGCGGGCTCAGTAGCAAGGTAATAGAAGCAGCAGGTTCGCCGAAAGCGAATGCTGCGCTGCCCCTCGTCGAGCAGCGTCGGCGGACGACGGAAGTGACTCAGCGGGTTGTAATCGAGGCCGAACAGCGCAGGTTCTGCCTGAGTCAGCAACCACCTGAAGTCGGCTTCATAGCGCTCGCGTACCGACGGCTCGTCGATTTTTGCCATGCGTTTTTCATACAACGAATACACGCGCACTGCGGAGTTTTCCCACAAGATGCGCCGTGAAACGCCACTCACACGGTTGAAGGTTTGCCACAGCGGCTTCAACAGCCCGGCAAACAGTGACTGCACCAAGGTTTCCCGCCAGGCCTCGCGCTCACCTGCCCCGTACGTCAGCGGCAGGGAATGAGCCAGCGGCATTGAAGACGTCCACAGTCCGTCATCATGACCGTACTCGATCACCGTATTGTCCAGCGACAGCAGCAGTCCTTTGTCGTACACCGACATGGCGTACAAACAGGCGCCGGTGGCCAGGAACGACAGGCGCTTGCCCAGCAGCGAGGCGGTGATCGCCCGCGACGGTGAGCCAATGACCGGGCTCAATGCGTCCAGCAAACGCTCGCACACATCTTCCTGCAACAGGTCACGCGCCATCAGCGAGCGTAATGGATCACGCTCGGCGCAGTCCTTCAACCGCAACCCACCGCCCAACACGCTCCACTCTTGCGCGGTGAAGTGGCGAGCCAGACTCATTGCGGCAATTCCCGACCAAACGGAATGCACATCGGCGTACCAAAGAACGGGTCAGGAATAATCCTGCAGTTGAGGTCGAACACGGTTTTGACCAGCGCCTGAGTCAAGACGTCCTCAGGCCGGCCCTGGGCAAATGCCGTACGCTCATGCACCGCAACCATATGATCAGCATAACGACAGGCCAGGTTGAGATCGTGAAGCACCATGATGATGGTTTTGTTTTCGAGCCGGTTGAGGTCGCGCAGCAGGTCCAGCACTTCAATCTGGTGAGCCAGGTCGAGGAAGGTCGTCGGCTCGTCCAGCAGCACAATGCCGGTGTCCTGGGCCAGGGTCATGGCGATCCACGCACGCTGGCGCTGCCCACCGGACAAGGCATCCACCGGCCGATCCGCCAGCGCCTGCAAACTGGTTTGCGTCAGCGCGCGATTGACCATGGTTTCATCCTCGGCCGACCACTGCTGCATCCAGCTCTGATAAGGGTATCGGCCCAGGGCCACGAGCTGGCGAACGGTAATACCCTCCGGCGCCGTCGGTGTCTGAGGCAGGATGGCCAACTCACGCGCCACCGCCGCCGTGGATTTTTGCTGGATATCCACGCCGTTGAGAATCACCGAGCCTTGCTGCGGTTTCAGCAGTCGGGCAAAGGATTTGAGCAAGGTACTTTTACCGCAGCCATTACTGCCAATCAGCACCGAGATCTTGCCCTTGGGCAGTTGCATGTCCAGCGCGTCAATAATCACCTGGCGCTGATAACTCAGGGTCAGGCCGCGACTTGCAATCGACGTCATACGTTGAATTCCTTAATGACGCTGTTTAATCAGTAAATAGAGAAAAAAGGGTGTGCCCAGCACCGCGACAAAGATCCCCGCCGGCAAATCCAGGGGCAAGAACAGCGTGCGCCCGACCAGGTCCGCCAGCATCACCAGATTTGCGCCAATCAGGGCCGCCATCACGGCCTGCCCAGCGAAACCAGGGGCCACCAGGCGTTTGGCAATATGCGGAGCAATCAGCCCGACAAACGCGATCGCCCCACCCCAGGCAATGGCCGCACCGGCCAACGCCACACTCACCAGCAGCAAACCGGCCCGCAGCCATTGCACGCGCACGCCGATGCCCTGGGCCAGGTTTTCATCCAACTGTTGCACCATCACCTGACGGGCCAGCAGCACCAGCAGCGGACAAATGCCCAACAACCAGCTCGCAAGCGCCAACGGTTCAGGCCAACTGGCGCCGTACACGCTGCCGGTCAGCCAAACGTAGGCCGACAGAGTGGTGGTCAGCGGACTGAACACCAGAATGAAGGTGGTCGCGGCCGTCAACATCGCCGAGACGCCCACGCCGATCAGCACCAGTCGCAGCGGTGAGGTCCCCTGCTTCCAGGCCAGCAGATAAATGGCCAATGTTGCCAGAGCCGCACCGAGCATTGCGGCCAGGGGCAGAAACTGTTGGCCCAGCGTCGCGGACAAGAACGACAGGTAAAGCACGGCGGCGGCGCTGGCGCCGCTGGTGATGCCGAGCAGGTCCGGCGATGCCAGCGGGTTGCGGATGATGCTTTGCAGGATCAACCCGGACACCGACAACGCAGCGCCAACCAGCGCCGCCAACACAATGCGTGGAAAACGCAGTTGCTCGACGATCAACGTCAGGCTGGCGTCCTGACTGGAAAACAGGATTCGCATCACCTCGAGGGGCGAGAGGATGACTTTCCCCAGCGACAACGAGCCGAGCATCACCAGCACCGTCAGCAACAGCGCCGCCGCCAACCGCAACCACGTGGAAAGGTTGACCCTCCGGGAATACCCGCCTCGGCGCCAGGTCACCACCCTATCCATAACGACCTCCACGCCGGGCCAACATGATGAAAAATGGTGCGCCGAACAGCGCCGTCATCACCCCCACCGGCACCTCCTGAGGCAGGATCAAAACCCGCGACAACGTATCCGCCAACAGCAGGAGAATCGCACCAAGCAGCGCACAACCTGGCAGCAACCAGCGATGGTCGATGGACAACCCCTTGCGCACCATGTGCGGCACCAAAAGACCGATAAAACCAATGCTGCCGGCCAACGCCACCGCGCTTCCCGCGAGACAGATCACCAGCACGCTCATCAGCAGCCGGATCAGGCCGGTTCGCTGCCCCAGCCCCGTGGCAATCTCTTCCCCGGCGTTCAGCACGTTGACCTGCCCGGCCAGCAACAGCGCCCCCGACAACCCGAACACATCAGTCAGCAACAAGGGAGCGGCGCTCGACAGGTTGCGTTCGGACAACGAGCCGGCCAGCCAGAACAGCACCGTGTCCAATCCATCCTGATTCACCACCAGCAGCGCCTGGCTGAAGGCGGAGAACAACGCGGCGATCGCCGCGCCCGCCAGCACGATGCGCAGTGGACTGAGACTGCCTTGCCCCATGTTGCCGATCAGCCACACCAGACAACCCGCCACGGCAGCGCCAATGAACGCCGACCATAACCAGGCATCCGGGGATGACAGCGAGAAGATCGAGGAAAACAGGATGATAAAAAAGGTCGCACCAGCATTGATCCCGAACAGTCCGGGTGACGCCAACGGATTGCGGGTCAGTGCCTGCATCAGGGCACCCGCGACCGCCAGACTGGCGCCTACGGAAATCGCCATCAGGGTGCGCGACAGGCGCGTGGTGGTCACCAGTACATGACTGACACTCAACAGGTCGGGATGGACAAACGCCGCGGCAATCTGTGGCAGTGAAATCCAGGTGGCACCGACCGCCAGGCTCAACACGCAGCACAGCAGCAACACGACACCCGCGCTGCACAGTTTTACTCCCGGGCTCATGAGGCCACCTGCGCGGCGGCCACGCGGGCCACGTCGTCGAGCATCAGGTTCGCCCCCAACATCCCGCCCGACAGACTCCACGCGACGCCATCGACCTGCCACACCTGTCCTTGCTGCGGGGCACGCATCTGCTTCCACAGCGGGTGTTGCACCAGACTCTCGTAGTTGCGCTGCACCGCCGCGTTCTGCGCGCGCAGGAACACAAAAAAGATGTCGGCATTCACCACGGCAAGGCTTTCCTTGCTGGTGAGTTTGATCGACACCCCGCTCGCCTCCCGGCTGGTGTCGCTCCAGTTGAATCCCAGTTCGGTGAGCACCGAGCCCGGGAAACTCGCTGGCAGGTAACTGCGGATGTGGTCTTCGCGGATATCCAGAATCGACACCGTGGGTGGCCAGCGTCCGGCAAATGTCTGCTGCAGTTGCTCACACAGATGTGCCACGCGCTGCTGCCATCGGTTCAGAATCTCGTCGGCCCTTTGTTGCTGGTGTAAAGCGGCCCCCATCAGCGCCAGGGTCTTTTTGAATTCAAACACTTCCTCCAGCATCAGCACCGGGGCGATCTGCTTGAGTAACGGTGCAATGCGTTTGTGGCGAAAGCGCGAGGCAACAATCAAGTCCGGCTTGAGCAGCGCGATGTCTTCAAGGCTGGGCTGAGTCTCCAGCCCGACATGGGGCACCTGGTCCAGTGCCGTGCGCAAATAGCGGTAGGTCGGTTTTTCGCTCCAGGAATCAACCACGCCACACGGTGTCACGCCCAACACCACGGCGCTGTCGGTGGCGCCCTGAAACAGGGTGATCACCCGCAACGGCGCGGCGTCGGCCTCGGCCCACGCCGGCGTGGACAACCTGAGGGCGAGCGCGCCCAGGGACAGACGCAACAGCGTGCGCCTGCAGGGATGTCGTCGCGGTTCAGGCATTCCGATCGAGCCTGTGAAACGGATTGACCACCTGCCCTTTGCCAAACGGCATGCTGCCAGGGCCACCCGCGCGTTCGATCATTGGGGTGAGCAGCAATTTCTGCGGCCAATGTGGCGCTTCGAACAACTGGTGCTTGATCATGATCCGCGCCTCGGCGTCAAACTCGATGGTGTCGATCAACTCGTTGAGCACTTCGCCCATCGCCGTCCACAACTGGGTCGCCGGCAATGCGTAGACCTCAGCCAGCGTATCGATGATGGCGCGGAAGTTGACCTGAATACCCAGGGTCTGCAACCAGAACAGCAGGTCTTCAGGGCGAGTGTGGTACAGCGTATTGGCGTGCCCCTTCTTCAACCGGTAAGCCGGGTCGGCCAGGCCGTTGCGTTCCAGCCACGGCACGAAGATGCGCAACGAATCGTGATCGCGCAACAGCAAGCCCTGCGCGTAACCGGCCTTCCACACCAACACCGCGTTCTGCCCGTGAATTTCCCCCAGCATGCCGATGCGGAACATCCGCAGGTTGATATCGAAGAAACTGTGGCACAGCTCGCGGAACAGGGTCATCACCGACGCAGCGTTGGTCGGCAGTTCGCGGTAGGCCATCCAGTCATCGAAGAAGTGCTGATTGCTGCCCGGCAACGGCGTGCCGAGGGCAGCCATGGGCACCAGTCGGGTGTCCGGATCTTCCAGCAACTTGGGTGGATAGCCGCGAACCATGGCCGACAGATGCCGTGGTGCTTCGTCGAACAGTGTCGCGTCCGGCGGCATGAATGCCCACCATTTGGTTTCATCGCACAGGTACAGGGATTGT
Organism: Pseudomonas sp. ACM7; assembly: GCF_004136015.1. NCBI lineage: Bacteria > Pseudomonadati > Pseudomonadota > Gammaproteobacteria > Pseudomonadales > Pseudomonadaceae > Pseudomonas > Pseudomonas sp. ACM7. Next base: position 5,033,451 of record NZ_CP024866.1, on the reverse strand, counting down.
TGCAGCGTTTCATCCTTGCCCAGTGCCTGGCGCAGCAGCGCTTCGCTCAAGCCGCCGTTGATCATTTTCACCGCCGGCAGGTAACGCGAGGCACCCAGCGAATAGATCGCCATCGGCAACTTGAGGTAATCGGCGCTGTTGAAGCACGGGGTCATCGAGCGCAACGACGAGGTGGCGAAAAAATCACCGTCGGTGAAGTCCAGGCGATGGCAGTCACCCTTGGCGAAAGCGTCGCCGAGTTGCGCCTCAAGCACGTGCTCGAACTGCCACGGGTGCACCGGCAGCGCGATGTGGCTCTGGGCAATGCCCCGCTGCTGTAGCTCTTGTTGCAAGTTGGCCTGCAACAGCGGCGGCAACAGGTATTGAGCGGGATAACTCTGCGCCAGGTCCGTCACACCGTCGCCGCATTGCAGCAACGTGCGATCGACCGCGACCCAATTGAGCGCCACCGGACGGGCAAATTCCGCCTGATACTGCTGATATTCCGTTTCGCTCAAACCCTGCTTGGCTTTGGCCAGCGGGTGGTAGGGACGATCACGCAGCGAAGCCCACTGCTCCATCGCCAGGAAAAAGTCCGCGTTGCTTTTTTCCAGCAAGCGTTCGCTGTCGACCCGATGGGCCAGGGACAACTCGGTTTGCCGGACGCTGGTGCGCAGCACATCCAGAAACAGGGCGAAGCCTTTTTCATTGTCCGGGTAGCGATCGGTCATCCCTGCCAACACCTGGGTCGTGAAGGCCTCGGGTGACAGCGCGGTCAGTTGGTCATTCTGTCGCGCCCAAACCGGCGTGCCCGGTACTTTCTCCCATTGCTGGGTAATGCCGGGTCGCAGGGCAATGACGATGCAACCCTGCGGCTCAGTGGGCCATTCCCAGATCCGTTGCCCGGCGCTCAACCCGGTAAACGGCTGATCGGCCGATGACGACGGCGCCACCAGATTCAGCGGCTCGGTACCGAAAAAATGTTCGGCCAGCAAACAATCGACCAGATCCTGCATCACCTTGTCGGCGGCCATTGTGGTGAAGTTCATCCGATTATTTTCCTTCTGCTGAAGTGGCGGCCAATTTGGCCTGGAGGGCACGAAAAGCGATGCCACGCTCGTCACCCAAAACAAAACTTTTAACGCCCCGGCTCAACCACCGTTCGTGGTCGCCCGGCTGACGTGGAATCGCGCAATACGGCACGCCCGCGGCGCTGGCTGCCTGCCAACTGGCGAGCAGCGCTTGCTGCACCTCGGGCCGGTCGATCTGCCAGGGCATGCCCATCGATTGCGACAAGTCGGCGGCCCCTTCGAGGATCATGTCGAGGCCGGGCACGGCGGCAATTTCCGCCGCCCGACGCACCCCTTCGGCACTTTCGATCATCGCCACGACCATGATTTGCTCGTTGGCCAGCGCGATGTACTCCGCCAGGCTGTGTTTGCCAAAGGCACCGGGGCGACCGGCATTCAGGCTGCGGGTACCCTGCGGGTGGTATTTGCAGGCTCGAATGCTTTCGGCCAAAGGCTCGGGGCCTTCGATCATCGGCAAGACAATGCCCTGGGCGCCGCCATCGAGCAGGCGCAGCAGGGTTTTCGGGTTGAGGTCCGCCACCCGCACCAGCGGAGTCAGCGCGTAACTCTCGGCGGTGCGGATCATGTTCTCCACGGTCTCGGGATTGATCAGCACGTGTTCCATATCGATGATCACGAAATCGAAACCGGCCTCGGCAATCAATTCGATGGCCGCAGGTGACGGAATCGAGCTGATCAGGCCGTAGACCGGCTCACCTGTTCTGAGCTTCTGCTTGAGCAGATTGGTCCTCAGCATGATTGCGGCCGGAAGGCGTGCAGCGGATTGGGAACCGATTTGAAACGACGTTCACCGTCGCCCAGCAGGCGGCGCTTGGTCAGCTCCTCCACTTCATAGAACGGCGCGAAAACATCAAACGCTGCGTAACGCGAACGGTGTTGCGGATGTTCGGCCTGGTAGGCGGTGATCACCTCAGCGGTCATTTTCCAGAACAGAGCCTCTTCCAGTTGATAGTGCTGATGCAGGAAGATCGCCATCTCGGCCAGGGCGATGAAAAAGAACGAATCACAGGAAAAATCCCGGACCGCATCCAGGTCGTCGGTGAGGATGAACGAGTTGCGGTTAAGCTTGGCGTGGCTGGCGGGCAGCGGCACCAGGGTCGGGCACAGATCGGGGCGCCCCAGGTGCTGCGGTGAATAGCGCACGCCGTCGTGGAAGTCTTTCAGGGCAATACGTTGCGGCCAGCCCTGCTTCACGATCAGGACGATGTTCTGCCCATGGGATTCCATGCCGATGCCTTCGGCGTACAGCATATGAATGATCGGCGACACCGCAACCTGCAACAGTTGACGGGTCCAGGCGTGCAGCCCGTATTGAGTGATCCAGGCGTCTATGAACGGGGTCTGCTCACCCGATCCGTAGCGATTGTCCACGGAACTCAAACCATTGAACGGCACCGCTTGCTCGTCGTCTTGCAGGTACTGGTGAATGCTCTCGCGCCAAAGGGTGCCCATCGTGCCGTAGGCCTGGGACATCCGCGTGGCGGGCAGGTGATCGTAGTCAAAGCTGACGCCGACCACTTCGCCGAGAATCACAAAGCCAAGGTCACGGGCAGTGCTGTCGCTGCCGATCAACTGCTGCAACCAGTCGGTGATGATCGGGCCGTTCATCACCGTATGCCGGGCCAGAATTCGCGTGCTGGAGGTGTTGGTCATGCTCAGTGCGAGCTTGACGTAAGGCCGCTTTTTCTCAGTGACGTTGGCCAGGGTGCGGATCGACTGTTGCGCCTGATAACGGTCATCCGTAGTGCCCAGATAGATCACTTCACCGCTGACCAGTTCTGGGTAGAACACGGGAACGATGATGTTTTCCCACTGCCACGGGTGCACCGGCATCAGCCAGTAATCGCCCATCGCCTTGCCTTGGTCGGTGAGGTTCTCAGCGAGTTGCTGCCAGCGTTGAAGCCCGAATTCCTGCTGGATAAATCCGTCGTAATCCAGGTGCTGCGAGATGTTCATTGCCCCGCAAGTTTTCGCAACCGCCAACCAGACAATGGCGATGGGCGCGGCAAATTCCGGTCCGTAACTGGCGTTGTTCTTGAGCGAGAAACCGATGCGCGATTTATAGCAAGGGTGATAGCTGTGGGCGTCCATGAAGTGCTGTTCCAGCGCATCGACATCCAGTTGATGTGGCGGCTTGACCGCTTGATAACCCTGACTGCGCGATTGCAGATCCTTGAGCAGGGTCTGCTCCAGTTCATGGGTGAAGCGTGGCAGGTGCGGGCTGTCCTGAAGTTCGCTCAGTAGCTCCGCCAATGCTTGATGAAGATGCGGCCGACTGCGTGCGCCCAACGCGCCAACGCGTTCGAGACTGGCATAGTCGAGGCGAATCAGCTCGAAGCTGGCGCTGAGCAATCCGCTGCAGTGGTACTCCACCGGTTGTTGCTGCGCATCGAAGCCGCTGACGACAAAACGGTGCTGGCCGCCATCGAGCGGCGAATGGTGATACGGCAGGACGTTTTCATACAGCAGCGTTTGCAGCAGTTGGCCCACCACGCGCTGTTCCACTTGCTGATAGTGGCGCGGATCAGCCGTCGCCAGCCAGACGCCTGGCGCAGAATCCGCAGCCTGATGTGTTGCCTGTGAAGAAGTCGCCATAGTCATAACCTTGTCCGTGAAAGAATTAACGGTGTTCGAGGGCTGAGGGCAGTGCCTCGGCCGGCTCGTTGGATGCGTGAACGGGAAAACGCCAGGCACAGGGCAATGCCAGCAGGATGAGGATGCCGGTGGCCAAGAAGACCTCGCTGATCGCCCCTGGGGTCGCCACCGAAACAATGCCGCCCGCCGAATCGGCGGCCAGGCGAAACTCGAGCCAGAGCGAGGCAATCACGATGGCCAGTGACGAGACGAGACGACGGGAAATGTTATTCATTGCCGCGCCCTGGGTGACCATCGGTTCAGGCAGCGCATCGAGCCCGGCGGTGGTGATGGGGATATAGGACAGGCCCAGCCCGGCGCCGCGGACCATCATCAGAAAAAACACCACACCGATTGAAGCGCCAGCCCCCAGCATGCCCAATCCCAGGGTGGCGCCCCCGGTCAGTAGCAGCCCCCAGAGCACCACCCCGCGAGGGCCGTGTCGGTCCAGCCACTTACCGCCGAGATGCCCGAACAGGCTGGCGAACATCGCCGTGCACAGCAGGGACAGGCCGGTCCAGATAGCGCTGTAGCCCATCACCACTTGCACCAGCAGCGGCAGCAGCACCAGGCATTCGAACATGCCGACCGACTGCACCACCGCGATGATCACGCTCAAGCGATAACCGCGCAGGGTAAAGATGCGCAGGTTGAGCAGCGGCGCGGCCCGGTTCAGTTCCAGTCGTACAAACGCAACCAGACACAGAATGGCCGCCAGCAGCATGCCAAGGTTGAGCGGATCAGTGAGGGCTTCGGCATGGCGCAGACGGCCAACGGCAATCATCAACAGACCGATACCCGTCGCGATCAGCAAGTAACCCGCCAGGTCGAAAGGTTTGCGTTCCGATGCTTCAGAAGCCGGCAAAACGCCGATGCCCAGGATCAGCGCCAGCAGGCCAATCGGCACATTCATCAGGAACAGCGAACGCCAACTGAACCACTCCAGCATCAGGCTCCCGCACAAGGGCCCCAATGCCGGCGCCAGCATGACCGCCGCGCCCCACAGGCCGGTAACCCTGCCCCGCTCGCCCTTGGCGTACACCGAAAAAATGATCGCCAGCGACAGCGGAATCATCAGCCCGCTGGCGATCCCTTGCACCACGCGCGCGGCAATCACCAGCGCGATGGAGTTGGCCAGCGCTCCCAGCAGCGAACCGCAGACAAACAACGCCACGCCCCACAAATACAGGGATTTGCGCCCCACCCGCTGGCTGAGAAAACTGGTGAGTGGCATGGTCATGCCCATGCTCACCATGAACGCAGCAACAATCCAGGTGGCCAACAGCGGACCGATCTGAAAGGCCTCCATGAATGCCGGCAACGCCGGATTCAGCGAGCTGTTGTTCAGGCTGACCGTCAGCGTGCCCAACAACACATTGACCACCACCAACCAGCGCGGCACGGCAAACGTCAATCCCACGGGGCGACTCCGGCTTCTTGCACAAACACCTGCGGCGGTCGCGGATGACAGAGGAAATCGGCGTGGGAGATGTTGTAGCCATAGGCACCGGCCAGGGGCAGCACCAGCATGTCGCCGATCTCCACCCCGGTGAGCGGGCAATCTCGGCTCAGCACATCCTTGGGCGTGCAGAGCTGCCCCACGACGGTCCAGTTCTGTTGTGTCGCCGTTGGCGTTACGCGATGCCGGGGCAGATGAATGATCGGGTGATCATGTCCCTGGGCAACCGGCAAACGGAACTGATGGGTACCGCCCCGACAGACCAGGAAGTGCTTGCCGTGACTGGTTTTCTTGTCCAGCACTTCAATGGCGTAGTAGCCGCAGAAGGCGCTGATGAAACGACCGGGCTCAAAACGCACGATGGGCGCATCGGCACAGGCTGCCAGGCTTTGCCCCAAATGCGTACACAAGCGCTGCCAATCGAATTGCTGCGGCCCAAGGTAATTAACGCCGATGCCACCGCCCACATTGAGGTGAGTGATCGCCGCAGGATCGGCCGACAACGCCTTCCATTGCGGCCAGCGCTGCAGGTACAGATCGAGCAATTGTTCATGGCGCTCCACCAGCGACTGATGGGACATCGCATGCACATGGAAACCCTTGAGCCGCAGGTGGCTGGCGTTATCGACCCAACTGACCGCCTGAGCCAGTTCCGACTCATCAATCCCGAACGGTGTGGCCGTGCCGGCCATCGCCAGTTTGCTGGAGAGCGGCGAAGGCAGTTCGGGGTTGATCCGCAGCAAGACGTCTTGCACATGCCCCGCTTCCAGTGCCAGCCGTTGCAGGCGGACGATTTCATTCAGGCTTTCGATATGAATCGCTTCGACCTGATGTTGCAGCGCCGAACGCAGATCGGAGTCCAGTTTGCCGGGGCCGGAGAAGATGAACGGCTTGCGCGTCGAGCAGACCCGGAGACGATCGATCTCGCCGCCGGAGGAAATCTCGAACCCGTGCACCAACGGCGCGATGGCGGCGAGGATCTGCGGTTCACTGTTGGCCTTGATCGCGTAATAAAGCTCCACGCCTTCAGGCAGCGCCGCCATCACCTGCGTCACGTGCTGTTTCAGCGCGTCCAGGTCATAGATGAACAGCGCCAGTGGGTCTTCGTGTTTTAGGCGGGCTTCGTCGATGGCGGCCAATACCGTTTCGGGCAGCTTATCCATGCTTGGCCTCCTTGCCCCACGGGGACACCAGACTGACGTAGCTGGCCTGGCGATCGGCCTTGGCGGCCAGACGGACTTTCAGGTTGGTTTTGCAGGCAATCGGCTGACCGGCGATCAGCGCATCCAACTCCGGCGCAGCGCGGGTCAATTCGGCGCGGATGCTGATCAATTGCTGCTCCACCCGTTGCCACATCAGCGGCGCCAGGTGCGGACGCTCCCAGCTCAGGGCCAGCACAGCCTCGGACAAGTTGTTGACGAACAGGCAATAGACGATGCGATTCCAGCCTTGCTGGCGGGAATAAAGCAGCGACTCACGCACCCGTGGATGAACATCTGCGTCGATCCGGTAAGCACCCAGTTCGTCGGTCAGTTTGACCCCTTCGAAATCCCGCAGGAGCAAGCGTTGTGGACGACCGTTGTCATGCACCAGTACGCTGTTCTGCAAGTGCGGTTCCATGACGATGCCGTGGTTGAAGAACAGCGCCAGCACCGGCCGTAGCAGCAGCGCCTGATAGTCGTCGAACCAGCTCAACAGCTGTTGATCGTCGATGTCATTGCCGTTGAACCGGCTCAGGAACTCATGCACCAAGGGCGGTAAATGCAGGCCACGAGCGAACAACGTACCGGCCATGATGCTGCAGTCGGTGCCGGTGTCGAGGCAGAAGTTCTCCCGCAGGATCGCCCCGGTCTGTTCGCGGAACCAGTGGTTATCGGCTTCGCTGGCCTGTTGCGGCGCCCAGCTCAAATTGCCCGGCTCGGCCACCACCGAGAGCCCGCCAAGGGTTTCGGGTCGGGTCAGTTGGAGGTTACGAAAGACTCGGTCGATCATCAGTGCGCTTTCCAGTTCGTACCAGGCGTTTTTCCTGACGCAGTTGGTGATGCGCACGTTCAGCGAGCCCTTGATGAAGAACTCATGGCCCTCGATGTACCAGGTTCGGATGGACGCCGTGGGGTTGGCCATCAGCCCTGTGGCGCCAAGATCGACGATGGCCGCGGATTTCAACAAACGCTGAACCCGGCCATCCTGCATGAACAGCTGAGCCTGAACCGGGTGCATGCAGATAACCGCGTGCCCCGGCCGCGCCTGCGCTTGATCGGCAAAACCGGCCAGCACTTGGGCTTTGCTCAGGCCGTTGGCCCCGACGCTCAATCCTTCCAGCGGCACCTCGAACAGGTGCAACGGCGTGCGGGCCTGGAACTCCGGGGCATAGGTTTCCTGGGCCAGATGAGCGGGCCACAGGCGCGCCTTGGGTGCCGGGTGGTTCGGATGACCGAACCACAAACCCTGCTCGCTGGCGAGGTAACCGCTGAGCGGTGCCGGGTGCTGGCCGTCCATGTTGTGGCCGACGATGGCCGCGGTCAGCAACTGGCTTTGCAACACCTGATCCAGCAACTCGTCGTTGCTGGCGCGGGTCATGTGTTCGCACGCCGTGAGCAACTGCTCGACGAACTCGGTAAACCTCAGGCACGACCAGTCGCCCTCGCCACGCCGGGCATAAACGTCCGACAGGTAACGGTGACTGCCGAGACCATCACGGCGGTCCACCATTACAAAGAACTGCTGCTGGTTGGGCAGCTTGATGGTCAGCGGAATGCCCTTCCATTCCAGGCCCTCGAGGTAACTGCCCGGGGCGATACCTTGCATCTGCGTCGGCCAACTGTAACTGAGGCAGTTTTCCGGCAAGGCAAACTCTTTGATCAAACAATTAAGCAACGCACGCGTCGTCGCCAACTCACTGACCATATTCGATAAAACACTGCGATCTGGATGATTCATGGGTGCTCCACAGTAGCCCGCGAGGCCACTGGACACGTTATATGGCGAAAAAATTAGTTGCTGATCGACCTGTTTAACAGCCGACGAAACCCCACGTAACGACATCACTTCACTGAAACTTTTTTAAACAATCAGACGACCATCAAAGTTACTTACAGCAACGTCATCAAACTGCAATTCGGCGGACTGCTAAAGCAACTACGATTGATTAATTCAACGGCGCAACTGCAATAACGCGGCAGCCATCGCGTTATCAAAACGCTGGATGACTTGCTGGCATTGTTCATCGTCGATAATCAAGGGTGGCAACAAGCGGATGACATTGCCCTTACGCCCGCCGCGCTCAAGCAACAGGCCTTGTTTGAAGCACTGTTGCTGGATGGCCGCGGCCAGCGCCGGGTCCATCGGGAAATGCCCGTGGCGATCCGCCGGCTGGCGCTCGTCGACGATCTCGATGCCCAGCATCAGGCCGCGACCGCGCACCTGGCCGAGGGCCGGATAATGCGCCTGCAACTCGACCAGTCGGTCCTTGAGCCACTGGCCCTGGCGCTCGGCCTGGGCGGCGAGGTTTTGTTGCTGCAGCACCTGCAACGTGGCCAGCCCGGCGGCCATGGCCATCTGGTTGCCGCGGAAGGTGCCGGCGTGATTGCCTGGCTCCCAGGCGTCGAATTCACGACGGATGCCCAGCACTGCCATGGGCAAACCGCCACCGACCGCCTTGGACATGACGATCAGGTCCGGCTCGATGTCGGCGTGTTCGAAGGCAAACATCTTGCCGGTGCGGGCGAAACCGGTCTGCACTTCGTCAAGGATCAGCAGGATGCCGTGCTTGCGCGTCACCTCGCGGATCGCCCGCAGCCAGCTCGCCGGGGCACAGTTGACCCCGCCCTCACCCTGCACCGCTTCAAGGATCACCGCCGCCGGCAGTGACACGCCGCTTTCGACGTCTTCGATGAACTGGGTGAAATAGTGGGTCAAGGCCTCGACCCCGGCCTCACCGCCAATGCCCAGCGGGCAACGGTATTCGTGGGGGTACGGCATGAACTGCACCCCGGGCATCAGGCTGGCGATGGCATTTTTCGGCGCGGTGTTGCCGGTCAGGGCCAGGGCGCCGTGGGTCATGCCATGGTAGGCCCCGGAGAAACTGATGATGTTGTTGCGCCCGGTGTAGGTCTTGGCCAGTTTCAGCGCGGCCTCCACCGCATCCGCCCCGGACGGCCCGCAAAATTGCAGGCAGTAATCACGGCCCTGGTTCGGCAACAGGCTGAGCAAGGTTTCGCTGAAAGCGTCCTTGACCGCGGTGGTCAAGTCCAGGGTGTGCATCGGCAGACCTGAGGCGAGGAAGCTGTCGAGGCTGGCCATGACGGCCGGATGATTGTGCCCCAGGGCCAAAGTACCGGCGCCAGCCAGACAGTCGAGGTAAGTATTGCCCTCAACATCAGTAACCCAGAGCCCGTGCGCCTTGGCGATGGCCAGCGGCAACTTGCGTGGATAACTACGGACATTAGATTCAAACTTGCTTTGTCGAGCCAAATAGTCGGCATTGGTTTTTTGCAAAGGATTAGAGTGCAATACGCCATCATTCAACATCGCTTCACCCTCGTTAAATTCGATATGCAACTTATTCTCATTAACAAGTTGTTGCAACTAATTCTTACAACCGATTTGGAAATTTACATATAGCGAATTGAACTACTTTAAAAACCATCAGACACGCAAAAAACCAAGTTAATAAACCTGGTATGAACTCCGGAAGTGCCATGATCTAGCCATGATCTTTTAACGCAACTGACAACTTCGGTATAGGCTACCGACAGATAGCGACTTATACGCAAGTGTCTTGAATGTTCATTAACTGAGGGGGTGCATATGTCCTTCCTCTATACGAATCAGGTCATGGTTCAACGATGGCGCCCCGATCCCTGAGGCGCACGACACGGGTGGATCAGAAGTCAACGGTCGCCGAAAGGAGGTAGGTGCGCGGGGTCGACAGCGTCAAGCCAGGCTCGCTGTCATCCGAGGCCCCGGCCGAACTCCAGTAGCGCTTGTCCGCCACGTTCTCGACATTGGCACGCAGGGTGATGTTCTTTTCCTCGACCTTGAACGCATAGCGTGCGCCCACATCGAAACGCTCCCAGGAGTCGATTTCCTTGTTGTTGGACTGGTCCAGGTACTGCGAGCTGGAATAAATGCCGCGGCTGGTCAAGGTCAGGCCCTGTACAGTCGGCACGTCCCACTCGGCGCCCAGGTTGACGTTGTATTTCGGCGTGGCCGGTGCCCGGTTGCCGTCGAAGGTGCCATTGGTGGTGTTACTCAATTCGCTGTCGATGTACATGACACCGCCGAGCAGACGGAAACCATCGAGCGGTTCACCGAACACGCTCAGTTCCACACCCGTGTTCTCACGCTTGCCGTTCGGGCCGAAGACGCGCGTCGTGGCGTTGGTCTCGTAAGCCGGCTGCTTGATCCGGAACACGGCGGCGGTGACGGCGAACGCACCGGCGTCATACTTGGCACCGACCTCGACCTGGCGGCTGATGAACGGCGGGAAGATCTCGTCCTCGTTCACCGAGGTCGACGGTGCGATCTTGCCCTGGCTCAGGCCTTCCATGTAGTTGGCATACAGCGACAACTTATCGGTGGCCTTGAACAGGATGCCGCCCGACGGAGAAACCTTTTCCTCATCGTAGGCGGTGTCGCCTCTGACGTTATCGGTCCAGTCGTCAACCTTCACGCGCTGCCAGCGGGCGCCGAGGGTCAGCAGCAGCCGGTCATCGAAGAAACCCAGGGTGTCGGACAGCGCCACACCGGTGGAGCGGTTTTCGGTATAGACCTCCGAATCCTGTCGCGTGGGCCGGACAGGCGTTGGTGTTACCACGGGGTTGTAGAGGTTGCTGTTGGCCGCAGCATAACGGGCGCCGCCGTTTTCAAAGCCCATGTAGAAATAGCTGGCGGCCAGGTTGACTTCATGGCTCACCGGGCCGGTATGGAACCAGTTGCGCACCCCCGCCGTAGCCGTCCGGACATTTTCGTCACGGGTGAAGTCACGGGGTAGAACGCTGAAATTGCCAGCGTTGTTGGTGACCGAAACGGCATGTCGGAGGAAGTCATGGTTACTTTTGCGCACGCCCACACCGCCGTACAGCATCACGGAATCGCTGACATCGAATTCGCCGTTCACCATGCCGAAAGTGTCGTTGGTACTCGCCTTGCTCCAGGGCTGCGCATAGTTGCGGCGCACATCGCTGGCATGCGGAACCTGCGCGTTAGGGCCAACCTGTACGCGCTCCTGCGGGGCGTCGGTATCACGCTCGGTGCGCCCGATGTCCGTCGAGAGTCGCAGGCGTTCACCGCGAAAATCCAGGCCCAGCACGGCCATCTCGCGGTCGACATTCTGGTGATCCCATTCGGTGTCGCCGGATTGCTTCACGCCGTTGAAACGAAGACCGAACTTGTTGTCTTCACCGAAGCGCCGGCCGACATCCACGGCACCGCCGACCTGGTTGTCGGACGCGTAGCTGCCGGTGAATGAAGTGATGGGCTTGTCGGTCGCGCGCTTGGGCACCACGTTGATCCCGCCACCCACGCTGCCCCGCGGCGAGATGCCGTTGATGAGCTGGCTCGGACCTTTGAGGACGTCGACGCGGTCGGCCATCTCCATGTCGATCGTATAGGTCGGCAGGACGCCGTAGAGACCGTTGTAGGCAACATCACTATTGAACAGGCTCAACCCTCGAATGGTGAACTGCTCATAGCGCCCACCCGCCGGGTTGGTGGCGCGAACCGAAGGATCGTTGGCAATCAGGTCACCCAAGGTACGCGCCTGCTGGTTTTTGACCACCTCGCTGGTGTAGGTGGTCATGCTGAACGGCGTTTCCATAAAGTCTTTCGAGCCCAGCAGGCCCTGTGAACCACGGCGCGCGACCTGGCCGCCGGCATACGGATCGCCGTGCTCCGAGTCAATGGCACCGAGAATCGAGGTGGCGCCCAGTTGCAGGCTGCCGCCTTCTGGCGCCGGGGTCAGGATGTACGCCTCTTCACCTACCGGCTGCAGTTGCAGACCTGAACCCTGCAACAGTCGGGCAAAGCCCTCCTCCACCGCGTACTCGCCGGAAAGTCCAGGGCTGGTGCGACTGCCCACCAGTGCCGGGTCCACTGACAGATTGACCCCGGCCAGCCCGGCGAAACGGGTCAGCGCTGCGCTGAGGCTTCCTGCCGGCACCTGGTAACTGCGTCGAGGCGCGTCTTCGGCCCAACCGGCAGTGATGAACAACGGACAGGCACTCAGACTCAGCAACAGACTCAAGTGCAACAACGGGCGCAGCCTGGAAGAACCCAGACGCGTACTGCAGGGCATCACTACTGGCATTGAGAATCTCTCTGATTTCGTTTCACTTGCCTTGAATGACAAGCGACGCGAAAAAAGGGGACAGGCCTCAGACACTATTTTTGCGCGGCAGTAACGTGACCCAGTAGCGGGTTCGCCTATGCACCTCCAGCGGCAGGCTGGCCGCCAGCAACGTCAGGATGCGATCGGTGTCTTCCAGACGGAAACTGCCGGTGACGCGCAGGGATTCGAGTTGCGGTTCCCAGCGCAACAATCCCGGACGATAGGTGCTGAGTTCGCGCAGAAAATCGCCCAGGGGCTGGTTCTGTGCCATCAACACGCCGTCGCGCCAGCCTGGGGCAAGCACATCGAAAGGCTCTACGGCGCCCGCGCCCATCGCCTGAAGGCTGACTTGCTGGCCCGCGCGCAATGAAAAGACCGGCCCGCGCAAAGGCTGCAACTGCACCGCGCCTTTAAGCACTGACACCTTGCACCCCGCCTGCCCCTGACGAACGCACACTTCGCTCTGACTGACGACCACTTGCCCGAAGTGCGTCTGGATCGTCAGTGGCGATGTGCAGGGCACATTCAGCGCTAATTCGCCTTCCACGAGTCTCAGCCGGCGGTTCTTCAGGTCGATATCGACGGCACTCGCGGTGTTCAATTGCAGCGAGCTGCCATCGGCCAACTGGACCTTTTTGCCCTCCCCGGTCGCGGTTCGCAGGTCAGCGCGCCAGACATCCAGAGGTAGCTGCCGACTGATCAGCCAAGCGGTTGGCACCAGCGCCACCGCCCCGACGGCGCGCTTGAGCACCGTGCGCCGACTCGTCTGCGGCCGATCCAGGCTGGCCATAGCCAGTGCTGACGGCAGGTCGGCAAAGCGTTGGCGCAAGAGTTGGGCTTTCTGCCAGGCCTGTTCGTGGCTGGGATGGCTGTCACGCCAGTGCTGCAGATTGGCACGATCGCGTTCATTGGCGGCGCCTGATTCCATGAGCGCCAGCCATTGAGCGGCAGCCCGCACGACTTGCCGGGCTTCAGCCGAAGGCGCCGAACCGATCACAAATCCACCAGCAAGCAATGCTCATAGGCTTGCGCCATGTAGCGCTTGATCGTGCGCTCCGAGACTTGCAGGCGTTCGGCAATTTCGTGATAACCCAAGCCTTCCAACTGGCTCCAGAGAAACGCCCGTCGCACCGCGGTCGGCAATCCATCGAGCAATTCATCCAGGGCTTGCAGGGTTTCCAGCAGCAACCAACGTTGCTCGGGGGATGGCACGCAGTCCTCGGGCAGCAGCGCCAGCGCACTGAGGTAGGCCTGCTCCAGGCTGCGGCGCTTATAGAAATTGGTGAGCAGTCGCTTGCCGACCGTCGCCAAATAGGCGCGGGGTTCTTGCAAGTCAGCGATGTGCTGGGCGCTGGCGAGTAAACGCACGAATGTATCCTGGCTCAAGTCCGCCGCATCATGGCCATTGCTCATGCGTCGCCTCAACCAGCTTTCGAGCCAGCCACGATGGTCGCGGTACAGGTCGTGGAAAGTTTGCGCCGCCGGCATCGCTGCATCACTCATCTAAAGGAACCCTGCGCGAAGAAATATTTTAAATGCGACTCATTCTAATTAGTGTTGAGACTTCAAACCAAGCGCTTTGTGCGGTTTGCCCCCAGGAAAACCTTGAATACGCGAATGAAAGACTGGTGTTTCTGCCACGCAGCTACCGGTTAATCAGGGCTGAGCGTTATTAAGGGAAATCGTCGAGAGGAGTAAGAATTCGACACACGGCCGCATTTGGCTGGCAGATGCGAATACCCATGGTTGCGGAGAGCAGGAGAGAAAAGCCAAATCGCAGACACAAAAAACCCCGGTCTTTCGACCAGGGTCTTTGCTATCGACTCGAAGTAGGCACTGGCTTTACCAGCAGCTTTCTTCGTAGCTCCAAGGCGTTCAGTGGGCCTTGAGGCAGATATGGCGCAGCGGACGGGACTCGAACCCGCGACCCCCGGCGTGACAGGCCGGTATTCTAACCGACTGAACTACCGCTGCGTATCGCTTTGGACTTGCGTCCAAGTAACTCGTCTGACTGAAAGCTTCGAGGCTTTCAATCTCGAACCAGAATAAACCTGACTCGGAAAATATGGCGCAGCGGACGGGACTCGAACCCGCGACCCCCGGCGTGACAGGCCGGTATTCTAACCGACTGAACTACCGCTGCGCGTCGGTGGAGGCTTTTAAAAGCTTCCATCTTGCTTTCGCAAGACTCTCGGAAGTGGTGGGTGATGACGGGATCGAACCGCCGACATTCTGCTTGTAAGGCAGACGCTCTCCCAGCTGAGCTAATCACCCGTTTGCATCTCCGAGGCCGCGAAATTTACGCAGGTACCGAAGCTAAGTCAATACCCCGCTTGAAGTTTTTCTGAAAAAGACAAAATCGTGTCTTACGCTGTCAGACCGCTTTCGCGAGCAAGCCCGCTCCCACAAGGGTTCTGCAGTGAGCATCAGTTCTGTGCTCGACGAAAATCAACTGTGGGAGCGGCGGTGCGACGATTCGACTTGCTCGCGAAGACGGCGGCACATTCAACATCAATGCTGGAGACAGCGCCCCACCCTATTACTCGCTGTAAATCATCTTCTTGGTCATGCCGCCATCGACCACGAACTCCTGGCCCGTGACAAAACCGGCGTTCTTCGACAACAGCCAGGCGACCATCGCCGCCACGTCCTCGACCGTCCCTACCCTGCCCGCCGGGTGCTGGGCATGATCGGCATCGGTCAACGGTTCGGCACGACGTGCGGAAGGATCCCGCGTATCGATCCAGCCGGGGCTGACCGCATTGACGCGAATTTCCGGCCCGAGGCTGATGGCCAAGGCATGAGTCAGGGCCAACAGGCCGCCCTTGCTCGCCGCATAAGCCTCGGTGTCGGGCTCCGACTGCCCGGCGCGGGTCGAGGCCAGGTTGACGATTGCGCCGCTGTGAGCGCGCAGGTACGGCGCACAGTGCTTGGCCAACAGCATCGGCCCGCTGAGATTCACTGCCAGCACCCGATTCCAGTACGCCAGATCAAGGCTTTCAAGGGTGATGTTGTGCGGATCGGCAACCGCCGCGTTGCACACCAGCGCATCCAGACGCCCGAACTGCCCCAGCACCTCGGCGACGCCCAACGCCACCTGCCCTTCGTTCGAGACGTCCATGGCGATGAACCAGGCGTTGTCGCCGAGCACCTTCGCCACTTTCGAACCGCGTACTCGATCAAGATCAGTCAGCACCACTTGCCAGCCTTCGCTGATCAGCCAGGCCGAGATCCCCAGCCCAATGCCCCGCGCAGCACCCGTGACCAGTGCGACGCGGCCATTGGTGCCGGTGGTCGGCGTGGACAACTCGATCACAAGGCAGCCAACCCGCGCGCCAGATCGGCTTGCAGGTCAGCCACGTCTTCCAGACCGACCGCGATGCGGATCAGACTGTCACGAATGCCCGCTGCTTCACGCTCTTGCGGCGCCAGACGGCCGTGAGAGGTGGTGCTTGGGTGCGTAATGGTGGTTTTGCTGTCACCGAGGTTGGCGGTGATGGAAATCAGACGGGTCGCATCGATGAAGCGCCAGGCACCCTCTTTGCCGCCCTTGACCTCGAAACTCACGACCGCACCAAAGCCTTTCTGCTGACGCAGGGCCAACTCGTGCTGCGGATGGCTTTTGAGACCGGCGTAATGGACTTTTTCGATGCCTTCCTGCTGCTCCAGCCATTCGGCCAGTTGCTGGGCATTGGCACAGTGCGCCTTCATACGCAGACTCAGGGTTTCCAGGCCCTTGAGGAAGATCCAGGCGTTGAACGGGCTCAGGGTCGGCCCGGCAGTCCGCAGGAAACCGACGACTTCTTTCATCTGCTCGCTGCGACCGGCCACAACACCGCCCATGCAACGGCCCTGGCCGTCGATGAACTTGGTCGCCGAGTGCACGACGATGTCCGCACCCATCTTCAGCGGCTGCTGCAACGCTGGGGTGCAGAAGCAGTTGTCGACCACCAGCATCGCGCCTTTGGCGTGAGCGATTTTCGACAGTTCGGCGATGTCCACCAGCTCGGCCAACGGGTTGGACGGCGATTCGACGAACAGCAACTTGGTGTTGGCCTTGATCGCCGCATCCCAACCGGACAAGTCCGCCAGGGGCACGTAATCGACTTCAATGCCAAAGCGTTTGAAGTACTTCTCGAACAGACTGATGGTCGAACCGAATACGCTGCGCGACACCAGCACGTGATCGCCGGCGCTGCACAGGCTCATCACCACCGCCATGATCGCGGCCATGCCGGTCGCCGTGGCCACGGCTTGCTCGGCGCTTTCCAGCGCGGCAATGCGCTCTTCGAACGCGCGCACGGTCGGGTTGGTGTAGCGCGAGTAAACGTTGCCAGGCACTTCACCGGCAAAACGTGCGGCCGCGTCGGCGGCGGTACGGAATACGTAGCTGGAAGTGAAGAACATCGGATCACCGTGTTCGCCTTCCGGCGTGCGGTGCTGACCGGCGCGTACGGCCAGGGTGTCGAACGCTACGCCTTCGAGGTCGCTGTCCAGCCGACCGGCATCCCAATCCTGACTCATGCTGTCACTCCTTGCCTTGCTCTTTTTAGTAGATACAAAACCGGCCCCTCAGGGCCGGTAGTTACTCAGTTGTTATACAGATCAATGATCGCACTGACTGCCTGCGTCTTGACCTTGGAGGCATCATTACGTGCCTGCTCGATCTTGTTCAGGTAAGCCTCGTCGACGTCGCCGGTGACGTACTGGCCGTCGAACACCGCGCAATCGAACTTCTCGATCTTGATCTTGCCGCCACCGACCGCTTCGATCAAGTCAGGCAGGTCCTGATAGATCAACCAGTCGGCGCCGATCAGATCAGCCACGTCCTGGGTCGAACGGTTGTGCGCGATCAGCTCGTGAGCGCTCGGCATGTCGATGCCGTAGACGTTCGGGTAGCGAACGGCCGGTGCCGCGGAGCAGAAATAAACGTTCTTGGCGCCGGCTTCGCGGGCCATCTGGATGATCTGCTTGCAGGTGGTGCCGCGAACGATGGAGTCGTCCACCAGCATCACGTTCTTGCCGCGGAATTCCAGCTCGATGGCGTTGAGCTTCTGGCGTACGGATTTTTTCCGTGCAGCCTGGCCCGGCATGATGAAGGTCCGGCCGATGTAGCGGTTCTTCACGAAGCCTTCGCGGAACTTGACGCCCAAGTGGTTCGCCAGCTCCAGGGCCGCGGTGCGGCTGGTGTCCGGAATCGGGATGACCACGTCGATGTCGTGTTCTGGACGCTCGCGCAGAATCTTCTCGGCGAGTTTTTCGCCCATGCGCAGGCGTGCTTTATAGACCGACACGCCGTCGATGATCGAGTCCGGACGCGCCAGGTACACGTGTTCGAAGATGCACGGGGTCAGGGACGGGTTGGTCGCACACTGACGGGTGTGCAGCTTGCCGTCTTCAGTGATGTAGACCGCTTCGCCCGGTGCCAGATCGCGAATCAGGGTGAAACCGAGCACGTCCAGAGAGACGCTTTCGGAAGCGATCATGTACTCGACGCCTTCGTCGGTGTGACGCTGACCGAAGACGATCGGGCGGATGCCGTGCGGGTCGCGGAAACCGACGATGCCGTAACCGGTCACCATCGCCACGACCGCGTAACCACCGACGCAACGGTTGTGCACGTCAGTAACGGCCGCGAACACGTCTTCTTCGGTGGGCTGCAACTTGCCGCGCTGGGCCAGTTCGTGAGCGAACACGTTGAGCAGCACTTCCGAATCGGAATTGGTGTTGACGTGGCGCAGGTCAGATTCGTAAATCTCCTTGGCCAGCTGTTCAACGTTGGTCAGGTTACCGTTATGCGCCAGGGTGATGCCGTAAGGCGAGTTGACGTAAAACGGTTGGGCTTCGGCCGAGGTCGAACTGCCCGCGGTCGGGTAACGCACATGGCCAATACCCATGTGACCGACCAGGCGCTGCATGTGACGTTGATGGAACACGTCACGCACCAGGCCATTGTCCTTGCGCAGGAATAACCGGCCATCATGGCTGGTCACGATACCGGCAGCGTCCTGGCCGCGGTGCTGGAGGACGGTTAGCGCGTCATACAGCGCCTGATTGACGTTCGACTTACCGACGATACCGACGATGCCACACATGCGACGCAACCCCTACTTAATGGATCTGAACTGAACACAACTCACTGAGGCGTTTTGACCATCGGCAAGAGGTGCTCCTTGAACGGTATCTCAGCGGGTACGCTGATACCGCTGGCAAGCCACTGACTGCTCCACCCGAGAATCAGGTTTTTGGACCAATCTGCGACCAATAGAAATTTTGGCACGAGCTGTGACTCTTGCCACCACCCGTCCTGCTGTACCGGCCCCAGGCTCAACAGCCCGACCGCCACGACCACCAGCAACACGCCACGCGCGGCGCCGAAGGCCATGCCGAGGAATCGATCGGTCCCGGATAGCCCGGTGACGCGAACCAATTCGCCGATAAGATAATTGATCATTGCGCCTACGATTAACGTGGCGACAAACATGATGGCACAGCCCGTGATCACACGGGCAGACGGCGTTTGGATGTATCCGGCGAGGTACTCGGACAATGAACCACCGAACATCCAGGCGACGACTCCTGCGATGATCCAGGTCACCAGCGACAGTGCTTCTTTGACGAAGCCGCGGCTCAGACTGATCAAAGCGGAGATGGCGACGATTGCAACGATCGCCCAATCAACCCAGGTAAATGGCACAGTGCAGCCTACAGACGGATAAGGCGGCGCATTTTAGCAGAGCGCATGGCTATCGGTAAGCTGCGATTGTCAGTGCATTTCAAATCGGGTCGATAGTTTTAACCACGCTCAGGCTGGAAACGCACCACAAAACCCTTGAGGTTCTGCTGGCGACCCAACAAGTCACGCAGACGATCGGCTTCTGCACGTTCGATCAGCGGTCCGACAAACACCCGATTCTTGCCGTCGGCAGTACGAATGTAGGCGTTGTAGCCCTGGCTGCGCAGGGATTTCTGCAGACTTTCTGCACTTGCGCGGCTAGTCAGACTGGCCAATTGCACCGACCAGCTGACCGACAGGCCATTGGCATCGACGCGGCTTTGAGTCGTGTCCGGCTTGCCCGGTGCAGCCGTGATGGGCTGGCTAGGTGCAACCGTTGGTTTGTTGACCGGCGCAGGTGCTGGCGCGACCGGTTTGGCGGCAGGTGCAGGCGCAACCGGGGCACTTGGGGCAATCGGTGTGATCGGTGCTTCTTGCTGAGCGATTTCATCATCACTCGGCACAGGTTCCTGAGGCAGCGCTTGCGGCTCAGGCACCACCACCGGCTCGACCTGAACTTGCGGCACCGCAGGCGCTTGCGGCGCAGCCGGGGCTTCAACCGTCACTTGACGCTGTTCATCCTGACGGGAAAACAGCATCGGCAGGAAAATCACCGCCAGCGCCACCAGAACCAGGGCGCCAACCATGCGCTGCTTGTATGCCTTATCCAGCAATGCCATTTGCCGCTTCCTCCGTGGAGCGCCGGGCCAGCCATTCAAGGGCCTCGGCGACACAATAAAATGATCCGAACAACAGAATCTCGTCGTCGCTCGTCGCCAGCGCGCACTGCCCTTCCAGGGCGGCGGCCACGCTGTCATAGGACGTTACCGAGGCGCCAAGGTTCTGCAACGCCGCGTGCAAATCGGCAACCGGGCGTGCTCGCGGTGAATCCAGCGGCGCGACGGCCCATTGCTGGACACTAGCATTCAATTCACCGACAACACCATCCAGATCCTTGTCCGCCAACAGTCCGAACACCGCCAGACGCTTGCCGGCCGGTGGACGGCTGGCCAGACGGCGAGCCAGATACTCTGCCGCATGGGGGTTATGCCCCACGTCCAGCAACAGGTTCAGGCGCGTGCCCTGCCAGTCGAACTGACGGCGATCGAGGCGACCGACCACCCGAGTGGCTTTCAGCGCTGCAATAATTTGTGCATCCACCCAAGGCAACCCGAGCAACAGGTAAGCCTGCAACGCCAGCGCGGCGTTTTCCATCGGTAGATCGAGCAACGGCAAATCGTGCAGCTCGACCACTCGCCCTTGAGCGTCAAGACCGCGCCATTGCCAGTTGTGATCGGTGATGCCGAGGTCAAAATCGCGCCCACGCAGGAAAAACGGGCAATTGAGCTCGCGCGCTTTATCCAGCAGAGGTTGTGGAGGATTCAGGTCGCCACAGAGCGCAGGCGCGCCCTGGCGGAAGATGCCGGCCTTTTCGAACGCCACGGACTCGCGGGTATCGCCCAGGTAGTCCGCGTGATCGACACCGATACTGGTGACCAGCGCCATATCGGCATCGACCACATTGACGGTGTCCAGACGCCCGCCCAGCCCGACTTCCAGCACCACCGCATCGAGACTGGCGTGCTGAAACAGCCAGAACGCCGCCAGGGTGCCCATTTCGAAGTACGTCAGGGATGTGTCGCCACGGCCCGCCTCGACCGCTGCAAAGGCTTCGCACAGCTCGGCGTCAGTGGCTTCGACGCCATTGACCTGCACCCGCTCGTTGTAACGCAGCAGGTGCGGAGAATTGTAGACACCGACGTTCAGGCCCTGCGCCCGCAGCAACGAAGCCACGAATGCGCAGGTAGAACCTTTGCCGTTGGTGCCGGTGACCGTGATCACCCGAGGCGCCGGTTTGCCCAGTCCCATGCGGGACGCTACCTGTTGCGAGCGCTCCAGGCCCATGTCGATGGCCGAAGGGTGCAACTGCTCAAGGTAGGCGAGCCACTCGCCAAGGGTACGTTCGATCATATGTTGGCGGGCACCGGTGGAACCACGATTGGCTCGATTGGCGCGGCGACGAATTTCGGCGTCGGCAGGCCCATCATTTGTGCCAGCAGATTGCCCAGACGCGGACGCAGTTCCTGACGATGAATGATCATGTCGATCGCACCGTGTTCCAGCAGGAACTCGCTGCGCTGGAAGCCTTCCGGCAGTTTTTCACGCACGGTTTGTTCAATGACGCGCGGACCGGCAAAGCCGATCAGGGCTTTCGGCTCACCGACAATCACGTCGCCAAGCATCGCCAGACTAGCGGAAACACCGCCGTAGACCGGGTCGGTCAGCACGGAGATGAACGGAATGCCTTCTTCACGCAGACGCGCCAGCACCGCAGAGGTCTTGGCCATTTGCATCAGGGAGATCAGGGCTTCCTGCATCCGTGCACCGCCGGAAGCGGCGAAGCAGATCATCGGGCAACGGTTTTCCAGCGCGTAGTTGGCGGCGCGAACAAAACGCTCACCAACGATGGCGCCCATCGAACCACCCATGAAGGAGAATTCGAAGGCCGACACCACTACCGGCATGCCCAACAGGGAGCCGCTCATGGAGATCAGTGCGTCTTTTTCGCCGGTCTGCTTCTGCGCAGCGGTCAGGCGATCCTTGTACTTCTTGCCGTCGCGGAATTTCAGACGGTCAACCGGTTCCAGGTCCGCGCCCAGTTCGGCACGGCCTTCGGCGTCGAGGAAGATGTCGATACGGGCGCGTGCGCCGATACGCATGTGGTGGTTGCACTTGGGGCAAACGTCCAGGGTCTTTTCCAGCTCCGGACGATACAGCACAGCCTCGCAAGACGGGCATTTGTGCCACAGACCTTCAGGCACCGAGCTCTTCTTGACCTCGGAACGCATGATCGAAGGGATCAGTTTGTCTACTAACCAGTTGCTCATGCTTTCTTTCTCCAGTACCGGCGGCCCGAACGCTCTGGTTCGCAGCCCCGCGTATGCCCTTGAGCTAAATTCATGTGTGTGGCGATGATCGATGGGTTGCCGGATCAGCTAAACGTGACCTGCGTACACCCCAAAAACCCTCAGCCATGCCTGTGGACGGCGGCAGTGTGCCAGCCGTCACATCAGCTATTGCGTACCGCTTTAATGAATGCCTGAATCTTTGTGTGATCCTTGATGCCCTTGCTCGCCTCTACCCCACCGCTGACGTCCACGGCATAAGGCCGAACCCTTGCAATCGCCTCGGCGACGTTGTCCGGCGTCAAGCCACCCGCCAGGATGATCGGTTTGCTCAAGCCTTGCGGTATCAGAGACCAGTCAAACGCCTCACCGGTTCCGCCGGGTACGCCTTCAACGTAGGCGTCGAGCAGGATACCGCTGGCACTTGGAAACGCATCGCACGCAGCCGCGATATCGTCACCGGCCTTGACCCGCAGCGCCTTGATGTACGGACGGTGCCAGCCTTCGCACTCGGCTGCGGTTTCGTCGCCATGGAACTGCAACAGGTCCAGCGGCACGGCGTCGAGGATTTCCCCCAGCTCGCAGCGGCTGGCGTTGACGAACAACCCTACAGTGGTCACGAACGGCGGCAACGCCTCGATGATCGAGCGCGCCTGCTGAAACGTCACGGCCCGTGGGCTTTTGGCGTAGAACACAAATCCGATCGCATCAGCCCCGGCCTCGACCGCTGCCAACGCATCTTCTATGCGGGTAATCCCACAAATCTTGCTGCGAACGGCCGACATGTCGATAGAACCCCAAGGTAAATCCGAGAAAGTCCCGGATGGTAACAAAAGCGTTCGAGGGCGTCAGCCGTCAAGTTCCGAGAAGCCTGTCAGGAAGTGCGGCCCAATGTAACGCTCGGGCAATTCAAACTCGTCGCGGTACTCGACCTGCACCAGGTACAGGCCGTACGGATGCGCCGTCACCCCGCCGGACCGGCGAATGCGGCTCTCCAGAACCTCTTTCATCCACTCCACCGGGCGCTCGCCGGCACCGATGGTCATCAGCACGCCAGCAATGTTGCGCACCATGTGGTGCAGGAAGGCGCTGGCGCGGATGTCCAGCACGATCATCTTGCCGTGGCGCGTGACACGCAGGTGATGCAGCTCCTTGATCGGCGACTTGGCCTGACATTGACCAGCGCGGAAAGCACTGAAATCGTGGGTGCCGACCAGGTACTGCGCCGCCTCGGCCATGCGCTCGACGTCCAGTGGACGGTGGTTCCAGGTGATTTCTTCGTTCAGGTGCGCCGGGCGGATCTGATCGTTGTAGATCACGTAGCGATAGCGCCGGGCAATCGCCTTGAACCGCGCATGAAAATGCGCCGGCATGACCTTGGCCCAGCTGACACTGACGTCGTGAGGCAAATTGATATTGGCGCCCATGACCCAGGCTTTCATCGAACGCTCGACCTGGGTATCGAAATGCACCACCTGACCGCACGCATGCACACCGGCATCCGTACGCCCGGCGCAGAGCAGCGACACCGGTGAATCGGCGACTTTGGACAAGGCCTTTTCGAGCGTTTCCTGCACGGTGAGTACGCCGGAAGCCTGGCGCTGCCAGCCGCGATAGCGCGAGCCTTTGTATTCAACGCCCAATGCGATCCGGAAAAAGCCGTCGGCCACCATTTCGGCGGCCGGATTATCTATATTTGCCAAGGAGTGACAGCCTGCTGATGTACGCAAAGGCGGGCATTATAAGGCCGCCGGACGGGGACGCCAGTACAACAGGCGGTACTGCGCTGAATGTGATTGCCTCATCGCGAGCAAGCTCGCTCCCACATTGGACCGGCGTTGCTCAAACTATTTGTGTTCGACGCCAATCCCTGTGGGAGCGAGCTTGCTCCGGGCGGCGTTCCGACGATAGCGGCCCGACAGACCCCATCACATCCCCGCTGAAACAAAAACGGCAGCCTCAATGGGCTGCCGTTTTGTTTACGCCTTACCGATCAATTAAGCCAGACGCGAAAGCATCTCCTTGGCTTCGCTCTTCTGACCTGCATCACCCTCGGTCACCACTTCATTGAGGATGTCCCGGGCGCCGTCGGCGTCACCCATGTCGATGTAGGCCTGGGCCAGATCGAGTTTGGTCGCGACTTCGTCAGTGCCGGAAAGGAAATCGAATTCCGGCTCATCAGCCGCGGAGGCCATGGCGTCTTCCGCCGTGAAGCTCGGCTCGCCAAGACTCTGGGACAGACGATCCAGCTCGGCGTTGACGTCATCCAGTTCGGCGGCAAACGCGTCCGGAGCGTCTGGCGCGTCCATTTCGTCAGCCAGCGACAGGTCGAAATCGGCTGGCAGCTCCAGATCGTCCAGCGCAACCTCGGGAACAGCCGGCGTTTCAGCGGCAGGTAAATCCAGGTCCTTGACGCCGTCATCCAGACTCAACAGGAAGTCGTCTTCGGCCAGGGTCGCCGGCGAGGCATCCCCACCGAGATCCATATCCAGGTCGAAGTCCGACAGGTCATCGAGGTTTTCCTTGATGTCGGTCTGCTGCTGCAACACCGACTCGAAGCTCAGGTCGTCGTCCAGCGGGAACTCGTCCAGCTCAGCCGCAGACACTGGCTCTGCTTCTGGTTCTGGTGCAACCACTGCCGCAGAGGCAGTTTCCAGATCATCCAGGCTCAAATCGAAGGCACTGTCGAGGTCATCGGACTCTGCCTCTGGTTTTGGTTCTGGTTCTGGTGCTACCACCGCCGGAGAGGCAGCTTCCAGTTCATCCAGGCTCAAATCGAAGGCACTGTCGAAGTCATCGGGCTCTGCCTCTGCTTCTGGCTCTGGCGCAACCACCGCCGGAGAGGCAGCTTCCAGATCATCCAGGCTCAAATCGAAGGCACTGTCGAAGTCATCGGGCACTGCCGGTGCCGGCGCTTCAGGCTCGTCCAGCAGCAAATCCTTGACGTATTGCGCGTCCAGTTCGGCAGCGATCGCAGCGGCTGCGATACCACCGGCTGCCGCAATGACCATGGCCGGGAAGCGGCTCTTGAGTTTTTCGACCTGAGCAAAGTTGTCACCGTTGGCAACCAGTTGGCGTTCCTGGGCAACGAATGCATCGCGGTCGCCTTGCTGACCGTAGACTTCCATCAGCTTGAGGCGCAGGTCACTGCGTTGCGGCTCTTGCTTGATCCCGTCTTCCAGCAAGGCAGCCGCCTGATTCAGACGACCGGCAGTGATGTGCGACTGCGCCTTGCTCAATACGTCGTCATCGCGCTCGGCAGCAGGCGATATCAATGGCGCAGCGATCGGCGGCGTTACCACAACCGGAGCAATTACCGGCGCTGGCGCGGGGGCCGGGGCTGGTGCAGGCGGTGGCGTCGGGGTTGGCGCGGTAGCGAGCTTCACGCTCGGCGGCGGCACGTCCAGGTCTTCGAAGATGCCTTTTGGCAGGTCGAGTTCAGCGGAAAACGCCTGTTCCTCGGCCAAGTCACGGGCCATGCGCAAATGCTTCTCGGCTTCTTGCTGGGCTTTGCGGCGACGCGCCAGCAACAGCAGCAGGAACAGCGCCACCACGGCACCGCCACCTGCCAGACCCAGTAGCCACGGATTGGTCAGCAGTTCTTTGAATTGCTGATCGTCGGATGCTGCCGGCGTCGGCTCGACAGGTTGCTCGACCGGAGCCGGAGTGGCCTTGGGCGCAGCAGCCTCAGGTGCAGTCGGAGCCGCGTCCGCAGGCGTTGTTGCCGCAGGATTGGCCGCCAGTTCGGCTGACATTGCCGGAGCAGTCGCACCTGGTGCCGGCGCACCCGCCGCGCCTTCAGCCTGCAACTTGGCCAGTTGATTGTTCTTCAGTTCGATCAAACGTTGCAGCTTGTCCAGCTGACTTTGCAGATCGGTCATGCGGCCTTTCAGTTCGGCGTTGTCACGACGGGTCGTGTCGAGGCTTTCCTGGGTCACGGCCAGCTTGTTGCTCAAATTCTTGGCATCACCCGCGGCGCCTTTGCCACCGGCCTTGCCGGACTCGGCAGAGACCAGGCTCAGTTTGTCTGTCGCCGTTTGCGACGACGGGCCTTCGCCGCGAGCGCGTTTGGTGGCATCGAGTTGCTGCTGTCCGGTCCCGGGCTTCGCCACGTAACGACGCCCCTGCCGCCACGCGGTGTTCTGCGCGGAGACTTCGGCAACGGCATTCGGTTGCGGCAGGCTGGCGCTCTGGGCCTGATCCGGCATACGCAGCACCTGACCGGCTTTCAACCGGTTGATGTTGCCATCGATAAAGGCATCCGGATTCAACGCCTGGATGGCCAGCATGGTTTGCTGGACCGAGCCGCCATTGCGCGCCTTCGCAGCGATTTCCCACAGGGTATCGCGCGGCGCGGTGGTGTATTGGGTTGGTTTGGTGCCACCGGTCACCGGTGCGGTGACGGTTTGCGTCGGTGCAGGCTGCGCGGCCGCATCAGCGGTTTGCGGCGAGAATTTGGACGGATCGAGCAGCACGCTGTAATCGCGCAGCAAACGACCGTTGGGCCACATCACCTGAACCAGGAATTTCACCATGGGTTCGGAGAGTGGCTTGCTGGATGTCACACGCAGGATGCTTTTGCCGCTGGCGTTGAGCACCGGGGTAAAGGTCAGGTCATTGAGAAACGCCTGGCGGTCGACACCGGCTTTGGCGAAATCTGCGGGCGAAGCCAGGCTCGGCACCACTTCAGCAGCGGTGAGGTCCTTGACGTCGAGCAACTCGATTTCCGCCACCAGGGGCTGGTTCAGCGTCGACTTCAGGGTCAATTCCCCGAGCCCGAGGGCATGCGCCATACCGGAGGACAGCGCCGAGGCGGCCGCTATTGCTAACACCAGTTTGCGAACTTGAACCATAGCCTCATCCTTTGTTTGAACATTCCTCGGCCAGCGAGAAGGTGTTGATAGTCGCTGCCGTAAGGCATTGCGCGCGGCGGCGAAGAGTCGTCGCACGCGATCATTTCATTCATGCCACGCAAAGCCCCGGAGGGAGCCCGCCTTCAGCAGTCCGCCCAAGCATAGCGCCCGGCCGGATTCATTCGACAAATTGTTGCCAAGTATCTTTTACAGCAGGTCTTTTATCAACAATTCAGCCACCTGCACAGCATTGAGCGCTGCGCCTTTGCGTACGTTATCTGACGTCAGCCACAAATTTAGTTCCGACAGGTCGTCGATACCGTTGCGAACCCGACCAACGTAGACCACGTCCTGCCCTACCGCATCGCCTACCGGCGTCGGGTAATCGCCGGCTTCCACCAGCTCGATACCGGGCGCGTCTTCCAGGGCGGCGTTGACTTTTGCCAGGTCGATGTCGCTCGATGACTGCAAGGTCACGTTAAAGCTATCGCCAAAAAACACCGGGGCTTGAATGCAAGTGACGGAAATCTTTAATAAAGGCAGCGCCATGACCTGACGCAGCTCGCGTACCAGGCGTTTTTCCAGCAGCGTGTGACCCTGATCATCTGGCTTGCCCACTTGCGCCAGCAGGTTGAAGGCCATCTGCCGATCAAAGAAGGTCGGCTCCAACGGACGCACATTGAGCAGCTCGGCCGTTTGCCGTGCCAGCTCGGTGACGGCTTCGCGACCCTGGGCGGAGACGGCCAGACTGGCGGTCAGATTGATGCGTTGCAGGTCGAGCAAACCGAGCAACGGCGCCAGCACGACCGCCAGTGTGGTGGCCGAAGGGCTTGGACTGCTGACCTGGAACGGTTTCTTCAAACCGGCCAGTACCTGCGCATTGGCTTCAGGCACGACTTGTGGCGCCTGATCAGCCGGCAAGGCACCGGACAGGTCGATCAGCGAGCAACCGGCCGCCGTGGCACGCGAAGCAAAACTCAGGGTTACCGCCGGGCCGGCCGCGAAGAACACCAGCTGGACTTTACTGAAGTCGAACTCATCGACTTCCCGCACCCGCACGTTCTTGCCGCGAAACGGCACCGAATGCCCGGCCGACTCGCTGCTGGCGAGCAGGTGCAGATTGCCGACCGGGAAGTTGCGCTCTTCGAGAATCTGCACGAGCGTTTCGCCGACAGTTCCGGTGGCGCCGATCACGGCAATATCAAAGGACTGGCTCATGGTTCTAACTCTGGCGAAACGGGGGGAGCGGCACTTTACCGGGTGGTTGGCAGTTCGGCAATTTAGAGCAAAAGATCGCAGCCTTCGGCAGCTACAGGATCGGGTTTGCACGCGGCCGATGTAGGAGCTGCCGAAGGCTGCGATCTTTTTGCAGGCGACGAACATACCAAAAGAAAAAACCCGCACCTCTTTCAAGGCACGGGTTCGTTCATTGCTTCAATCGATCAACGCTCAAGCAGGATCCGCAGCATGCGACGCAGCGGTTCGGCCGCGCCCCACAGCAGTTGGTCGCCGACGGTGAACGCGCCAACGTACTGCGTGCCCATGTTCAGCTTGCGCAGACGGCCAACCGGTACGTTCAGGGTGCCGGTGACTTTCGTCGGGCTCAGTTCCTGAATGCTGGCTTCGCGACTGTTCGGCACCAGTTTGACCCAAGGGTTGTGCTGGCTGATCAGCCCTTCGATGTCGGCGATCGGCACATCTTTGTTCAGTTTGATGGTCAGCGCCTGGCTGTGGCAGCGCATGGCGCCGATGCGCACGCAGATGCCATCGACCGGGATCGGGCTCTTGAAGCGACCGAGGATCTTGTTGGTCTCGGCCTGGGCCTTCCACTCTTCGCGGCTCTGACCGTTCGGCAGTTCCTTGTCGATCCACGGGATCAGGCTGCCGGCCAGCGGTACGCCGAAGTTTTCGGTCGGGTACGCGTCGCTGCGCATGGCTTCGGCCACACGGCGGTCGATGTCGAGGATCGCGCTGGCCGGGTCGGCCAGTTGATCGGCGACAGCGGCGTGGGTCGCGCCCATTTGCTTGATCAGTTCGCGCATGTTCTGCGCGCCGGCACCGGAGGCCGCCTGATAGGTCATGGCGCTCATCCACTCCACCAGACCGGCGTCAAACAGACCACCCAGGCCCATCAGCATCAGGCTGACGGTGCAGTTGCCGCCGATGTAGTTCTTGGTGCCCGCGTCGAGCTGCTGGTCGATGACCTTGCGGTTCACCGGGTCCAGCACGATCACCGCGTCATCCTGCATGCGCAGGCTGGAAGCGGCGTCGATCCAGTAACCCTGCCAGCCGGCTTCGCGCAGCTTCGGGAAGACTTCGCTGGTGTAGTCGCCACCCTGGCAGGTCAGAATCACGTCGAGGGTTTTCAGCTCATCAATGCTGTAAGCGTCCTTGAGCGGAGCAATGTCCTTGCCCACGGACGGGCCTTGGCCACCGACATTGGAAGTGGTGAAAAACACCGGCTCAATAAGATCGAAATCCTGCTCTTCCAGCATCCGCTGCATGAGCACGGAACCGACCATACCGCGCCAACCGATCAGACCTACACGTTTCATCGCAACTACACCTTCTTTAAAAAGTGGGCCGCTGCTTTCAAAGTGAAAGTTGCAGCGGGCCCGAGAGATTACAGATTCCGCAGCGCGGCGACTACTGCGTCGCCCATTTCCTGCGTACCGACTTTAGTGCAACCGGCCGACCAGATGTCGCCAGTACGCAGGCCTTGGTCCAATACCAGACTGACGGCCTTCTCGATCGCATCGGCCGCATCCTGCAGATTGAAGCTGTAACGCAGCATCATCGACACCGACAAAATGGTCGCCAACGGGTTGGCAATGCCTTTGCCAGCGATGTCCGGCGCCGAACCATGGCACGGCTCGTACATGCCTTTGTTGTTGGTATCCAGCGACGCCGACGGCAGCATGCCGATGGAACCGGTAAGCATCGACGCCTGGTCGGAAAGAATGTCGCCGAACAGGTTGTCAGTGACGATCACGTCGAATTGCTTCGGTGCACGCACCAGTTGCATGGCGGCGTTGTCGACGTACATGTGGCTCAGTTCGACTTCAGGGTAATCCTTGGCCACTTGCTCGACGATTTCACGCCACAGTTGGCTGGAGGCCAGCACGTTGGCCTTGTCCACCGAGCACAGCTTCTTGCCGCGCACCATGGCCATGTCAAAACCGACGCGGGCGATACGGCGGATTTCGCTTTCGCTGTACGGCAGCGTGTCGTAAGCCTGACGCTCGCCGTTTTCCAGGGTGCGGGTACCGCGTGGCGCGCCGAAGTAGATGCCGCCGGTCAGTTCACGGACGATCAGGATATCCAGGCCAGCCACGATTTCAGGCTTCAGGCTCGAAGCCTCGGCCAATTGCGGGT
Organism: Pseudomonas sp. ACM7; assembly: GCF_004136015.1. Taxonomy (NCBI): domain Bacteria; kingdom Pseudomonadati; phylum Pseudomonadota; class Gammaproteobacteria; order Pseudomonadales; family Pseudomonadaceae; genus Pseudomonas; species Pseudomonas sp. ACM7. The sequence continues at coordinate 5,003,049 of NZ_CP024866.1, read as the reverse complement.
ACAGGATCGCCGGACGCAGGTTGCCGAACAGGCCCAGTTGCGCACGAATTTTCAGCAGGCCGCGCTCAGGGCGGATGTCACGCTCGATGGTGTCCCATTTCGGGCCGCCCACGGCGCCCAGCAATACAGCGTCGGCTGCGCGCGCACGGGCCAGGGTTTCGTCGGCCAATGGCACGCCATGCTTGTCGATGGCGGCGCCGCCGATGACGTCGTGGCTCAGTTCGAAGTCCAGGCTGTACTTGTCGTTCGCCAGCTCCAGCACCTTGACCGCTTCGGCCATGATTTCCGGGCCAATACCGTCACCTGGGAGAATCAGAATCTGCTTGCTCATGCTTTCCTCATGTCATCAGTCGGCGCGCCCGTGGGCGCGCCCGGAAAAATTCTATCGCTCTGCCATCAGCACCAGCACATCGGTACTGAATGAACCATCGGCCTCAATCTCAAAATATTCGCGTACTTCGTTACCCATCGACTTCTGCAACTCGAGGATTGCCGCGCGCATCACCTCTGGTGTGCGCATGCGCTCGACCCACGAGGTGTACTCCAGACGCAGCCGTTGACGGGTGGTGCTACGGGTATGCAACCCCGCTTCGCTGACCTGACGCAACCACTCGCCGGCGGAATAATCGCGCACATGGCTGGTGTCGCGCAGCACTTCGACGCTTTGCAGGTAAGTGTCGAACAACGGACTGCCCGGTGACAACACGTCGATGAACGCCGCTACGCCGCCCGGTTTCAGCACCCGGCGAACCTCTCGCAGGGCCAAGCCGAGATCGCTCCAATGGTGCGCCGAATAACGGCTGAAGACGAAATCGAATTCGCCATCGGCGAACGGCAGGCGCTCGGCGGCGCCCAGCACGGTGGACACGTTGGTCAGACCGCGATCGACGGCGGCACCGGCCACCACGTCGAGCATCTGCTGCGACAAATCGTAGGCCACCACTTCCTTGACCAGCGAGGCTACGTGAAAACTCACGTGACCGGCGCCGCAGCCCAGGTCCAGCACACGGGCATCGCCCTGCCCTGCCAGTTCGGCCTGTAGCAGCGCGAATTCGGTGCCCTGAGCGTGTACGGCGCTGCTCAGATAGGCCGAGGCCTGTTCACCGAATTGCTTTTGTACGACTTGGCTGTGCTGGGCAGTGCTGGTCATATGGACTTCCTTTTTGGGGTTGAGCCTTGTGGTGCCTGGGCTGCCGTCTTCGCGAGCAAGCCCGCTCCCACAGGGTCTGTGAACAACGCAAATCCAATGTGGGAGCGGGCTTGCTCGCGAAGAGGCCGGTACTGCTTACATCAATTCCGGATCAATCAAACGTCGCGAAACAACCACGGCTGGCTCGCACGGTGTTTGGCTTCAAACGCCGCAATCGCTTCGTGGTCCTGCAAGGTCAGGCCGATGTCGTCCAGGCCGTTGACCAGGCAATGCTTGCGGAACTCGTCAAGCTCAAAGCTGTAGACCTTGCCGTCAGGCCGGGTCACGGTCTGGGCTTGCAGGTCGATCTTCAACTCGTAGCCAGGATTCGCCTCGACTTGCTGGAACAACTCATCCACTTCAGCGTCGCTCAAGATGATCGGCAGCAAGCCGTTCTTGAAGCTGTTGTTGTAGAAGATGTCGGCGTAGCTCGGCGCGATGATGCTGCGAAAACCGTACTCTTCCAGCGCCCACGGCGCATGTTCACGGCTGGAGCCGCAACCGAAGTTCTCGCGGGCCAGCAGCACGCTGGCGCCTTGATAACGCTCGGCGTTGAGCACGAAATCCTTGTTCAGCGGACGCTTGGAGTTGTCCTGGTAGGCATAGCCCACGTCCAGGTAGCGCCATTCGTCGAACAGGTTCGGACCAAAACCGGTGCGCTTGATCGACTTCAAGAACTGCTTCGGAATGATCTGGTCGGTGTCGACATTGGCACGGTCCAATGGCGCGACCAAACCGGTGTGTTGGGTAAAAGCTCTCATGTGCGGTTCCTCAGATCAGTTCGCGAACGTCGATGAAACGACCGTGGACGGCAGCCGCTGCGGCCATGGCCGGGCTGACCAGGTGCGTACGGCCACCGGCGCCCTGACGCCCTTCGAAGTTGCGGTTGGAGGTCGAGGCGCAATGCTCGCCCGACTCCAAACGGTCCGGGTTCATCGCCAGGCACATCGAGCAACCCGGTTCACGCCACTCGAAACCGGCTTCGAGGAAAATCTTGTCCAGGCCTTCGGCCTCGGCTTGCGCCTTCACCAGGCCCGAGCCCGGCACCACGATGGCTTGCTTGATGGTCGAAGCGACTTTACGGCCCTTGGCGATCACCGCCGCAGCGCGCAAGTCTTCGATCCGCGAGTTGGTGCAGGAACCAATGAAGACGCGGTCCAGTTGAATGTCGGTGATCGCCTGATTGGCGCTCAAACCCATGTATTTCAAGGCGCGCTCGATGGAACCGCGTTTGACCAGGTCCATTTCCTTCGCCGGGTCCGGCACGTTTTGATCAACCGCCAGGACCATCTCGGGCGAAGTGCCCCAGCTGACTTGCGGCTTGATCTGAGTAGCGTCGAGCTCGACGACGGTGTCGAACACCGCATCGGTGTCGGACACCAGGTCTTTCCAGGCTTCGACCGCCATGTCCCATTCCGCGCCTTTCGGGGCAAATGGACGGCCCTTGACGTAAGCCACCGTTTTTTCGTCGGCAGCCACCAGGCCAACGCGAGCGCCAGCTTCAATGGACATGTTGCAGATGGTCATGCGGCCTTCAACGGACAAGTCGCGAATGGCGCTGCCGGCGAACTCGATGGCGTGGCCGTTACCGCCGGCGGTGCCGATCTTGCCGATCACCGCGAGCACGATGTCCTTGGCGGTCACCCCGAACGGCAACTTGCCCTCGACCGACACCAGCATGTTTTTCATTTTCTTGGCGACCAGGCACTGCGTGGCGAACACGTGCTCGACCTCGGAAGTCCCGATGCCGTGGGCCAATGCGCCAAACGCGCCGTGGGTCGAGGTGTGCGAGTCGCCGCAGACCACGGTCATCCCCGGCAAGGTGGCACCCTGCTCCGGACCGATCACGTGAACGATGCCCTGACGCACGTCATTCATTTTGAATTCAGTGATGCCGTATTCGTCGCAGTAGTCATCGAGGGTCTGAACCTGCAAGCGCGAGACCTGGTCGGTAATCGCTTCGATGCCGCCCTTGCGATCCGGCGTGGTCGGTACGTTGTGGTCCGGGGTGGCGATGATCGAGTCGACGCGCCAAGGCTTGCGCCCGGCCAGACGCAGGCCTTCGAAAGCTTGGGGCGAAGTCACCTCATGGATGATGTGGCGGTCGATATAGATCAGCGACGACCCATCGTCGCGCCGTTTCACTTCATGGGAATCCCAAAGCTTGTCGTAAAGCGTTTTGCCGGCCATCAGACGGTCCTCATCAGCGTGTTTCTATGCCGGAGAGGTCTGTGTAGCGAGTTTTGTTAGTCAACTTCGGCGCCAGTAGCCCATATCCTGCGTTGCTGCTCCTCGCCATAGCGCGCTATGACTCATCGCAGCGCCTTGGCTATGGACTTCTGGCATCCGAATTTGAACTAACAAACTCGCCACACAGACCTCTGGGTCTTGAGAGATTCAATAACCCCTTGGCTTGTGAGGTCGATCCTAGGGGGTTACATTAAATAACTCAAATTCATATTTTTTATGCTTTGGATAACCAACTGGAATACCGCAATGGACCTCGCCAACCTCAATGCTTTTATCGCGATTGCCGAGACCGGTAGCTTCTCCGGCGCTGGTGAACGGCTGCACCTGACGCAACCGGCCATCAGCAAGCGTATTGCCGGGCTGGAACAGCAATTGAAGGTGCGCCTGTTCGATCGCCTGGGCCGTGAAGTCAGCCTGACCGAGGCCGGACGCGCCTTGCTGCCGCGGGCCTATCAGATTCTGAATGTGCTGGATGACACCCGCCGCGCCCTGACCAACCTGACTGGCGAAGTGAGCGGCCGCCTGACGCTGGCCACCAGCCACCACATCGGCCTGCACCGCCTGCCCCCCTTATTAAGGGAGTTCACCCGACGTTACCCGCAAGTGGCGCTGGATATTCAGTTCCTCGATTCGGAAGTGGCCTATGAAGAAATCCTCCATGGCCGCGCTGAACTCGCGGTCATCACCCTGGCGCCGGAGCCCCACGCACTGGTCAAGGCCACGCCGGTGTGGGACGACCCGCTGGACTTCGTGGTCGCCCCGGAGCACTCGCTGATCAGCCACGGCCCGGTCAGCCTGGCGGACATTGCCCTGCACCCGGCGGTATTCCCCGGCGGCAACACGTTTACTCACCATATCGTCCGGCGCCTGTTCGAAGCTCAAGGCCTGACGCCGAACATCGCCATGAGTACGAATTATCTGGAAACCATCAAGATGATGGTCTCGATCGGCCTGGCCTGGAGCGTGTTGCCACGCACCATGCTTGATGATCAGGTTGCGCGAATACCTTTACCGGGCATACAACTGACTCGCCAGCTAGGCTATATCCTGCACACAGAGCGGACGCTGTCGAATGCGGCACGGGCCTTCATGGCCTTGCTGGATGCGCAAATCGATCTGCCAGGGACTCTCGGCTAAGCTGTGCTACTTCTATAGAGCCTCGAGTCACTGAACCTGACACCTCACTCAGCCAAGGCTTGCCAATGCCGAAATCTGTTGACCGTATTCCGCCGATGCCGCGTATACAGGCGCTTGACCCAAAACGGTCCGAGCAGAGCTGGGAAAGCGCCCCACAATTGCTGGCCGCCCTCAACGGTGCACGTTTGGGCGCCTGGTATTGGGACATCGAGCGCGGGCAGATCAGTTGGTCGCGGGGCACTCAGGCATTGTTCGGCTTCGATCCCCGGCAACCGCTGCCGGCGGATCTGGAATACCTCGACTTGCTGCCGCCAGAGGATCGGGCGAAAACCATTCGCGCCTTCGACGCGGTGATCGCCGGCGCCCCGCTCGAACAGGCGATGCATCACCGCATCCGCTGGCCCGACGGCAGCCTGCACTGGCTGGAGATCAACGGCAGTCTGCTGCCGGACAAACACGGTCGACCACGCATGATTGGCGTCATCCGTGAAATCACCCACCAGCGCCAGCGCGAACAGGCGTTGAGCAGCTCGGAAAAACGCTTCGCCACACTGTTCCACCTGTGTCCGAACATGGTGCTGCTGACTCGCCAGGAAGACGGCCTGATTAGCGAAGCCAACCAGTATTTCGAAAGCCTGTTTGGCTGGCCAGTGCAGAACGCTATTGGTCGCACCACCCTGGAACTGGGCCTCTGGGTGCATCCAGAGCAACGGGCGCAACTCGTCAAAGCCACCAAGGCCAAGGGCGAACTGATCAGCATGGAGGTGCAGTTTCGCGCCAGCAACGGCCAGATCCACGACGGCATCCTCAGCGCGCAAAAGGTCGAGCTCGAAGGCCAGCCTTATCTGCTGAGTACGTTCCTTGACACCACCGAACGCAAAGCCGCCGAACATGCCCTGAAAGACAGCCAGGAGCGCCTCGACCTGGCACTGGATTCAGCGCAACTCGGCACGTGGGACTGGCACATTCCCAGTGGCATGCTGTACGGCTCGGCTCGCGCCGCCCAGCTGCACGGCCTGGACCCCATACCTTTCCATGAATCCTTCGACGAGTTTTTCGAAGGCGTGCCCGGAGAAGAGCGCGGCACCATGCGCGACGCCTATCGCAGCCTGCGAGAAGGCCCTGCCGGCAATTATCAACTGACCTACCGCGTGCAACTGCCGGACGGCAGCTCGCGCTACCTGGAAAGCCGCGCCCGACTCTATCGCGATGAAAACGGTGTCCCGCTACGCATGGCCGGCACGCTGCTTGACATCACCGATCAGGTCGAGCGGGAGCAGCTGCTGGTGGCGTCTGAAGAGAAGTTCGCCACCCTGTTCCAGGTCAGCCCGGACCCGATTTGCGTGACCCGTCAGGACACCGGCCAATTCATCGAGATCAACTCCAGCTTCACCCAGACCTTCGGCTGGAGCGCCGCCGACGTGATTGGCCGCGCCGCCGACGAAATCGGTCTATGGGACACTTCGGCGCAAAGCCTGCGACGGATCGAGCAGGTCATCCGCGAACAGGGTCTGAACAACGTGGCGATCCTCGTTCAGCACAAAGACGGGCAAGCCCTGACCTGCGTGATTTCCAGCCGCCAGATCAGCGTCGGTGACCAGCCGTGCATCGTCACCTCCCTGCGCGATATCACTCAGCAGCAACGTTCGGAAGCCGCTCTCAAGGCCAGCGAAGAGAAGTTCGCCAAGGCCTTCCACTCCAGCCCCGACGCCATCACCATCACCGAGCGCGACACCGGGCGTTATCTGGAGGTTAACGATGGCTTTTGCCGCCTGACCGGCTACCGCGCCGATGAAGTGGTCGGTCGCACGGTGTATCAGGTCGGCATCTGGGCCGAGGAAAAACAACGTTCGGCGCTGCTCGCCGAACTCCAGATCAAGGGCCGGGTGCATCACCAGGAAATGCTCGGGCGCAATAAACGCGGCGAGTTGCTGACCGTCGAAGTCTCGGTAGAGCCGATTACCCTCAACGAAACCGCCTGCCTGCTGCTGACCGCGCGGGACGTCAGCCTGCTGAAAAACGCTGAAGCGCAGATTCGCCACCTGGCCTACCACGACCCGCTGACCAACCTGCCCAACCGCGCCCTGCTGATGGATCGCCTGAGTCAGCAGATTGCCCTGCTCAAGCGCCACAACCTGCGCGGCGCCCTGATGTTTCTCGATCTTGATCACTTCAAGCACATCAATGATTCGCTCGGTCATCCGGTGGGCGATACCGTGCTGAAAATCATCACCGCGCGCCTCGAAGCCAGCGTGCGCATGGAAGACACCGTCGCGCGTTTGGGCGGTGACGAATTCGTGGTACTGCTCAGCGGGCTCGAAGGCTCGCGCAACGAGGTCAGCGAGCAAGTCCTGCAACTGGCGGACACCTTGCGTGAACTGCTGTCGGAGCCGATGTTCCTCGACGGGCAACGCCTGCAAGTGACCCCGAGCATCGGCATCGCGCTGATTCCCGATCACGGCTCGACCCCGACCGACCTGCTCAAACGCGCCGACATCGCCCTCTACCGGGCCAAGGATTCGGGCCGCAACACCGCGCAGATGTACCACAACACCATGCAGAAGGCGGCGAGCGAACGCCTGCGCATGGAAACCGACCTGCGCCTGGCCCTTTCCCGGGGTGAGTTCCGCGTGCACTACCAGCCTCAGGTGGACGCCCGGAACGACCGTATCGTCGGTGCCGAAGCGCTGGTGCGCTGGAATCACCCGGAACTCGGCGCGCAATCGCCCACCGAGTTCATCAAGGTGCTGGAGGACAGCGGACTGATTCTGGAAGTTGGCACCTGGATTGTCGACGAGGCCTGCAGCGCCTTCAAACAGCTGATCGCCAAAGGCCTGGTCGATCCGCTGGACTTCAGCCTGTGCGTCAACATCAGCCCACGGCAATTTCGCCAAAACGACTTCGTCGAACGCATCGAACACAGCCTCGTCAGCCACGGTCTGCCCTGCTCACTGCTGAAACTGGAAATCACCGAAGGCATCGTGATCCAGAACCTGGAAGACACCATCAACAAAATGCGTAGCCTGAAAAAACTCGGCGTGAGTTTCGCCATGGACGATTTCGGCACCGGTTATTCCTCGCTGACCTACCTCAAGCGTCTGCCGGTCGACACCCTGAAAATCGACCAATCGTTCATTCGCGACGCCACCACCGACCCCAACGACGCCGAGATCATCCGCGCCATCGTTGCCATGGCCCGCAGCCTGGAATTGAAAGTGATTGCCGAAGGGGTAGAGACACCGGAGCAGCTGGAATTTTTGCAGGGGCTGGGCTGTCATTTCTATCAGGGGTATTTGCACAGCCCGCCGCTGCCGGTGGAGGATTTTCAGAAGTTGCTCAAGTGAGCGCGGCGCACCTGCAATTTTTGCAGCTGCCTTGTGGCGAGGGGATTTATCCCTGTTCGGCTGCGGAGCAGTCGTAAAACTGTATGTGCGGTCTCCCTGAAACACCGCATCGCCTGATTTCACGACTGCTTCGCAGCCGAACGCAGGCTCGGCAGCTGCTACACAGCATGCGCAATGCTTGAAATCATCTGGATGACGGATCGAGTAGGAGGCGGCTTTACAGCCGCCGTCCTCTCACACCACCGTACGTACGGATCCGTATACGGCGGTTCAAGCTATGCGGCTAAGCCGGTTTATCGTATCCAGTACCGAAACTAACCCAAGCTGACCCCATAGTTTCTTCGGCAGCGCCTGATTCATATGAGATGCGCCTGAGCTCCACCATGGGCCTCGGCCATTGAAGGCTGATTTGCAGGCGCGAGCTTCGCTAAGCCCCAGGCGCATCAAGTTACGTGCCCTCGTTGAGGGCCGCTTCCATTGTCGCCAGACGACGCA